>DATAPF010000078.1:0-18542 GCA_036265355.1 Kofleriaceae bacterium | reverse complement strand
GGTCTACAACCTGGTACGGCTCGAGATGGAGCGCATCGCCGACGAGCTCGGCGTCGCCCCCATCCGGATCAGCTTCGTCGCTGCCTTGCGCTCGTTCGTCGAGCTATGGCTGCTCGGTTCCAAGTCGTTGAGCCCCGGTGCGATCCCCAAGCAACTCGCGAAGATCCAGGACCGCGTCCGGAGATTCGTCTTGCCTCCTCGACGCCCTGAACGACTCTTCCCACGAGCGGTGAAGATCAAGATGAGCAACTACGCCCGCAAGCGGCCGGCGAGGGCCTCGTCGAAGAAGGTCGTTAAGTGACTGGCATTGTGCCTAAAGTCGATCAGCATCGACACGATCGGGCGGTTGAATCGCGAGTGGCTCCGCGCCTCGCTCGCCAAATCGCCGATCGTGGTGGAGGATTGAGAAATGGCGGATCGCACCAAAGACGCGCCGGCGCCACCTCCGACAGCTGGAAAGCGCCCTGCCTCTCCGGAGGCCGTAACCGAGTTTCGAGAGAAGCTCACCAAGGGTGAGGATGTCGTCGATCCGAAGGCCTGGGCGGGTGCGATCCCGGCTGCCTTCGGGATCGCCCCGCGCGTGCGAATCGGGGCAAAGAAGTGGTTCAATTTGCTGTGGCTGCTTCCGATCGGCTGGGGCGTGCTGCTCGGGGCGGTGGCGGCGGCGCAGTACCTCCGCGGGATCCCCGAGGTGCAAGCGTTCATCCTGCGGCACCCGGGGACCGGCGCCTCGGCGCACGTCGCCTCGGACATGCCGGCATGGCTGCGCGTGCAGCACTTTCTCAACCTGTTCTTCCTGGTTTTCATCATCCGGGCCGGCCTTCAGATCCTGGCGGACCATCCACGGCTGTACTGGACGCGACACTCGACGCCCGGGAAAGAGTGGCTCCGCATGCAGCACCGCGTGCCGGACGACCCGCTCTGGACGGCCAAGCAGGATTCCATCACCCTGCCAAAGCACGTCGGCCTGCCGGGCATCCGCCATTCTATCGGGCTCGCGCGGTGGTGGCACCTCGGCGTCGACGTGCTCTGGCTCCTGAACGGGCTCATCTTCTATCTGCTCCTCTTCGCGACGGGGGAGTGGCGTCGCATCGTCCCGACGAGCACGGAGGTCTTCTCCGATGCCGGCTCGGTGCTGATCCAGTATCTCTCGTTGAGCTGGCCAATGGAGAATAGCTGGGTCGCGTACAACGGCCTCCAGGTCACTGCCTACTTCGTCACCGTCTTCATCGCCGCGCCGCTCGCCCTCATCACCGGCCTGGGGATGTCGCCCGCCCTCTCAACCCGGTTCCACCGTATCAGCAAGCTGTTCAGCATTCAGACGGCGCGCTCGCTGCACTTCCTCGTGCTCTGCTGGTTCCTCTTCTTCACCGTCGTCCACATCACTCTCGTCTTCACGACCGGCCTCTTGAGGAACCTCAACCTCATCTACCTGGGAACCGACAGCAGGAGCTTGGTCGGCTTCGGCATCTTCGCCGCATCGATGGCGATCGTGATCGTGGGCTGGGTCGCCGCCACGCCCATGACGCTGCGCCATCCGCGTTGGGTGCAGCGCGCGGGGTACGCGCTCATCGGCCCGGCGCAGCGCCTGTTCGAGCACGTCGACTCGAAGCCCGGCTCATACACCGAGAAGGACATCTCTCCGTACTTCTGGCACAACGGCAAGTATCCCGAGAGCCCGGAGTACCGCGCGCTGTTCGACGACCACTTCGCGAGCTATCGGCTCCGTATTCGCGGCCTCGTCGGCAATCCCGTCGAGCTCAGCCTCGCCGAGCTGCGGGCGCTGCCGCACCATGAGCAGATCACGCAGCACTTTTGCATCCAGGGCTGGTCCGCTGTCGCCAAGTGGGGTGGCGTGTCAATGCAGACCATCCTCGACCTGGTCAAGCCCAAGCCGGAGGCGAAGTGGGTGGTGTTCTACTCGCTCGGCGACGGCCCCGACAAGGGCCTCTACTACGACGCGCATCCGATCGAACAGATGCGTTACCACCTCACGATGCTGGCCTACGACATGAACGGCGAGCCGCTGTCGTACGGCCACGGGGCGCCGCTGCGCCTTCGCAACGAGGTCCAGCTCGGCTTCAAGCAAGTCAAATGGATTGGTGGCATCGAATTCATCGCCGACCTCGCGGAGGTCGGTGGCGGCTATGGCGGCTACAACGAGGACCACGAGTTCTTCGGATATCGACAATCGATCTGAGCACGGAGGAGATGAGCGGATGAGCAAACCAGAGCCTACCCACCAAGGAGCCGTCTTTGACCTGGCCTCCATCGACGCCGAGATGCGGCGTGAGGATGCCTACGAGCGCGAGGGGCACACCGCTCGCACGTTGGTTCGCGAGCAGGACCTGCGGATCGTCCTCGTCGTGATGAAGGCAGGTGCGCGGATCGCGGAGCATCGGGCGAACGATACGGCGTCGGTCCACACGCTCAGCGGGCACGTGCGGCTGCAACTTCCCGACAAGGCCGCCGATCTACCTGCCGGCCGCCTGCTCGTGCTCGAACGAGGACTTCGCCATGACGTGGAGGCGGTCGCCGAGAGCGCGTTCCTGCTCACGCTCGGCTGGCAGGCCAAGTAGCGAGCCCCAACGCGTACGGCTACACGACGTTCGTCGAGCTGTACAACGCGTGGGCGGACCGGCTGCGGATCACGATGCGCCAGGTCCACAAGGCCGGCGAGAATGCTTCGTCGACTACTCCGGCGACAAGCTGACGATCGTCGATCGCGCGACCGGTGACCGCGTCGAGGTCGAGCTGTTCGTCGCGGTGATGGGCGCATCGAACTACACGTACGCCGAGGCGACGGCGACCCAGCAATCGGCGGACTGGATCGCGAGCCACGTCAGGCTCGTCGAGTTTCTCGGTGGTGCTCCGGCTGCGTTCGTTCCTGATCAGCTCAAGAGCGGCGTCGTGGTCGCGAGCCGGTACGAGCCGGGGATCCAGTGCACCTACGAGGAGTGGTCGCAGCACTACTCGACGACGATCTTGCCGGCACGTCCGCTCAAACCTCGAGACAAGGCGAAGGTCGAGAGCGGCGTTCTCATCGCACAGCGCTGGATCCTCGCGAGGCTGCGCAACATCACGCGGGTAGGACAAACAAGCGGGGTTTCGGGCGCTGCCCCGGGGATGGCTCAATGTGCCCGAGGGTGGATCGGGGAGCCGGCGAGCACCACCGGATGCCAGCTGTGTCAGCGGGCGTACGTTGGGTCGACGTCGGCGCAGACCCGTCCCTGCCGAGCGGGTCGGCGGTCGTGCGGGCTACGAAGCGTCGTCGAACCAGAACTCGGCCTGCGGCGGGTCCCGCCCAGGCGCGAAGGTCGCCGGGGTGCACGAGAGCCCGAGCGGCGCGAGCACCGCGCGCGCGATGGCGGAGTCCACGACGACGGCGACCACGCTGCGACGGCCGCCGCACGGGCATGCCAGCACGTCGGTGGCGAACACCCGGCGCAACAGCTCGGCCCACGGGACCCGGCCCGCACGCGTCGAGCCGCTCGGCGTCGCGGCGGCGGGCGGTGGCTCGCCGCCGCCCGCGGGTACGAGCGCGCGGAGTTTCGCGCGCGCCTTGCTGGCGGGGCCGAACACCCCCGCGTAGCGAACCAGATGGCGACGGGGTGGGGGGATAATTCCGCACAGCCTGCGGAGGAACGCCACCGGGGGTAGCACCAGCTCGGTGCGGCCGTCGGGCCACGGCCGCTTGAGCCGGTAAGCGATCTGGCCATCGGCGGTCCAGGCCAGCCGCTCGTGGGCGAACGCCGGGCGCGTGCCGTAGCGGCACAAGCGCTCGAGTGCCTCGCGGTCGTGGTCGGCGATCACGACGCCGGCGTGCAACGAGAAGCCCTCGCACCACGCGCGCAGGCGTTCAACACCGCGCACGGTCGGCTTGCGGTTGTGCGCCGAGCGCCACGTCGCCGCGGCCTCGGCTTGGACCTGTGCGAGCACGTCGACCCCCTCCTCCACGCTGTCGTTGCGCGCCTCGTCGGCGAGCCGACGTGCGATCCGACGCACGATCCGATCGAGGATCGCCGGCACGTCGGCGCTGGTGGGCACCGGATGGAGCGCGAACGCGAGCCGGTCGTCATCATCGACGAACACGCCGTCGGGCACGAGGAGGTGGAAGTGCACGTTGAGGTTGACCAGCCCCCCGAACCGCTGCACGAACGTGATCGCCCCGGTCCGCGGTGCGCGAATGCCGCGCTGGCGGGCGACCCGCCGCTGCCATGCCCCGATCGCGCGTACGGCGAGGTTGCCGACCCAGGTGGTCCACGCGGGGTCTCGCGCGAGCCGGAGCCGCAGCGCCTTGGGGACCGTGAACACCCACTGGCGATATGGCGCGCGCGGCAACACGTGGTCGACCAGATGGGCCGCGGTGTCCGCCATCCGTCGCGCCGTACACGACGGACACAGGCCGCGGCGCTTGCAGCTGAACGCGACGACGATCTCGTCATGGCACGTCGTGCAGCGCACGCGCGCGAAGCCGTGGGCGAGCACGCCGCACCGCAGGTATTCGGTGAGCTCGCGCTCGACGTGACGGGGCAGTCGGCCAGCTTCGGGGTCGGCCGCGCGCACCTCGGCGAGCATCGTCTGCGCGTGCTGCGCGACGAGCTCGTGCAGCACCGTGCGCTCGGGTTCACGGCGTCGGTAGCCGGCGAGCGGCTGTCCGGCCGCGCCGGACGTTCGTTCGTACAGACCACCCGCGAGCATGCGCTCGCGTCTTGAAACTTCCGCGCCAAGCTGCGCTTGCTATTTCGTCGCCCACTTGCGCCATGTTATGTCCGACTACCGGACGATGGCTACGGCCGGAGCCACCTGGCCGGGGTCGGCATAGCAGCGCAGACCGCAGCCGGACGGACGGGATCCGCGCGCCGGGTTGATTCAGGATTCAGGCCGGCGCGCACGATGCGGCGCTTCCGAGCCTCTATGTGAGCGTGTACGAGCGCCGTGATGGCTTCGTCGCGAAGCATGAGCCATGGTATGTTGCGTCGTGAGCGCTTGCAGCGAGCCAGGCCAGGCTCGGCCGGATGCTGTCGATGCTGCGTCGAGGCGCCAACGCGAGACGCGCCGTGGGCGACCGCGAGCAGGATGGGGTCGGACGCCGCGACCGTGACCAGGATTGGCAGGTATTGTCCCGCACATACCTAACGCCGTTCGCGCAGGCGCCGGTGGTGATTCGGCGGGCGCGGCTCCGACGCCCATCCGCGCAGCAGCCCACGGCGCGCCGAGCGTGCCCGCGTTCTCCCCGGCGCCACGCCCTGCAGCGCCTACGTCGCAAACAGGTGCGAGAACAGCCGCGCGAGCCACGACCGCTGCGACTGGTGGCGCACCCCGGTCTGCTCGACGAGGCGCTCGAGCTCCGCGCGGTCGAGCCAGATCTGGTCGTCGGCATCGCACCGCGCGACGCGCACGCCGCCCATCGCGACCGGGTGCATCGGCCGCCGGCAGATCGGGCAGATCAGCGCCGCGGGCCGGGACCGGCGGACCGCGGCGGCGCGCGACCGCCGGGCGGTCATCACGTCGCGGATCACCTCGTCGGAGATATCCGGGGCGAGCACGCGCAGCCGGCGCTCGAGCTCGCCGGCCGCGAGCTGGATCCCGGCGCACCGCGGGCAGCGCCAGATGTCGCGGCGGCCGCGGCGCAGCAGCTCGATGCTGCACAGCGGGCAGACCGGAGGACGATCGCGATACGCCACGGCGTTAAACTTGTACCGGCTCGGCCGTCGCGCGCATTCCCGCGCCCGGGCAGGACCGGGGTATCGTGCGGCATGGATACCAGCGAGCGCAGCGAGACGGGGGGTGGGGACCCAGACGGCTCTGCCGGCGGGGCGGGGGGCGGCGCCCCCCGTGGGATCGAGGGAACGGTGGTCGCTCCGTCCACCGCCGGCGAGGCGGCCACTCCCGACGCCCAGCCGCCGCGCGCGACGCCCCCGGTGCTGGCCGGCCGCTACCGGCTCGGCCGCCGGATCGGCAAGGGCGGCATGGGCGAGGTGATCGCCGCGCGCGACGAGCAGGTCGGCCGCGACGTCGCGATCAAGCGGATGCGGGCCGCCGCACCGGGCGAGCAGGCGATCCGGCGGTTCCTGCGCGAGGCGTCGATCCAGGGCCGCCTGGAGCATCCGGCGATCGTCCCGGTCCACGAGCTCGGCCGCGACGACGACGGCCTGCCGTTCTTCGCGATGAAGAAGCTGTCGGGCATCACGCTCGGCAAGATCCTCGCCGACCCCGCGACCCGCGCCCGGATCGGGCTGCAGCGCATCCTGCGCGCGTTCGTCGAGGTCTGCCTCGCGATCGAGCTCGCGCACGTCCGCGGCATCGTCCACCGCGATCTCAAGCCCGACAACATCCTGCTCGGCGAGTTCGGCGAGGTCTACATCCTCGACTGGGGCGTCGCCAAGATCATCGGCGAGGACGACAGCGGCGAGTTCGCCGACCTGCACAGCGGCGACCACCACGCGACCCGGGCCGGCGCCGCGATCGGCACGCCCGGATACATGTCGCCCGAGCAGGCGCACGGGCGGCCCGACATCGACGGCCGCGCCGACATCTACGCGCTCGGCTGCGTGCTGTTCGAGATCCTGACCGGCGCGCCGCTGCATCCCCGCCCCGGCGCGCCCGGCGACACCACGCAGCGCACCACCGCCGAGCTCGACCTGCAGCCGCCGCCGCGCGCCGAGGCCCGCGGCATCCCGCCCGAGCTCGACGCGCTGTGCGCCGCGGCGACCGCGCCCGAGCGCGCGGAGCGGATCGCGACCGCGCGCGAGCTCGGCGACCGCGTGCAGCGCTTCCTCGATGGCGATCGCGATCTCGCGCGCCGGCGCGACCTCGCGCGCGACCACCTCGCCCGCGCCCAGGCGGCGTTCGGCGGCGGCGACGCCGAGGACCTGCGCCGCGCCGCGATGCGCGAGGCCGCCGCCGCGCTGGCGCTCGACCCGGCGCTCGACGGCGCGGCCGCGCTGGTCGGCCGGCTGATGCTCGACCCGCCGCGCACCACGCCGCGCGAGGTCGACGAGGCGATCGCCACCGACGAGGTCGGCACCGCCCAGGCCGATGCGCGCGCCGGGATCTGGGCGCTGGTCGCGTGCTTCGGGTTCACCCCGCTGCTATGGTGGATCGCGCCGCCCGGCGCGCACGCGCTGGTCGGGTTCCTCGGCGTGCTCGTGCTCGAGATGGCGATCTACCTCGTCGCCTACCACGGCTCGCGGCCGCGCCCCGGCCTGGTCATCCTCGGCAACGTCGTGATGATCGCGGCCGTCGCCCGGATGTTCTCGCCGATCCTGGTCGCGCCCGGGGTCGCCGCGGTGCTCGCGCTGGCGATGGGCGTGACCCCGCGGCTGTCGGTGCTCGGCTCGGCGCCGTCGATCGGCGCGCTGTTCATCACCGGCGCGCTCGCCCCGCTGATCCTCGAGCGGCTCGGCGCGATCAGCCCGACGATCGCGATCGACCCGGCCGGTGTCCATCTCCACGCCCCGGCGATCGGCGGCGCCGAGGGCCCCGCGCTGCTGGTCGCCGTACTGTACACCGCCGGACTGATCATCGGGACCTGCTGGATGGCCCACTCGATGCGGACCCGCGCGCGAGCGGCCCACCGCCACCTCCACCTCCAGGCCTGGCAGCTGCGACAGCTCGTCCCGCGCTGATCGCGGTGCGGTTGTCGGCCGGGTCACAGCGACCGCGCCGAGCGCTGGAGTTACAGAGGTAATGTAAGTACTGTCGGATACATATGCGACTTCTGGCACTCGCGGCGACGGTCCTGATCGGCTGTGGCAACGTGGCAGCGACGGCGCATGACGCCGGACCGAGTGACGGGGCGGCCGGCGACGCGGCGTTCAACCCGTGCGCGCCGGACACCTGCCTGCTGGCCGACGATTTCACCGGCGCGACGCTCAACGGCTCGCTGTGGGGCACCGCGACGGGCGGCGGCGCGACCATCACGCAGGCCAACGGCCTGCTCACCATCCAGCTGCCCGCGGTGATCAACGCGTTCGCCGACGTCTACTCGCTGGTCGGGTTCCCCACCGGGACGCTGTTCGAGGCCAAGGTGACGATCAACGCCGGGCAGTTCTACGACCACAAGGCGATCGGGTTCTCGTCGTCGCGGATCGACGAGCAGTGCAACGCCGGCGAGACCGACGCGGTGATGTTCCGCAGCCAGGACGGCGACGCCTACGTCGAGACCAAGGCAGCCAACGCCTACACGTGCGACGTGACCACGACCATGTACCTGGGCGGCACCAGCACCTACCAGATCGCGCGGACGGCCACCCAGGTCGTGTTCACCAGGGACGGCGCCAGTCGGCCCGCGGTCACCGCGACGCTGCCGACCGGCCTGTTGCCGGTCCGGTTCAGCGCCTTCACGTACTCGATGAACAAGCCCATGCAGCCGGTGCAGATCGACGTCGACTACGTGTTCGTCAAGCGCCAGTAGCAAAACGCTGCACACAGCGGACCGGCTCGGTGATGCGCGGTACAGCGTGCGACGCCGTGAGACCGCTTGCGAGGCGCGCACATGGCACCTCGACACCGACCGTACGGTAGCAACGCCGGATCACCCATGGTACGGAAGCGTCGCCCGACCGGATCGGACCCATGCGCGCGACCCTTCCCCTCGTCCTCGTCCTCGTCGCCTGCGCGCCTCGCCGGCCGGCCGCTCCGGCCCCGGAACCCGCGCCGCGCGCCGGCGGACTCCCGGCCTCGCTGCCCACGGTGGGCGCGGTGCTGATCGAGCCCCGCGCGGGCAAGCCGGTGACCACGCGCTCGCTCGCCGGGGTCGGCCTCGATCCCGAGGCGCTCGATGTCACCGTCGACCCGTGCGACGACTTCTACCAGTTCGCGTGCGGCGGCTGGATCAAGCGCACCGAGATCGCCGCCGACAAGCCGGAGGCCGATCGCAGCTTCGTCGACATCGAGGAGCGCAACCTGCAGTACGAGCACGCCCTGCTGGAGCAGGCGCGGACCCGCCCCGGCGCCGATCCGATCGCCCAGCAGCTCGGCACGTTCTACGGCTCGTGCATGGACGAGGCGGCGATCGCCCGCACCGGCCTCGCCCCGCTCCACCCGGTGCTCGCCGCGATCGACCGGGTCAAGGACGTCCGCTCGCTGACCGGCGCGCTCGCCGCGCTCGACGCCGCCGGGTTCTCCGGGCTGTTCGTGCTGGCGCCGGTCCAGGACGCCGCCAACGCCCGCAGCGTGATCGCCGGCATCGACCAGGGCGGACTCGGCCTGCCCGACCGCGACTACTACCTCAGCGGCGACGACCAGACCCGCGCGGTGCTCACCGCGTACCAGAGCTACGTCGAGAGCGTGCTCGCCGCGCTCGGCCACAAGCTGGCGCGCCAGGAGGCGGCCGACGTCGTCGCGCTCGAGACCGAGATCGCCCGGATCTCGCGCGACAAGGTCGCCCGCCGCGATCCCAGGGCCAGCTACCACAAGATCGATCGCGCCGGCGTCGCCCGCGCGATGCCGCGGCTGGACTGGGACGCGTTCTGGGTGGCGGTCGGGCTGCGCGACGTCCAGGGCGTCACCGTGACCTCGCCCGACCTGCTCGCCGGCCTCGACCGCCTGCTCGGCTCGACCCGCCCCGAGGTCTGGCGGTCGTACCTGGCGTTCCACGTCGCCGACGAGGCCGCGCCGCTGCTGACCCGGCAGCTCGAGGATCTGCGGTTCAAGTTCATCTCGGCGCTGACCGGCCAGCCCGAGCAATCGCCGCGCTGGAAGCGCTGCGTCAACCAGACCGTCGACGCGCTCGGCGACCTGGTCGGCCAGGTGTTCGTGCGCGACCGGTTCGGCGCCGACGCCCGGAAGGCCGCCGAGGACCAGGTGTTCGCGATCGTCACCGCGATGATGGCCAACCTCGACGCCGTGCCGTGGATGGACGGCGCCACCCGCGGCCGCGCGCGCGACAAGCTGTACGCGATGACCTACCAGATCGGCTACCCGGACCGCTGGCGGAGCTACGGGTTCAAGCTCGACGCCAGGACCTGGGCCGCCAACGCGCTCGCCGCCCGCCGCGCCGAGCGCGCCCGCCAGCTCGCCAAGATCGACAAGCCGGTCGACCGCGGCGACTGGCAGATGGCCGCGCCGCAGGTCAACGCGTACTACGACCCGCAGCTCAACGGCATGGTGTTCCCCGCCGGCATCCTGCAGCCGCCGCTCTACAGCCTGCGCGCGGCGCTGCCGATCAACCTCGGCGGGATCGGCGTCGTGGTCGGCCACGAGCTGACCCACGGGTTCGACGACGAGGGCGCGCAGTACGACGCCGCCGGCAACCTGGTCAACTGGTGGCAGCCCGACACCGAGCGCGAGTTCCAGCAGCGCACCCGGTGCGTGATCGACCAGTACAGCGGCTACGAGGTCAGCGGCGGCACCCACCTGAGCGGCGCCAACACCGTCGGCGAGGACATCGCCGACATCGGCGGCGTCAAGCTCGCGCTCGCGGCGCTCCACCAGCTGCGCGGCGCGGCGCCCGACACCGTGGTCGCCGGCGGCTTGACCGAGGACCAGCAGTTCTTCCTGGGGTTCGGCCAGGCGTGGTGCGCGAAGGCGCGGCCCGATTACGAGCGGCTGCTCGCGATGGTCGACGTCCATGCCCCGCCGCGCTGGCGGGTCAACGGCGCGCTGGCGGCCACCCCCGAATTTGCCAAGGCATTCCGCTGCAAGGCCGGCTCGAAGATGGTCCCCGCAAAGCAGTGTGTCATCTGGTAGCGGTATAGTTCCCGCCTCGTGCTCGCGACCCAGATCCGGCAAAAGGACAGCGTCTTCTACTTCTGCGCCTATCCAGCCGAGGACGTCCTCGACAAGGTCCGCTTCATCAGCCGGTTCTACGCCGAGGGCGAGCCCAGCCTCGCCGGCGAGGCGGTCGGCGAGGGCGACGAGGTCGCCGCGTTCATCTCGCGGATCGAGGCCACCGACGCCGCGTTCCAGCGCCAGCTGTCGCGCGCCAAGGTCACCACCATCAAGAACTTCTACGAGACCGCGGCGAGCCAGCCGCCGATCCCCGGCACCGTGCTGCTGTTCACCGAGGAGCGGCTGCAGTTCGACCCGGTCAAGCCGTTCACCAACGTCGGCAACCTGACCGAGCCCGACGGCAAGTACCTGATCATCGACGGCCAGCACCGGCTCGCCGCGCTGCACTTCTACCGCCGCCAGCACCCCGAGGAGGCCGCCACGATCCACGTCCCGTGCGTGATCTTCGACGGCAAGAGCGAGGACTTCGCGACCGAGATGTTCGTGATCATCAACTCGACGCCGACCCGGATCAACAAGAGCCACCTGGTCGACCTCTACGAGAAGGTGTCGTGGGCCGCTCCCGACAAGAAGTTCGCCGCCCGCGTCGTCGACCAGCTCTACCGCGAGGCCGACAGCCCGCTGCGCTACAAGATCAACCGGCTGGGCGGCCGCAGCAAGCAGGAGAAGTGGATCCTCCAGGCCGAGCTGTTCAACGAGATCCACCGCTGGGCCACCGCCGACTGGAAGAAGCTCGCCAAGAAGTCCAACCTGCAGCGCGAGGCCGAGCGGTTCTACGAGATCGTGCGCGACTTCCTGCGCGCCGCCGAGAAGGCGTGGGGCGAGGCGTGGGGCCACGCGGGCTACATGGTGACCCGGCCGGTCACGATCAAGGCGCTGCTCCGCGTGTGCGCCGACCTCGCCGCCGAGGACACCGACCCCGCCGACCGGGTCAAGCGCTGGGCGCGCCGGCTCGCCCCGTGGACCGATCTCGCCCGGCAGTTCCGCGTCGAGGGCTTCTACGAGCGGTTCCCCGCCAAGGGCCAGGTCGAGCGCGTCGCCCGCATCCACCGCGACCTCGCGCGCGCCGCCGGCATCGAGCGCCGCGGCAAGACCGACGAGGACGAGGAATAGATAGCGAGCAGACGCGACGTGAACGACTCGACCTGCTTCACCCGGCCGGACCGGCGGTTCGCCTGCGACTGTCACGGCGGGTGACGCAACGCGAGGCAAGCCGTGGACGATTCCATCTACTTCACCTGGCCTGACCGGCGGTTCGCCTACGACTGCCGCGGCTGCGCCGCATGCTGCAAGGGCCACGGCATCGGCATCGACGTCGCCGGCGGCCAGCTCGTCCAGCTGCTCGCCCGCCGCCCCACCCTCGCGGCGTTCCTGCGCCGCCGCGGCGACGCCATCACCGCGTTCAACCCGCGCGACCGCTGCTGGTTCCTCGACGACGGCGGCCTGTGCCGGATCGAGGTCGAGGACGGCCGCGCCGCCAAGCCCGCGTCGTGCCGCCTGTTCCCGTTCAACCGTGTGTTCCGGCTCGGCGCGTTCACCATCGTCGACTACAACAGCGTGATCTGCCCGCTGCGTATCGCCGACGACGGCGCCGGCGTCCGCCACGCGGACGTCGCCGCCGAGATCGCCGGGATCACCGACCCCGCCGTCGTCGGCACCCCGCTCCCCGCCCGCGATCCCGATGCCGAGGCCCGTGCCTTCCTCGCCGCCGAGCGCCCGATCGCCGCGGCCGTGTTCGCTGCCCCGGGCGACCTCGCCGCCGCCTGGGCCGCCCAGGCCGCGCCGGCCCCTCTCGATGCCGCCCGCGACGCCGCCTCCGCTGCATTCACCGCCCTGCTCGGTACCCCCTGGCAGCCTCCCTCGCCGCCCACGCTCACCGCTGCCGGCTGGCTCACGCCCTCGCTCCGATTCAACGAGCTCTACGGCCCCCGCCAGTACGCCCCGCGCCCCCGCATGTCTGCCGTCCTCGCCCGCATGTGGCTCGCCTGGCTCGGCTTTGCCGCCCTCGGCGAGCAGCTCGCCGGCCGCCCGCTCGGCCTCCAGGAGCTCACCACCCTGTGGTCCGAGCAGGCCCCGCTGATGCACGCGGTCGCCCGCTGGACCGAGCCCCCGGCCCTCTCACCCGGCCCGATCGAGCTGCCCGGCGCCGACCCCGGCGGCGTCGTCCGCGCGCTCGCCCAGGCCTGCCTCGACAACCGCAAGCCGCGCCGGCCACTCGGCGATCTCGTCGCCCGGCTTCCCGCCGACCCCGCCACCCGCGTCACCGCCCTCAAGGCCGCCGAGGCGATCCTGCGCACGGCGTTCGCCGGCAAGTAGCCGGCGCGCCGACCAGCACCATCCGCGGTCGATCGCTCATGCAGCGGACTCGACGTTCTCGCGAATGATCCGCGGATGGCGAGCAGCGATTCGCAGCAGCGCGAGCGCAGGACCATCCGGCTGCCGTCGGCCCTGCTCCCAGTTGCGGAGCGTATGGACACTGATCCCCATCGCGGCCGCGAACTGTGCTTGTGTGAGACCGACGAACCGTCTCAGGGCCACGAAATCGTCGCCCGAGTGGAACTGGCCGAGCATGAGCCGCTTCCGCATACGTGCAGGGATCGCTCGCTCGAACTGTTGCGGCGTGAGTTCCGGAATATCAGTCATCGATGTTCTTCCAGGTATTGAAAGTACAGACCTCGCTCGTGCTTGGTCGCCCAGCGAGCGCTGATGATGCGCACCGTGTCCTCGTCGCGCTCGGTCCATACGACGAGGACAAGACCTCGGGTGATCGGCCCGATGGCGATGAAGCGATCTTCGGTGTCGGAATGCACATCGTCGAAGATCTCCAGGTAGTCGCGGCCTGATAGAAAGAGCTCCTGCGCTTCCTCGAAGGACAGGCCATGTTTCCGTTGGTTCGCGAGATTCTTGGCCGCATCCCACGCCACCTTCACCGACCCAGTGTAAGCCAATGGCTTACCCGTGGCAAGGGCCGCCTCAGCCCCGGCGCAGCGGCAGCATCGCCAGCAGCGAGAACCCGACGCCCGCCACGCACACCGCCGTCCAGCCGCCGCGCTGCCAGGCCTGCGCCGCGATCGCCGTCCCGAGCGCCCCGCCCACGAAGTAGCTCACCATGTACAGCGCGTTGATCCGGCTGCGCTGCCCCGGCGCCAGCCCGTAGATCACCGTCTGGTTCGCCAGCATGTTCGCCTGCGACCCCGCGTCGAGCAGCACCACCCCGACCCCGATCCCCGCAATCGACCCCGGGCTCCCCCCGAACACCCCGAACGCCAGCGCCCCGAGCGCCAGCGCTCCGACGTTGATCCGCACCGGCGGCACCCGCATCGCCAGCCGCCCCGCCAGCGGCGCCACCAGGATCCCCGTCACGCCGAGCGCCCCGAGCAGCCCCGCCGTCGCGCTGCCGCCGTGGATCGGTCCCTGCGCGACCTGGAACGCGATCGTCGACCAGAACATCGAGAAGCTCGCGAACGACAGCGCCCCCACCACGCACCGCCGCCGCAGCACCCGCTCGCGCCGCACGATCCCGCCGAGCGACCGCAGCAGCGCGCGATACGACAGCCGCTCGCTCGGCGCCACCGCCGGCAGCGCCACCCGCAGCACCGCCGCGAGCCCGATCATCACTCCCGCCGCCGCCACGAACACCCCGCGCCAGCCGATCACCGTCGCCAGCGTCCCGCTCGCCGTCCGCGACAGCAGGACGCCGGTCAACAGCCCGCTCATCACCGCCCCGACCACCCGGCCGCGGTCCTCCGGCCGCGCCAGCCCGACCGCGAACGGCACCATCATCTGCGTCAGCGACGAGCACAGCCCCACCGCCGCGCTCGCCGCCGCCAGCAGCGCCAGCGACGGCGCCGCCGCGAACGCCAGCAGCGCGCACGCCGCCGCCAGCCCCGTCGTCACGATCACGGTGCGCCGCTCGCGCACATCGCCGAGTGGCACCAGCAGCAGCATCCCCGCCGCGTACCCCAGCTGCGTCCCGACCAGCGCCGACGACACTCCCGACGCCGTCGTGTGAAAGTCGCGCGCGATCACCGCCGCCAGCGGCTGCGCGTAGTACAGGTTCGCCGCCCCCAGCCCGGCCGACGCCGCCAGCAGCGCCAGCATCCCGCGCCGCGGCCCCGCCGCCGCAGCCGGCTGCGCCCCGAGCCGCGACTGCGCCTTGGCGGCTGCACCCTTCGTTGACCGAGCCCGTGGCTCGACACGTGCTGTCGTACGCCTGGCGCGATCCGCTGCGCCCGCCGGCTTGCTGTCCGCGCGCGCCGACCGAGCGTCCGCCGAACGGTCCGCGCCAGATGAGCCATCCGGAGCGCGCGCGCCATCGCGGCCGCGTGAGCCGTCTCGGTCGAACGTCGCCGGGTCCCCGACCGTCGAGGTCGCTTGTACCGCGTCAGCTTGCTCCGCCCGAGCCGCCTGCGTCGCTTCGAGCACGGCGCCACTCTGCCGCCCGCCTGGTCCACCTGGCAAATCATCCCCGCTACCTCGCCGATAAGCCCCACTTATATCGGCTACACTCCCCCACCGTGGAGCTCCGCCACCTCCGTTCGGTCGTCGCCCTCGCCGAGGAGCTGCACTTCGGCCGCGCCGCCCTGCGCCTCGCCATCACCCAGCCCGCCCTGAGCCAGCAGCTCACCCAGCTCGAGGCCGACCTCGGCGCGCGCCTGTTCGATCGGCATCCCCGCGTCGCCCTCACCCCGGTCGGCGCCGCCCTCGTCGACCACGCCCGCCGCATCCTCACCAGCGTCGCCGAGGCCGAGACCGAGGCCCGCTCGCTCGCCAACCTCACCCGCCGCCGCATTCGCCTGGGTTATCTCGAGTACTGGAACCCGCCGTTCCTCGCCCGCGCCATGCGCGCCCTGCGCGAGCTCGACCCCCCGGTCGTCCTCGAGTCCCGCAACCTCTACTCCGCCGAGGTCCTCGCCGGCCTGCGCGACCGCTCCCTCGAGATCGGCTTCGTCAACCTCCCCGTCGACGACGACCGCCTCACCGTCCGCCCGCTCCTCGAGGGCCGCTGGTCCCTCGTCGTGCCCCGCAGCCACTCCCTCGCTCGCCGCCGCGAGCTCACCCTCTCCGACCTCACCGGCGAGCCCTTCGTGTTCTTCGACCGCACCGTCAACCCGCCGCTCCACGCCTGGCTGCTCGGCCGGTTCGCCGAGGCCAGGCTCATCCCGCGCATCGTCTACGCCACCACCCAGCCCCAGATCGGCGTCGATCTCGTCCGCGCCGGCGTCGGCGCCTTCTTCGTCGCCTCCTACGTCCTGCGCTCCCTGCCCCGCGGCCTGGTCATGCGCCCGTTCGCCGACCTCCCCCCGGTGCGCATCGGCGCCGCCTGGCGCGGCGACCACCGCACCCCCGCGCTCGCCGCCCTGCTCCTCGCCCTGCCGAAGTTCCCGGCAGCGCACAGGGGCATCTGATCGCCGGCTCTCGCTCTCGCGATGCGTGACGTCGCGTCGCGGTTCGCAGGACCTCGCAAGCTGCGATGAGGCATGACCGAGGACGGAGCGCCATGCCCATCTGCGTGATAGGCTTCGCGGGTATGCAGCCTGCGACCGCGACCACCGCCAGACGGATGACGGTCCAGGAGTGGGCGGCCATGCCGGAGGACGAACCGGGGGAGCTCTGCGACGGCGTCTTGGAGGAGGAGGAAGTGCCGGATCTGATGCATGAAACCGCTGTGCTCTGGCTCGGTGTGCAGCTTCGCACCTGGATCGTCCCCCTCGGCGGCTTCGCGTTCGCCTCGGAGGTCAAGTTCGCGCTGTCCAACATCCGTGGCCGCAAGCCCGATCTCAGCGTGTTCTTGCCGGGCTGCCCCCCGCTTCCTCGACGTGGGGCCGTGAGCATCCCACCGGACATCGCCGTCGAGGTGGTGTCCCCCGCACCCTCCGACCAGCGCCGCGATCGCATCGCCAAGCTCGCCGACTACGCCGCCTTCGGCGTGCGCTTCTACTGGATGCTCGATCCCGCGGTGCGCACCTTCGAGATCCTCGAGCTCGGCACCGAGCGCCACTACGTGCATCTCCTCGGCGCTACCGAAGGCAAGCTCTCGCAGATCCCCGGCTGCGCCGGCCTCTCGCTCGACCTCGACGAGCTCTGGCGCGAGATCGATCGACTGGGCCCCGAGGAGCCACCTGCCTCATAGCGTGGCACGGCGCCGGGCAAACACGATCCAGGTTACAGGGCGAACGAGGTGCCCTCGAGCGAGGTGAAGCACTGCGCGTCGGGGAACGCGTTCTGGGCCTGGACGGTCACGTTGCCGCTCGGGTCGATGATCAGGCGGCCGTTGGCGGCGCCGCACAGATCGACCGGAGCGTAGACCATGGTCGCGGGACGGAAGCCGACCGGCAGGGTGAAGGCGAGGCCGGTGGTGCCGCTGGCGATCGCGCCCTGGAGGCGGATGATGCCGGCGTCGTCGATGGCGGCGGCGTTGCGCGTGCTGAACGGCGCGTTGGTCCAGCCGTTCTGCAGGGCCAGCGCGGTGTAGCCGGTCGCGGCGAGAGCGAACGCCGCGCCCTCGAGCGAGGTGAAGCACTGGGCTTCGGAGAACGCGCTCTGGGCCTGGACGGAGGCATTGCCGCTCGGGTCGATGATGAGGCGGCCGTTGGCGGCACCGCACAGATCGACCGGGACGTAGACCGTGGTCGCCGGGCGGAAGCCGACCGGCAGCGTGAAGGCGAGGCCGGTGGTGCCGCTGGCGATCGCGCCCTGGAACCGGATGGTGCCGGCGTCGTTGAGGACGGCGGCGTTGCGCGTCGCGAACGGGGCGTTGGTCCAGCCGTTCTGGAGCGCGAGCGCGGTGAAGCCGCCGGTGGACAGCGCGAACGACGCACCCTCGAGCGAGGTGAAGCACTGGGCGTCGGCGAACGAGACGTTGGCCTGGACGGTCACGACGCCGCTGGGCTGGATCAACAGGCGGCCCTTCTTCGCGGCGCACAGGTCGACCGGCACGTAGACGCTGGTCGCCGGGCGGAAGCCGACCGGCATGGTGAACGGCTGGGCATTGCTGCCGGCGGTGGCGACGGCGCCGCGGAAGTGCACGACGCCGTCGACGACGTAGAACCCCGCGTTGCCGGTGCTGAACGGTGCGTTGGTCCAGCTGTTGAGCAGGGTCAGCGGGGTGAAGTCGCTGAGGGTGAACGACGCGCCGTCGAGCGAGGTGAAGCACTGCGCGCTGGTGAACGCGGTCTCGGCGAAGATGGTGACCGCGCCGCTGGGCTGGATGAACAGCCGGCCCTTGGCGGAGCTGCACAGATCGACGGGGATGTAGACGTTGGTGGACGGCCGGAAGCCCGCGGGCAGGGTGAAGGCCAGGCCGGTGGTGCCGCTCGCGATCGCGCCCTTGAAGTGGATGACGCCGCTCTGCTCCTCGACGCCGGCGGTGGTGGCGCCGAACGCCGAGTTGGTCCAGCCGTTCTGCAGGGTCAGTGCGGCGAACGAGCCGGTGTCCTGGGCAAACCACGCGCCGTCGAGCGAGGTGAAGCACTGCGCGCTGGTGAACGCGCCGTTCTCGGCCTCGACGGTGACCGCGCCGCTGGGCGAGATGACCAGCCGGCCGTTGGCCGCGCTGCACAGATCGACCGGCGCCCACACCGTGGTCGACGGGCGGAACCCGACCGGGAGGGTGAACAGCGACGAGCTGGTGCCGCTGGCGATCGCGCCCTTGAAGTGGACGATGCCGCGGATGTTGTCGACCTGCGCGGCGCTGGTGCCGAACGGCGCGTTGGCCCAGCCGTTCTGCAGCGCGAGCGAGGTGAACCCGGCCGGCGATGGCGCGAACGAGGCGCCGTCGAGCGAGGTGAAGCACTGCGCGCTGG
>DATAPF010000077.1:0-23377 GCA_036265355.1 Kofleriaceae bacterium | reverse complement strand
CGGCGTCTCGGTCCGGTTCTGAGCGCGCCGCCTGGGTCCACGTCCCGGCCGCAGCAACGATGCCTGTCCACGCATCGATGCTTGCCCACGCAACGAGGCGTGACCCAAACATCGTGGCCTGATGCTGCGATCTTGTGCTGCACGGTGTCCGAATTCCGGGCACATAGCGGGCGATGTGTTAGTTCCAACCAGGACACCCCATATGCTGTCCGAGATCTGGCCAGACACCGGACAAAACTACGCAGCATCTGGTCAGCAATTGAATCGACAGTCGCGCATCGGATCCGCCAGCATTCGAGGCGCCTCGCTCATCGGCAGAAAGCTTGCGCTCGCCCGCTGTCCGGCGTAGTCACGTAGTGTGGGTGCCAAACGGGTGGTCTGGCATGTCGGCTTGGAGCGCAACTTCCGGCGTCGCGGACCACAATCATTCGAGGTACGCTCCGAGGTGTTGCTCTCCGAGGAATCGCTCCGTCTCGATTACCTGCTGCTGCGCAGGCTCACGCCGGACGGCGAGCCGGTGGACAACAGCGCACAGACGTTGCGACACCTCTGGCCGCTCTTGCCCCGGGTTTCGGTGGTGGAATACAAGAGCCCCGGCTATCCCTACCGGTCCGGTCAGCTCGATCGGCTCTGGGGATATGTACATATCTACTTTGCCAATCAGCGCGCACTGCCTCGCCACCGCGCCGATGGCATGCCGCTCACACCGGCCGAGGGCGGTCCAGACGTTCGCGAGCGTGAGGATCTCTGCGCCGTGCTGATCGTCCCCGCGCGCCTTCCCAGCCTCGACGCAGACGTCAAGGCGATGGGCCTCAGATGGGAGGACCTGGGCGGCGGCTACCTGAAGGTGCACGGCGGCCTGTTCACGCTGTACGTCGTCGAGATCAACATCGTCGGTCCCGCGGAGGGCGACGATCTGCTACTCTCGTTTGGCCGTGGACCGGGGCGCTCTCTCGAGGCTCGCCGGTTCTGGTGGGAGCTGCTAGCCTCCGAAGGAGCTGCCATGGACATCCAGGACATGGAAGGATACGAGGAGCTGATGGCGAAGCTGCTCGACGGGCTGCCCGCCGAGCAGCGCCTCGCCGGCCTCCCTGCCGAGCAGGTGCTCTCGCACTATGCCCCCGAGCAGCGCCTCGCCGGCCTGCCCCCCGAGCAGGTGCTCTCGCTCTATGCCCCCGAGGAGCGCCTCGCCGACCTGGACCGCGATCACCAGGCGCTTGCGTTGCCCATCGAGATCCTGCAGCTGCTGCCGGAGGCATACCTTCGCTCGCTCTCACCCGAGGCAGAGTCCGAGATCCGACGACGGCTCCGCCAGAACGCTCGTTGAACACATCCGCCGTCGCCCCGTCGAGAGCCATCAAAGTCCGGGCCCACAGCCCGTCGGCGCATACGCTCGAAGGAAGCTGCAATGGAAGTGCCGGATACGGAAGTCGACCATGCGCTACTGCGCAGAGTGCTCGAGTTGCTGCCCGCCGACAAGGTGCTGTTGCGCTATGTCGCCGAGCAGGTCCTCGCTGGCGTGCCCGCCGAGCTGGCCCGCGCCAACGTGCCCCGCGAAGTGGTCCTCGCCAGCATGCCCCCCGAGCAGCGCCTCGCCGTCGTGCCCCCCGAGCAGCGGCTCGCAGACCTGGACCGCGATCACCAGGCGCTTGCGTTGCCCCTCGAGATCCTGCAACTGATGCCGGAGGAGTACCTTCGCTCGCTCGCGCCCGCGGTGGAGCTGGAGCTCCGTCGACGGCTCTCCCCGAATCGTCGCTGACCAGTCCGCGCCCAACGCACCGGCGGTGCCACGCAGTCGTGCCGGCGGCTCACTGGTCGCCGTCGAGCACGCCGTCGAGATCGCGGTCGAGCGCGATCCGGCGCCCGGACTGCGGCGGCACGGCGGTGAACGTCAGCGGGCCGACCCGGCGCAGCGCGCGGAGCGCGTGGTCGGTCAGCTTCACGCCGCGCCGGGTATCCGGAAGGAACATGCCGGTCGACGGCTCGTAGAGGAAGCCGAACACGCGCGTGCCGAAGAACCCGTGGACGACGAGATCGCAGTCGCCGGCGGCCGCGCGCGCCTCGAGCAGAGAGGCCCGGCCGGCGGCATCGTCGCCGCTGCTGGCCGCGATCGTGACCTGCTGGCCGACGATCGGCGCGAGGTTGGAGTCGAATGCCAGCATGAACGACTCGACCTGGCGGCGCTGCCGGACGTTGGTCGCGAGGTCCTGCGAGAAGCCACCCGGCGACAGCGGGCCCTGGAGGAACGCGACGGCGGCGTGGAACCGGGACACCGTGTCGACGCTGCCGTCGTGCAGGAAGCCGAAGCCGCGGACCTGGTCGCCCTGGAAGCTGGTGTCGGTGTACGGCTCGGCGAGGAAGCCCTGGACGCCGCTGGGATCGGGCATCGAGGTGTTGTCCATCCCGAACATGCCGACCTTCTGGTACATGTTGCGCAGGTGCGGGACCTTCATGAACTGGGTCTCGGCCTCGAACGAGTACTTGCCGTCGGTGCCGAAGAATCCCGGCCTGGCGACGCCGAACTCGGCGTTGCCCTGCGGATCGAGCACGTGACAGCCCACGCAGTTATGGACCGGGTCCGAGTTCAGCTCCTGGCCGTCGGCGGTGTGGCTGAAGAAGAAGTCGCGGCCGGCCTGCTGATCGGGTGTCAGCGAGCTATCGAGATTGCGGATCGGATTGGGCGGATACGTGACCTGCAGGATGAAGTCGGTGAACGCCTGGATCTCGGCGTCGGTCAGCGGCGCGCCGCGACCGAGCAGGCCGGGGAACGCGACGTTGAACTTCTTGAACGCGATCTGCTCGTCGAACGTGCCGGTGTCGGGCTGCGCGCTGGGCAGGACGTGCTGCAGCGTCGCGTCGGTGCCGCCGGTGCGGTCGCCGCGCCAGTGCATCGGTCCGTGGTTGGCCATGCCGCGCAGGCTCTGGGTCGCCATCGGCCCCTTGAGCGAGTGCAGCACCAGCGGGATCGGCGGGAAACCGGGCGGCACCACCGGATCGGTGGTGAACGGCCCGGGGATCGGCTCGATCGCGCCGTCCGGATCGCCCAGGTCCCACGCGAGGCTGTCGAAGTCGCCGAAGATGTGGCAGCCGGCGCACGCCGAGTCCCCGTGGCTCGAGGTCAGGGTCGCGTCGTACAGGAACTTGCGGCCATCGACCAGGGTCCTCGGCTCGGGGTTGAACATCGCGACGCGGCCGATCTGCTGCCGGGCCCGGGTGTCGACGACCGCGATCGCGTTGTCGAACCGGGTCAGCACGTACAGCAGGCCGCGCTGCGCGTCGAGCGCGACGCCGGTCGGGCCGCCGCCGGTCAGCGCGATCTGGCCGGCCTGCGACGGCACGAACGTGTCGGCCTCGAGCTCGGCGGTCGAGAACACACCGACCTTGCTCGACCCCAGCGCGGCGACGTACAGCGTCTTGCCGTCGGGCGTGATCGCCATGCCGGTCGGGAACGCCAGGCTCCTGGCGGCCTCCTCCGGCGTGCCGTCGACGCTGTAGTCGATGTGCTTGTTGAGGTGGCGCGGCGTCACCGCCCCGGTCGCCGGATCGATCGCGGTGATCCGGCTCTCGGCGAAGTGGCCGCGCACCGAGCCCGCCGGCGCGCCCTGGGTCGGACCGAAAGCGTTGTGGCCCTCGAACCGGACGTCATTGCGCGCGTCGGTGTTCGCGACGTAGAGCTTTCCGGACACCGGATTGACCGCCATGTTGAACAGCACGGTGCCGACGCCGGTGAACGCGCTGCCGGCCCGGGCAACCGGCGGGTTGGCCGTCGCATCGATCGCGAACACGTCCCGGTCGGGCAGGCTGAGCTTGACGTGATCGTCCCAGCGCCGGCCGACGTTGTCGAGCCAGTGAGCCTGGTGGTCCGTCGGATCGACCCGGAACTTCACGACCAGGCTGGTCGGCGGCGCCGCGACCCCCTGCGCGTCGGTGAACGGCGGCGGCAGCCCGCCGTTGAACGTGATCACGCGCTCGTGGACCGACGTCGTGCGATTGCCCGACTGGAACGCCGCCGCGTAGACCGTGCGGCCGTCGCCGCTGACCGCGAGCGCGCGAGGCGTGTCCGCGAACAGCGTGATCACGGTCAGCGGCGCGCCGCCGAGCGAGCCGCCGAGGCGGTCGGCGTCGAACACCCAGACATCGGCGCGCCCGATGCCCGGCGTCGTGAGCTGCGGATCGCGGCCGGTGTTCTGGCCGCGATGCGCGGTGGTGATGAACGCGCGGTCGCGATGCTCGCCGCCGAACACGATGTCGCGCGGCTCGTCCCCGACCAGCAGCGTGCGCGTGACGTGCGCCCGCGCCGGGTCGGTGGCGTCGACCACGCTGACGCTGTCGGACAGGTGATTGACCACCCACAGCTCGCCGGCGGCGCGCTCGGCCAGCGCGACCGGCTCGAGCCCGACCGCCACCGAGCCGACCGGCACCAGCCGGCGATCCGCGATCCGGAAGATCTCGACCCGGTTGTCGGGCGTGTTCGTCGCATAGACGAACCGGCGATCCGCCGACACCGCGAGCGGCCGCACCTGACCGCTCTCGAACGCGGTGAACGTCTGCTGCTGCGCAGCCTCGAGCTCCGCCCGGCCGCTGTCGACCGGCTCACGAGCACATCCGGTGGCGACCACCGATATGATTCCCGCCGCACTTCCCCATCGTACACGCATTTGCATATCTCCCATCAACGTCCTCCCAGACTGACCGCCTCGTCGCTGTCGGCAAGTCCGATTTCACTTCATGCGGCGCTGCGCTGCTTCGCCAACACACGATCTGTACAGCCAGTGATGATTCTGCAATATACCCATGATTGCCACTGCCACCTGCGGCGCGAGCGCGCGTCGCAGGCGTGACCCGGTCTGACGCGTCGGATCCAGTGTCACGCGCGACCTCCGCGACACCGGTGGAACATCGCATCGGTATTGTTGCATGGCACCTCGCGGTCTGACCTGTGGGGCATCGGAACCTCCCCGTGCGGCGAGGTACAGCCCGCCGGAGCGGTGCAGCGGATCGCGGACGCCGCGAACCTTCCTCGCGCGGCTGCACGCCGCCCGGACGATCGACGGCCACCGGGTCGTGCGCGTCTGCCAGCCGCCGGCGGGCGCGCTGCCGACGGTGCGGACCGCGGCTCGCACGGCTGCCGGGTGGGTCGAGGCTCGACCGGAACGCCCTGGCAGAGTTGTGCTCCCGGATCCGGCCCGGGTCGGGCGATCCGCGCTACGGTTCCCGGGTGGGGACCCTTGCCGAGATCGCGAGCCATGTCGTCGCCGAGCGCGGCTGGCTGGTCGCATCGCCCGACGGCAGCTGCGCCGCGGTGGTCGAGCCCGGCCGGATCGTCGTCGTCGAGCTGCGGCACGGCGCCCAGGTCGCCGAGATCGGCGCCGCCGCCGCGCTGGAGCACACCGACGTCGCCTGGATCGGAGCGACGCCCCGCCTGCTCGTGCTGTCGCGCCGCGGCACGCACAGCACGGTGCACCTGATCGACGTCGACGGGCCGCGCGTCCGGGTCGAGATCCAGATCGAGGGCACGATGCGGATCGGCGCCGCGGTCGGCGCCCATGCGCTGGTGATCGGCTCCACCAGCATGGCCGTGCTGTCCGCCGGCGAAGCCCACCTCACGCCGTACCAGTTCCCCGGTCGCTCGCTGCCGAGCGCCGCCGGGGTCGCCGCGCAGCAGGTGATCGTCGCGGTCGCCGGCGCGATCGAGGAGTGGGACCTGGTGCAGCGCACTCCGCGCAAGCGGCTGCGGCTGCCGCGCCAGGCGGCGATCGTCCAGCTCGGCGGCACCGATCGCCTGGTGTGGATGACCACGCAGCAGGACCCGGCGCGGATCGACGTCATCCCGCAGATCAACCGCGGGCAGCCCCGGGCCCACGAGCTGCCCGAGCCGATCGCGCAGGTCGCGGGCCACCCCCAGCACGACGTGCTGGCCTGCGTCGGCCGCGACACCGGGCGGCTGTACGTGGTGGACCTCGACGGCAAGTCGGCGCTGCGCACGGTCGAGGTCCCGGGTCTGGACCGGGTCGACAGCGCGGCGCTGTTCGCCGGCCCGGCGCCGGGGATCGTCGCGACGCGCGCGGGCCAGCCGCTCGCGGTGATCGGGCTCGACGGCCGCGCCGCGGTGACCGCGCCACCTGCCGGCCGACCGGCACTCGCCACGCCGGAAGGCGCGCGCGCCGTGGGGCCGTTCGCGGCCCCCGCCGCGGCGCCGGCACCGCCGCGCGACGACGAAGCCTCGGCGCGCCGCAGCTCGCTCTACGATCTCCCGGTGACGCCGCCGGCCGGCCGGCCCGGTCTCGCCGCCCGCCGGCTCGACGATCCGGCCGCTGCCCCCGCGACGCTCGCCGCCGCCGCGGATCCACCGCCGCCCGCGACCAACGGCGGCGCCGCGCCGCGCAGCGGCCTGGCCTCGCTCCAGCTGCGCGGCGTCGCGCGCGCCGCACCGCCGCCGCGCAAGTCCGACTCCGCGCCGGAGCCCGCGCCGGCGGCGCGCCCCGAGAGTGGGCCGCGCGCCCAGCCCGAGCCGGCCCGGCCCAGGGGCCGCGAGCTCACCGACGCACCGCCGCCGCCGCCGATCGTCCGGCCGCCGATCGCGCAGGCGATCGCGACGCTCGGCCCGCGCAGCGTGCCGAGCCGCTGCTCCCCCGGCCAGTACCAAGGCCTGCTCGATCACTACCACCGGTTCTCCGCCGCCACCGCGCTGCGCGCGATCGCGCAGGACTGGGACAGCGGCCGGCTCGCGTTCTCGACCCACGATCGCCCGCCGTTCGAGGCCGAGGTGCTCGGCATCGTCGGTCGCCGCAGCGGCCTGGCGCCGGCGCGGGTCGTCGAGGCCGCCGAGGCGCTCGACGAGGCCACCACCGCGTTGCAGGGCGCGCGCGCCCAGCTCGCCGGCCGGCTGTCGCCGCTCGACGTGATCTGCGGCGAGCACAGCGTCAGCACCACCGGCGAGATCGTGCTGCTGTTCGTCGCGGCGCCGTCGCTGTGGGGCGAGCTCGCCCGGCTGTACGGGATCCTGTCCAACGACTCGGGCCGGGCGACCTGCGACGAGCTCCTGCTGTGGCAGCTGCTCGGCCACTCGCTCGCGCGCCGCGACATCGCCCGCGAGCTCGACCCAGACAGCCCGCTGGTCCACCACGGCCTGATCCGGGTCAGCGATCGCAACCGGCCGTTCCAGAGCCTGACCGCCGACCCGATCGTCGTCAAGCTGCTGTCGGGCTCGGCGGTCGACGACGACTTCGAGCACGGCGTGGCGCGCGTGCCCGCGAGCGTGGCGCTCGATCAGCTGATGATCCCCAGCCGGGTGATCGACCGCGCGCTGGTCGACCTGGCCGCGTCGCCGCCCGGCCTCGGCCGCGTCGTGGTCACCGGCCGCAGCGGCAGCGGCCGGCGCACGCTGCTCGCCGCGCTCGCCCAGCTCGCCGGCCGCACGCTCGCCACGATCGACGCCGCGATGCTGATCCGCGAGAAGCGCGTCCCCGACCTCGCCGGCATGCTCCAGCACGCCGACCTGCGCGGCTCGCTGCCCTGCGTCGACGGCCTCGACGCGATCCCGTCCGACGACGCCGCGACCCGCGGCCTGGTCCGCGAGCTGCTCCGCGATCACGTCGGCCCGCTCGCCGTGCGGCTCGCCCGCCACACCCCGCCGCCGCTGGTCCCGGGCTACGTCCTGATCGAGCTGCCGACCTCGACGATCGCCGAGCGCGCCGCGCAGTGGACCGAGATCCTGCGCGCCGCCGGGCTCGCGGTGCGCGACGCCGACGAGCTCGCCGCGCGGTTCACCGTCGGTCCCGGCACGATCAAGGGCGTCGTCGCCTCGGTCGCGCGCGGCGCACCGCCCGACCCCGACCAGGCGATCGAGACCGCGCTCCGCCAGTACCTCGAGAGCAAGCTCGGCACGGTCGCGACCCGCGTCACCCGGCTCGCGAGCTGGTCGCAGATCGTCCTGCCGGCCGACATCCAGGACAGCATCGTCGAGCTGGTCGCCCGGATCCGCCACCGCCGCACGGTCTACGACACCTGGGGGTTCGACCAGGTGATGTCGACCTCGCGCGGCCTGACCGCGCTGTTCCAGGGCAGCCCCGGCACCGGCAAGACCCTGGTCGCCAGCGCGATCGCCAACGAGCTCGGCCTCGACCTCTACCGCATCGACCTGTCGCGCGTGATGTCCAAGTGGATCGGCGAGACCGAGCAGAACCTCGCCAAGGTGTTCGACGCCGCCGAGGAGGGCCAGGCGCTGATCCTGTTCGACGAGGCCGACTCGCTGTTCGGCAAGCGCACCGAGGTCCGGACCTCGGTCGATCGCTACGCCAACCTCGAGACCAACTTCCTGCTCCAGCGGCTCGACAGCTTCGAGGGCGTCGCCGTGCTCACCACCAACTTCGGCAGCGCGATCGACGCCGCGTTCAAGCGCCGGCTGTCGTGCCGGCTGACCTTCCCGTTCCCCGACGACGAGGCCCGCGAGCGGCTGTGGCGCGTCCACCTGCCCGAGCAGCTCCCGCTCGCCGGCAAGCTCGACCTCGCCGACCTCGCGCGGCGCTACAAGATGTCGGGCGGCTACATCCGCAACGCCGCACTGCGCGCCGCGTTCCTGGCCGCCGAGGAGCAGGTCCCGCTGTCGCAGGATCACCTCGAGCGCGCCGTGCGCGCCGAGTTCCGCGAGGGCGGCAAGCTCGCCGAGTCCGGCTTCCTGGAGTGACCGCGATCAGCGCGCCGCCGCCCGGTCCGACGGATGGCCGCGCACGATGTCCATCGCGGCGCGGGTGACGGCCAGCGCCGCGGGTGGATCGAAGTTGGCCAGCGCGATCAGGATCCAGCCCTGGCCGACCTCCAGCGAGGCGTTGAGCCCGGGCGCGCCGCCCCCGAAGCCCCACCCGCGCGACGCGCCATCGGGCGGTCCGTGCAGCACCCAGGCCGTCCACCGCGGCGACAGCAGCTTTCCGCCGCTCAGCGCGGTCCAGAACCGGAGCAGATCGCCGGCGGTCGACAGCGCGCCTCCGGCCGACGATGGCCGGCCCGACAGCGTGTCGGTGTTCGGCACCCGGCCGGCGGCGCCCTCCACGCTGCGGTAGCCGGTCGCGCGGGCCGCCACGCGCTCGTCGATCGCCCACAGCCCGGTGCTCGTCATGCCGGCGCGAGCGAACACGTGCCGGGCGACGTGGTCGCGGTACTTCTCGCCCGTGATCCGCTCGATGATCAGGCCGAGCACCACGTAGCCGGCGTTGGAGTAGCGGGTCTGGCTGCCGGGCTCGAACGCGAGCGGCTGATCGACGAACAGCGGGACGAAGTCCGAGAGCTCGCGGAGCCGCGCCGGGGGCGCCGCGGTGAACCGCGGGCCGAAGATGTCGCCCAGCCCCGACGCGTGATCGATCAGCTGCTGGATCGTGATCCGGTCCGCGCCGGGCAGCGCCAGGTCCGGCAGGTGGCGGCGCACCGTGTCGTCGAGCGCGAGCCGCCCGGCCTCGGCGAGCTGCGCGATCGCGACGATCGTGAACAGCTTGCCGATCGAGCCGACGTTGAACCGGGTATCGATCGTGTTCGGCGCGCGCGACGCGACGTCCGCCAGGCCGTACGCGCGCGACACCGCGATCCGGTCGCCATGCGCGGCCAGCACCACGCCGGAGAACCGGCCGGTGTCGCTCAGCAGCTTCGCGTGGTCCGCGATCGCCGCCGCGATCTGCGGTTCCGAGAGCCCCGGACGCAGCACGGGCCGGGGCCAGTCCGCCAGCGCAGCGGCCGGATCCGGGCCCGCGTGCACCTGCCGCGGCGGCTCGGGTGCGCCGAGCGCGCCAGGCGGGACCGGGACCGCGACCAGCGCGCTTGCGGTCGCGGTTGCAACGACGATCAGGGATACGCTTCTTGGGGGCATGCGCGTCACCCTAGCGACGCGTTGTGAACGACTCATGAACGCGGCGCGGCCGCCAGCGGGATCGTGAACGTGAACCGCGCGCCGCCGCCTTCGGGGCTGTCCGCCCAGACCCGGCCGCCGTGGAGCTGCACCAGCTGCCGGACGATCGCGAGCCCGAGCCCCGCGCCGCCGCGCTCGCGGCCGCGCGCGTCGTCGACCCGGTAGAACCGCTCGAAGATCCGGGCGAGCTGGTCCGCGGGGATCCCGGGTCCGCGATCGATCACCGTGACCGCGCCGGCACCGGCGGTGCGCGCGACCTCGATCCGCACCGGCTCGCCGGGCGCGTGGCGCAGCGCGTTCCCGACCAGGTTGTCCACGATCTGCCGGAGTCGCACCGGGTCGGCGTCGACCCACAGGCCCGGCTCGGCGGCGACCTCGGCCCGGGCGCCCGCGATCCGCGCGATCGCATCGCCGAGCTCGACGCGCTCGCGGTCGAGCTGCAGCGCACCGGCCTCGGCGATCGCCAGGTCCTGGAGGTCCTCGACCAGCCGCTGGAGGTGCAGCACCTCCTCGTGCAGCGACGCGATCCGCGCGGCGTCCGGTGTCGCGAGCCCGTCCTGGAACGCCTCGAGCTCGCAGCGCAGGTTGGTGAGCGGCGTGCGCAGCTCGTGCGCGACATCGCCGGCCATGCGCCGCCGCAGCTCCTCCTGGGCCGCGACGGACGCCGCCATCGCGTTGAACGCCGCCGCGAGCCGCGCGATCTCGTCGCGGCCGCCGACCGCGATCGGCGCCGGCGCCACGCCGCGCCCGACGTCGTGCACCGCCGCGGTGAGCTGCTCGATCGGCCGGGTGATCCGCCGCGATACCACGACGGCCAGCGCCAGCGCGGCCGCCATCGCGATCGCGAAGATCGCGACCAGCCGCTGATCGATCGCCGCGATCTCGCGCTGCGCGGCCGGATCCTCGAGCTCGGGGCCCACGAACGCGCGCGCGACCACGCGGCCGGCCGGATCGCGGATCGCACGCGGCGCGACGCGCAGCACGATCAGCTGGCGCTGACCGTCGCGGACGCGCTCGGCCGTGATCCGGTCCTCGCCGTCGATCGCGACCCGCGCCTCCCGCAGCTCGCCCGACACCGCGATCACCGCGCCGCGCAGGTCGGCGAGCACGAGGTGGCAGCGCGCCGCGGCGGCGATCCGCGCGATCACCACGTCGACCCCGCGCCAGTCCCCGGTCGCCCGCAGGTGGTCCTCCAGCGGCTGTGCGACGTCGCCCGGATCGGCCGCGCCGCGGGTCACCAGCCGCAAGATCTGGTCGTGGGTCACCCGCCGCGTCCACAGCGCGCTGGCACCGACCGTCACCACGACGAGCGCCGCCATCGCGGCGAGCAGCTTCCAGCGCAGCCGGCTCATACCAGCTTGTAGCCGAGCCCGAACACCGTGACGATCCGCCGCGGGTGGGCGCGGTCCGGCTCGATCTTCTTGCGCAGGTTCTTGATGTGGGCATCGATCGTGCGATCCGGGCGATCTGGGCGATCGGCACCGTCGCTCGAGCCGCCGAGCGCGCGCTCCATCAGCTCGTCGCGGCTGAACACCCGTCCCGGCGCGCGCATGAACGCCTCGATCAGCCGCAGCTCCGCCGCGGTGAGCGCGACCGGCTCGCCGCCCACCGTCACCTGGCACGCGGCGAGGTCGAGCACCAGATCGCCGGCGCACAGCCGCTCGCCCGCCGGCTCGATCCGGCGCAGCACCGCCTTGATCCGCGCCACCAGCTCGCGCGGGCTGAATGGCTTGGTCACGTAGTCGTCCGCCCCGAGCTCCAGGCCGCGCAGCTTGTCGTCCTCGGTCGAGCGCGCGGTGAGCATGATGATCGGCACCGCCGACTCCGCGCGCAGCGTCCGGCACAGCTCCAGGCCACCGATCCCGGGCAGCATCAGGTCGAGCACGACGAGGTCCGGCTTGCCGTCGCGCGCCCGGTCCAGGCCCTCGGTCCCGGTGCGCGCGACGTCGGTCCGGAACCCGCCGTGCCGCAGGTACATGTCGATCGAGGCAGCGGTCTTGCGATCGTCCTCGACGATGAGGATCCGGCGTGCGGGGGCCACGCCCGAGGATACGACGAGCTCGTGAACGAGTTGTGAACGGCGTCAGCGCAGCTTCTTCAGCGCGTTGCCCGCGGTCCACGCCAGGTTCGCGTCCTCGCCGCGCGACGCCTTGGCCAGCGCCGGCCGCGCCCGCGCATCGCCGATCCGGCCGAGCGCTGCCGCGGCCTGCCGGCGGACCAGCGCCGAGTGGTCGCGCTCCATCGCGGACACCAGCGCGTCGACCGCGGCCGGCCCACAGCGGTGCGCCTCGTCGGCGATCTCCGCCCGCGCCTTGACCCGCGGGTGGCCGGCGAGCGCGCCGAGCAGCGCCTGGCGCGCCCGGCTGTCCTCGCATGCCGCGGCGAGCGTCCGGATCGCGGCCGCGTGGCGCGACACCGCCGGGCTGCCGAGCGTGATCATCGCGCGGTCGATCGCGACCTTCTGCGGCACCGGCAGCGGCTGGAGCTCGAGCAGGCCGTTGCTCAGGTCGAGCTGGCCGTGCTCGACCTGCGGCGGTGGGTCGGTGGTCAGCACCCAGAACCCGAGCGTGTGTCCGGTGACCGCCGGTGGGCCGACCTTGGCCTTGCGCTGCGCGGGCGTCTTGGCCCGATCCAGGATCGCGCCGTCGTCCTGGGCCACCCACAGCGCGACCTGCGCGATCACCTTGCGGTCGGCGCGAGCCTCGATCCCTCGGGGGGCTTTGCCCCCCGCCCCGCCGGCAGAGCCGGCAGGGTCCCCACCCCCCATCTCGCTTCGCTCGATCACCGCGCGCACCAGATCGCGGCCCTCGAGTAGCGCGCCGCCCGGGCCGCCGGACACCCCGACGACGCGCGGCGGCAGGCCCTCGTCCTCCGGCGCCGGCTTGCCGTCGCTCACCAGGAACAGATCGATGCCGGGCACCGCGACGCCCGCCGGCGCGACCTTGGCGTCGGGCGCCGAGCGCGTGACTTGATCGAGTGTGCTCGCCGGCTTCGGTGCCGGCGCGATCTGGCTCCCGCTACCGGCGGAGCCGGCCGAGCTGCCGGATCCGGCCGCACCGCCGGTGCCCTGCGCCGGGTGCGAGGAGCACGCGGCGAGCAGGCTGATCGCGACCAGAGCGGGCAAGCGCAGCGGGCAGAACAGCTGGATCGACATCGGCAATTCCTGACACCGTAGCGCGAGTTGGTGCGGCGCAACCGGCAAGATCCACGCGAAGCGTGCCACGTGAGCCTGCGTCGTCGTCGAGCGAGGCTCACGTGTTGCAAGACAGCACGCGTCAGATCGCACAGGTGGCGACGGACCGCACACTGCGATCCGTCACGGCGCGCGGCAGCTCACGCCGGCGGCAACCGGGTGAAGCCGGTGCTGTCGCCGACGAACGCCGGCGACAGCAGGCGCAGCTCGCCGTCGACCCAGCGCGCGAGGTCCTTGTCGCTGGCGACCAGGTTGTGGCGCTTCATGACCGCCTCGCACAGCGCGCCCAACGCGGCGCAATCGGCGGGCCGGCGCTCGCGCTCGAACGCCATCGCGTGGAGCAGGATCTCGTCGAGCTCGACCGGCAGGCCGGCGCGCAGGCTCGACGGCTGCGGCAGGTGCGGCCAGTTCTCGACCCCGAGGTGGGCCAGCGAGGCGAGGTCGAGGTTGACGGCCTGGCCGGTGACCAGCTCGTAGCCGACGGCGGCGACCGAGTAGACATCGGCGCGGACATCGACCTGATCGCCGACCCGCTGCTCGGGAGCCATCATCGCCGGGGTGCCCTTGGTCTCGCCGGCGACGGTGTAGTGGACCTGCTTGGCGGCCTTGGCGATGCCGAAGTCGACGACCTTGACGCTGCCCTGGCGCGACACCAGGACGTTGGCGCTCTTGACGTCGCGGTGGATGATGCCGAGCGGGCTGCCGTCGGGCGCGGTCGCGCGGTGGGCGGCGTCGAGGCCGTCGCAGATCCGGCCCAGGATGCCGAGCGCGACGGCGAGCGGCACCGGGCGCTGGCCGGCGCGCGTCGATGTCAGCAGGCGCTCGAGGTCGACGCCCTCGACGTACTCCATGACGATCACGTAGTCGTTGCCGATCTTGCCGAGGTCCTGGATCGCGACGACGTTGGGGTGGTGGATCCGGGCGGCGAGCCGGGCCTCGTCGAGGAAGTGGTCGACGGCGCGCTGGTTGCGCGCGAGGTGGCCGTGCATGACCTTGATCGCGACCAGCTTCTCGAACCCGCCGTCGCCGCGGGCCTGCGCGAGGTAGACGTCGGCCATGCCGCCGGAGCCGAGCCGGCGGACGACCTCCCAGCGGCCGATCATCGCGCCCGGGCCGAGGTTGGACGCGACGATCTGGGAGTCGCCGGGAGCGCCGGCCATCGACCCGCCCGGGGCCGGGGTGCCGGAGGCGGGGACGCCATGCTGCGACAGCTGGGTCGCGGCGTTGCCGAGCTGCGTGCCCGGCGCGCCGGGCGGCGGGATCGGCACGGCATGGATCCCGGTGGCCGCCGAGGCCTCGCGGTGGCCGAGCCGGCCGACCACGAGGAGCAGCAGGCCGATCACGACGGCGCCGATGCCGCCGACCAGGGCCGGCAGCGGCAGTGCGGCGCGCGGCGGCGGCTCGACGACGATCAGCTTGACGCCGGGCTGCGAGGCGAGCGGCTGCTCGCGCGTGGCGGCGCCCGCGCGCATCGCGCCGATCGGCGCGGAGCTGTCGCCCAGCGCGAGCTTGCCGGTGATCCCGGCGTCGACCAGCGGCTGGAGCGCCGGGCCCAGCGCAAGCGGCCGGGTCACGCTGAGGAACCCGGTGTACTGGTCGGCGTTGTACCTGGGATCGACCTTGACGACCTCGGTGATCTCGAGCGCGCCGCCGGCGATCTCGGCGTAGCTGCCGACCGCGCCGCCGTGGGCGTGGCGCATCGATCCCGAGGGCTGGACCATCAGCTCGTCGACGGCGCTGGTGTTCCGCACGATCCGGCCGAGCTCGAGCACCTCGCCGTTCCTGGGTGCGAACTGGAGCTCGCCGCCTGTGACCTGATCGGCGGCGGTCTTCGCGTCGGTGGCGACCGCGGTGCGCACGAACAGGATCGTCGACAGGGTGCTGGCGCGCTCCTGGACCGCGGCCCGCGCGGCCCGGATGTCGCCGTCGAGCCTGGCGATCGCGCCGGCCATCGCGGCGGTCTGGGTCTCGGACATGCCGCCGGTCGCCGGGCGGGTCACCGCGAAGGCGATCGCGGCGCCGCCGAGCGCGATCGCGACCGCGCCGGCGACGGCACCAGGTCTAGCCACGCTTGCCTCCGAACTTGTCGGGCTGCGGGCCGCGCGCAGCGTCGCCGGTGACGCCGACGCTGACGGTGTTCTTGCCGGGCCTGATCGCGAGGTCCTGGGTGATCGGGGCGGCGCTGCGCTCGCTCCACGCCTTGAGCTTGTACCGGCCGGGCGGCAGGCGCTTGAACGAGAAGTTGCCGTCGCCGTCGGTGACGACGTAGGCCGGCGCGGCGACCACCGCGATGAACGCGCTCATGTTCGCGTGCAGGTTGCAGCCGAGCCGGACGATGCCCTCGCGGGGGAACGTGAACTCGCGGGCCTCGTTGGACTTGTACAGCCCGAGGTCGAACGGGGCGGCCGGCGAGGTCGAGAACACGTTGTGGAACACGGGATCGAAGTTGGGGAACGCGACCGTCGATCCGACCGAGATCGCCATCACGTGAGGCAGGAACTCGCGGTTGCGCTGCTCGAGGACGACGTGCTTGGCGGTGCGCGGCTTCCACCGGCCGTCGGCCGGCTCGAGGGTGATCAGGCCGAACGCGCCGCTCGCCGGGCGGCCGTCGATCTGCAGCGTCCCGCTCAGGCTGGCCTCGACCCGCGGCGGCGGGACATGGTCCTTCTCGTCCTCGGCCTCGGAGCTGCCGGCGACCCGGGGCTGCGGCGGAGCGCTCTCGAACCGCTGGGTCGGCGTGGTGACCCGCGGCGGAGCGCCGTCGCGGAACTTCGGCGCGATCGGCGCGAGCACATCGGCGCCGACCAGGAGCTCGGCGGTCGAGAACAGCTGCTCGGCGAGGTTGCGGTTGCCGGCGTCGAGCGCGGCCTGCGCCTTGTCGAGCTGATCGGCGGCCTCGCGCAGCAGCTGGGCGCGCTCGGCGACCGGGCCGTGCGGCGCGGTGGCCGGAGCGGCGGGCGCCGGCGCCCCCGGGGCCGCGGCGGGAGCGGCCCCGGCGCTCGCATATTCCTGGGCCTCGGCGGTCGCGGGCGCCGCCGGGGGCGTCGCCGGCCGCGCGCTGATCTGGGCCGGGGACGAGCACGCCAGGACCGCACAGGCCAGAGCCACCCCGACCGGAGACATCCGGAGCATCATCGCTGCGTATTGTACGCGGCAACGCCCGGCCGAGTTCATTTCGAGCCGTTTTCGCAACTCGTTCCGGCTACCCAAGCGCCGGGAGAGTGGTTACGTAGACCGAAACACGCTAGCTTGCCGCGCGGATTCCGCCCGCTCGCCCGAGGTACTCGGCATGGTATTCGGTCTATTTTCCAAAGAAAAAGCCCTTCAGAGGACGATCGAGAAGGCGACCAACAAGCTCGCCCAGCAGCCCGATCGCTGGGCCGCGCTCGAGAAGCTCAAGGACGAAGGCACCGAGGACGCCCTGGTCGGGATGTGCAAGCGGTTCTCGATCACGTCGATGAAGGGCGTCGAGGACGAGCAAGAGAAGGTCTGGGTGGTCGACACCCTGGTCGCCAAGGGCAGCGCGGCGCTCGCGCCGCTGGTTCGCTACATGAAGACCGCCGAGCAGCTCGCGTTCCCGCTCAAGGTGGTGGAGCGGATCGCGTCGCACGATGAGGTGCTGGAGGTCGTCGACAAGCTGTTCGCCAGCGAGCCGCCGGGCTACGTCCGGATGCCGGAGAAGCGGATCGACCTGCTCCGGTGGTTCGGGGAGTGGAAGCCAGCGACCGACGACGAGGTGATCAGCCGGCTCACGCCGTACGTCACCGACTTCGACGAGAACGTCCGGTTCGCTGCGATCGACGGCATGTCGCACCGCGACCCGGCCCGGATCGCGCCCCCGCTGATCGCGGCCCTGATCCGCCCCGAGGAGGAGTCCGGCCGGATCAAGCGGGCGATCTGCGAGGTCCTGGAGAAGATCCGGGCGCCGCTCGGCGAGCACCAGGCCGCGGTGGCTGCCGTGCTGACCGGGCCGCTCGCCGATGTGTTCAAGGTCGAGGCCGGCGCGCTCAAGAAGCGCTGATCCCGGCGGGCGCCGGCTGGCACGGGGTGGCACGGGACAACAGACGATCACCGGTCCCTGTCGGTTCCGCTGATCCGTCTGCCCCGGTGTGGTACACGTCCGGCCGATGCCGAGACGTACGGACCTCGAATCGGTGCTGATCATCGGGTCGGGGCCGATCGTGATCGGTCAGGCCTGCGAGTTCGACTACTCGGGGACCCAGGCCTGCAAGGCGCTGCGCGAGGAGGGCCTGCGCGTCGTCCTGATCAACTCGAACCCCGCGACGATCATGACCGATCCCGAGCTCGCCGACGCCACGTACGTCGAGCCGCTGACCGTCGAGGTGCTCGACAAGGTGCTGGCGGTCGAGAAGGTGTCGGCGATCCTGCCCACGCTGGGCGGCCAGACCGGGCTCAACCTCGCGATGGCGGCGAGCAAGGCCGGGCTGCTCACCCGGCACAACGTCGAGCTGCTCGGCGCGTCGGTCGCGACGATCGAGATGGCCGAGGACCGCGAGCTGTTCAAGCAGGCGATGGCGCGGATCGGCCTTAGCTGCCCGCGGTCGCGGCTGGTCGGCAGCGTCGCCGAGGCGCGGGCGTGCGTCGACGAGATCGGCTTCCCGGCGATCCTGCGGCCGTCATTCACGCTCGGCGGCTCGGGCGGCGGCATCGCGTACAACCGCGCCGAGCTCGACCGCATGGTCCAGTTCGGCCTCGACCAGTCGCCGGTCCACTCGATCCTGATCGAGGAGAGCGTGCTGGGCTGGAAGGAGTTCGAGCTCGAGGTCGTGCGCGACGCCAAGGACAACGCGGTGATCGTGTGCTCGATCGAGAACCTCGACCCGATGGGCGTGCACACCGGCGACTCGATCACGGTCGCGCCGGCGATGACGCTGACCGACAAGGAGTACCAGCGGATGCGCGACGCCGCGATCGCGATCCTGCGCGAGATCGGCGTGACCACCGGCGGCAGCAACGTGCAGTTCGCGGTCGACCCGAAGACCGGCCGCATGCTGGTGATCGAGATGAACCCGCGGGTCAGCCGGTCGAGCGCGCTGGCGTCGAAGGCCACCGGGTTCCCGATCGCCAAGATCGCGGCCAAGCTCGCGATCGGCTACACGCTCGACGAGCTCCACAACGACATCACCCGGGTGACGCCGGCGTCGTTCGAGCCGACGATCGACTACGTGGTCGTCAAGTGGCCGCGGTTCGCGTTCGAGAAGTTCCCGTCGGCGACGCCGGTGCTCGGCCCGCAGATGAAGTCGGTCGGCGAGGCGATGGCGATCGGCCGGACGTTTTGCGAGGCGCTCGGCAAGGCGATCCGGTCGCTCGAGACCGGGCGCGCCGGGTTCGACCTGCCGATGGCCGCGCTCGGCGAGGACCTCGCCATGATCGAACGCGCGATCGCGACGCCGTCGCCCGACCGGCTGTACCAGATCGGCCGCGGCTTCCAGCTCGGGCTGACCATCGAGCGCGCCCACGAGCTGACCCGGATCGACCCGTGGTTCCTGCACCACGTCCGCGCGATCGCGACCGCCGAGCAAGGGCTGGCCGGCTCGCCGCTCGCCCGGCTGACCGCCGGCGAGCTGCGGCGCTACAAGCGGATCGGGATGAGCGATCGCCGGATCGCCGCGCTGACCGGCGCCCGCGAGGCCGAGGTCCGCGCCGCGCGCCACGCCCACGGGGTCCGGCCGGTCTACAAGCGGGTCGACACCTGCGGCGCCGAGCTCGAGTCGTTCACGCCGTACCTGTACTCGACCTACGAGGACGACTGCGAGGCCCGGCCGACCGACCGGCGCAAGGTGATCATCCTGGGCGGCGGGCCCAACCGGATCGGCCAGGGCATCGAGTTCGACTACTGCTGCTGCCACGCGGCGATGGCGCTGCGCGAGGAGGGCATCGAGTCGATCATGGTCAACTGCAACCCGGAGACGGTGTCGACCGACTACGACACCTCGGACCGGCTGTACTTCGAGCCGCTGACGCTCGAGGACGTGCTGGCGATCTGCGACGTCGAGCGGCCGTGGGGCGTGATCGTGCAGTTCGGCGGCCAGACCCCGCTCAAGCTCGCGGTCGCGCTCTCCGCCGCCGGCGTGCCGATCCTCGGGACCAGCGCGGATGCGATCGACCGGGCCGAGGATCGCGAGCGGTTCGGCGCGGTGATGGACAAGCTCGGGCTGCGCGCCCCGCGCTGGGGCATCGTGCGCAACCTCGACGAGGCCCGCCGGGTCGCCGGCGAGATCGGCTTCCCGGTGATGGTCCGGCCGAGCTACGTGCTCGGCGGCCGCGCGATGGAGCGCGTGTACGACGCGCGCGGCCTGGAGGACTACTTCACGCGGGTGCTCGGCAGCGGCGCGCCGGGCGCCGGCGGCGGGGCGTCCTCCCTCGGCGGCGGGCGCGACGAGTCGACCACCGTCGGGTTCCCGCTGCTGATCGACGAGTTCCTCGCCGACGCGGTCGAGCTCGACGTCGACGTCGTCGCCGATCACACCGGCGCGGTCGTGGTCGGCGGCGTGATGGAGCACATCGAGGAGGCCGGGATCCACTCCGGCGACTCGGCGTGCGCCCTGCCGCCGTACTCGCTGCCCGCCGACCTGGTCGACGAGGTCAAGCGCCAGGCCCGGCTGCTCGCCACCGAGCTCGGCGTGGTCGGCCTGATGAACACCCAGTTCGCGATCCACGACGGCGAGATCTACGTGCTCGAGGTCAACCCGCGCGCGTCGCGCACCGTGCCGTTCGTCAGCAAGGCGATCGGCAAGCCGCTGGCCAAGATCGCGGCCAAGGTGATGGCCGGGCGCACGCTCGCCGAGCTCGGCGCGTTCCCGTCCGGCGAGGTCGAGCCCCGCCACGTCTCGGTCAAGGAGGTCGTGTTCCCGTTCGTCAAGTTCGAGGGCGTCGACACCATCCTCGGTCCGGAGATGCGGTCGACCGGCGAGGTCATGGGGATCGACACCGACTTCGCGCGCGCGTTCATGAAGAGCTGGCTCGCGTCGGGTGGCCGGGTGCCGACCCGGGGCACCGCGTTCCTGTCGGTGCGCGACGCCGACAAGCCGGCGCTGGTCGAGATCGCACGCCGGCTGATCCACCTCGGGTTCGAGCTGGTCGCGACCCACGGCACCGCGGCGTACCTGGGCAAGGCCGGGCTCGCCGTGCGCGGCATCAACAAGGTCCTCGAGGGCCGGCCGGACTGCGTCGACGCGATGGACAACCGCGAGATCCACCTGGTGATCAACACGACCGAGGGCGCCCAGGCGATCCAGGACTCGGTGTCGCTGCGCCGGGCCGCGCTGATGAACGGCATCGCCTACCAGACCACGCTGCGCGGCGCGCGGGCCGCGCTCGAGGCGATCGCGGTCGCCAAGCGCGGCGACATCCGGGTCGCCTCGCTCCAGAAGTACGGCCGGCTGTAGCAAGCCCCCCGCGGCGCTACGAGAACAGCAGCTCCAGGTCCGCGATCGACAGCTTGGCCAGGCCACCGCCGTCGTCCGCGAAGATGCCGTCGGCGAGCTGGCGCTTGCGGGCCTGGAGCTCGAGGATCTTGTCCTCGACGGTGTTCTCGGCGATCAGGCGGTAGGCGAACACCGGGCGGCTCTGGCCGGGCCGGTGGGTGCGATCGATCGCCTGGGCCTCGACGGCGGGGTTCCACCACGGATCCAGCAGGTAGACGTAATCGGCCGCCGTCAGGTTGAGGCCCGTGCCGCCGGCCTTGAGGCTGATCAGGAACAGCTTGCATGCCGGATCGTCGTGAAACCGGGCGACGCATTGCTTGCGATCGCGGGTCTGACCGTCGAGGTACTCGTAGGGGATGCCGGCGGCGTCGAGCCGGGCGCGGACCAGCGCCAGGAACGAGGTGAACTGCGAGAAGATCAGCGCCTTGTGGCCGCTCTCGGTGGCCTCGGCCACGTGCTCGAGCAGGGCGTCGAGCTTGCCGCTCGCGGCCTTGCCGCGCCGCGGATCGACCAGCCCCGGGTGACACGCTGCCTGGCGCAGCCGGAGCAGCGCCTCCAGGACGTGCATCGTGGATCGCGCCATCCCCTCGCGCGCGACCTGCGGCAGCAACGCGGCGCGGTAGTGGGCGAGCAGCTCGTCGTACTGGCGGCGCTGGTCGGCGCCGAGCTGGCAGCGCAGGACCTGCTCGGTGCGCGCCGGGAGATCGGGCAGCACCTGCTCCTTGGTGCGCCGCAGCAGGAACGGCCGGAGCGCTCGCGCCAGCGGTGACAGGTCGGCGGCGTCGCCCGGACGGGTCGAGAGCAGCGCGCGGAGCGCGTCGCTGGCGTCGGTCAGCCCGGGGTTGAGGAACTCCAGGATCGAGGCCAGATCGCCCAGGTGGTTCTCGACCGGCGTGCCGGTGAGCGCCAGCCGCCGCCGTGCGCGCAGCCCGCGCGCAGCCAGGGTGGTGCGCGCCTCGGGGTTCTTGATCGCCTGGGCCTCGTCGAGCACGACCCACTCGAGGTCCCAGGTCGCCAGCTCGTCCGCGTCGAGCCGCAGGATCGGATACGAGGTCACCACCAGGTCGGCGCCGGCGGCGGCCGAGCGCCGCGCCGCCCGGCCGGGCCCGGTGTAGTCCACGACGCGCAGCCGGGGCGCGAACCGGCACGCCTCGTCGAGCCAGTTGAACACCACCGTCTTGGGCGCGACCACCAGCGACGGCCGGCCGGACCGCCCAGGCCGTCCGGTGGCGGCGATCGCGGCGAGCGAGGCGAGCACCTGCACCGTCTTGCCGAGCCCCATGTCATCGGCGAGGCAGCCGCCGAGGCCGACGTCGTCGAGGAACCGGAACCAGCCCAGCGCCTCGCGCTGGTACGGCCGCAGCTCACCGCGGAAGCTCCGCGGCTCGCGGCAGGGCCGGATCGCGGTCGCCGCCGCGAGCCGGGCGCGCAGCCGGCGAAACGCCGCGTCGATCTCGACCTCGACGCCGGGTAGCGTCGCGAGCATCGCGTCGAGCAGCGGGGCCGCGGCGCGCGGGACCCGGACGGCGCCGTGGCTCAGCGTGCCGAGCGCCGCGACCCGGGCATGCCCGGCGAGCCACTCGGGGAGCACGATCCCGATGGTCCCGTCGGTGAGCGGCACGAACGGCTGACCGTCGCGCAGCGCCTGCAGCAGCTCGGGGAGGTCCGCGCCGACGCCGTCGACGTCGACCGCCACCGACACGTCGAACCAGTCGATGCCGGTCTCGACGTCGACCTTCAGCCGGCCGCCGCGCCGGAGCCGCCGGCCGCGGACCCACAGCTCCCAGCCCAGGTCCTGCATCGCGCTGACCCGCTCCAGGAAGCGAGCGATCTCGATCGTGAGCTCGTGGTCGGCGCCCGGCGGCTGGGCGATCCACCCGAGCTCGGCGGTGAGGAGCTTGGCGCGCGCGGCGGCCTCCGCGGCGAGCTCGCGAACGAACACCCGTCGCGCCCTGGCGTCGATCACCAGCGCGCCGCCGGCCCCGACGGCCTCGGCCTGGCCATAGCGAAACGCGACGCGCGCACCCAGCCGCGTGGTCTTCGGGATCGGCTCGACGTAGAGCCGGGGAACCGGCGTCCCGGGCGCCGCGGTCCAGCCCAGCGCGTCGAGCACCAGCCGCGGGGCGCGCGGCGCATGGCCGATCTTCTCGATCACCACCGCGAGCTCGCGCGCCGGCAACCGCAGCGCCGGGCGTCCGGCCGCGGCCATCCAGCGGCCGAGGTCGTCGCAACCCTCGACGCGGACCAGGCGGTCGTCGACGATCAACCAGCCGGCGCTCGCGAACGCCGCGATCCGGTCCGCCGGCACGATCTCGCTGTCGCGCTCGAGCTCCAGGCGCAGCGCGATCCCGCGTCCGGCGGGCTCGGCGCGGAGCTGCACGACGAACGGCGCATCACCGTCCCAGCGCAGCGGCCGGAGCTCTGGCGCCCCAGGCCGCGGCGGCTCACGGTCGGTCGGATCGCCGAGCCAGCCCAGCCGCCCGCTCGCGCACAGCGCCGGGAGCACGCGCGCCGCGGCGGTCGGGTGAATCGTCGCCCCCGTGAGGTACCGGCGGCGATCGTCCTCGTCGGGCCTGGGCCATGCGTGGGACGAGTACGGGCGCCTCGGCTGATAGAAGCTCGGCGTGCACCCCAGGAGGAGATCGATCAGGCGGCGATCCTCGGCGCTGACCTGGCCGGCGCGGCCATCGCCGAGCTCCAGCATCGCCCGCGGCCCGAGCGTCCCGTCCCGCCGGCGCGACCGGCGGTGGACCGAGACCGTCAGCTCGGTGGTGAGCGGGCACGGCTCGCCTCGCTCGTCGATCCACTGCGCCTCGGCGACGACGATCTCGAGCTCGGACA
>DATAPF010000076.1:0-7611 GCA_036265355.1 Kofleriaceae bacterium | reverse complement strand
CGATGCTGGACGGGCTGCACTCGCATTTCTCGCTCAAGCGGCGGCGGAACAAGGCGACCTGAGCCGGCGTGCCCGTCTCGCCACCCGGTTCACTTCTTGGCGGCGGGGAACGGGTCGGTGACCACGAGCAGGACCCCGTTCTTGGGATCGCAGACGTAGGCGTGCCCGGCGTCGTCGGTTGCGACACAGTGCGAATCCGCCGCAACCGCCACGCTGCCGAGCACATCGAGCTTGCCGCTCGCGTCGACGCCCAGGATCGTGAGCGTGGCGCTGCCACCACCAGGGACGTAGAGGTGCCCGAGCGACGGCGCGTACGCGATGATATCGACACCATGGCCAGTCGACGCCTCCCCGACCTGCTTTCCGTTCTGGCCGAGGTCGAGGACCGTGGCCTTGCCCTCGTCGCAACCGACGAACAGCAGACCGCGCTTCTCATCCAGCGCGATCCCGCGCGATCCCTTGCACCCATTCTTCCAGCGCGCGACCTCCTTGTGCGACTTGAGGTCGATCGCGACGCTCGCGTCGTCCCAGGTGTGCGTGTACGCGCGTCCACGCGCCGTGTCGATCACCAGCGACTCGGGGCCGCCCGGGATGTCGAGCGTGCCCTTGCGCACGAGCGCGCCCTTGTCGAACGCGAACAACTCGATCTGCTTCTTCCCGGGCTCGGTCACCCAGACCTCGGACAGCGGGGCGACCCAGCGCACGTAGTCCGGCCCGCCCGCGAGCTTCTGGTGCGCCACGATCTTCATCGTCCTGGTGTCGACGAGGTTGAGCTCGGTCCGGCTCCGATCCGAGGCAAACACGAAGCCGCCGCCGGAGTCGGCGGAGGTCGTGCCCTCGCCGTGGCCGCCGCCGAACTTGTCGCTGTCGGCCGAGAACCCCGAGATCGATTCGATCTTCAAGGTCGCGGGATCGATCAGGTCCAGCTTGCCAGTGCGCCCGGCGGGCGCCAGCACGCGGTGGAGCGATGGCGAGAACATCAGGTCGTCGAAGCCGATCCCGGCATCTCCCCCAGGCAAGGCGAGCTTGGTCGGCCTGGCGATCTGTGGTGCCGCCAGCGCGACGGCGGCGATCGATAGCAACACGATTCCAGCTGCAGCGGTTCGCATCATGGGCGAAGCCTTTCGTGTGGAACGAGAGGTGGAGAGCATGGGTGGAGAGCCTGATCGATACCCTCCAAGGTTGCCATGGCCAAGCTCGCGACCGGTCGACCGCGCTCAGCACGTGGCAGTTGCTGCAGGAGCGCGTGTACCGAGCAGGGCTGGGAGCCGTGTCGCGATCGCCGCGCGCAGGTCGGCGGCTTGCAGCATCGCGCCCGGCCGGGCGTTTGCGTTAGCCTGCCGGCCATGACCTCGTGCCCCGGCCGGGTTGTCCCGATCTCGATCCTCACCGGTGTCGCGCTCGCCGCCTCCGCCGGCTGCGCGGAGCCGAAGAAACCCGCGCCCGCGCCGGTCCAGGCCGAGGCGCCGGCCGCGCGCCCCGCCGATCCACCGGCGGCTCCGCCGGAACCCGCCAGCCCGCCGCCGCCTGCCGAGCCGGCGCCGCCGCGCGACCTCGCGTCGGCGACTCCCGACAACCCGCTGCGGCCGTCGGCGACCACCGGGCCGGCGGTCCGCGATGACGTCGGCCAGCGCACCAACCACGGGCTGCCCCGGCTCGATGCGCTCAAGCTGCCGCCCGGGTTCAAGATCGAGCTGTACTCCGCCGACGTGCCGAACGCGCGCTCGCTCGCGCTCGGCGGGCCCGGCATCGTCTACGTCAGCACGCGGGTCGACAACCGGGTGTACGCGGTGGTCGACAAGAACCGCGATCACAAGCCCGAGAAGGTCTACACCGTCGCGCAGGGCCTCGAGGTGCCCAACGGCATCGCCTACCACGACGGCAAGCTCTACATCGCGCAGATCGGCCGGCTGCTCCGGCTCGACGCGATCGACACCCACCTCGCCAATCCGCCCAAGCCGGTCGTGCTCAACGACGCGTTCCCCAGGCTCGAGCACCACGGCTGGCGCTACATCAAGTTCGGCCCCGACGGCTGGCTCTACATGCCGGTCGGCGCGCCGTGCAACATCTGCCTGCGCGACGAGCCGGTGTTCGCGACCATCATGCGCATGCACCCGGACGGCACCGGGATGGAAGTGTTCGCGAGCGGCGTGCGCAACTCGGTCGGCTTCGACTGGCACCCGGTGACCCACGAGCTGTGGTTCACCGACAACGGCCGCGACGAGCTCGGCAACGAGCTGCCGCCCGACGAGCTCGATCGCGCGCCGCGCGCCGGCATGCACTTCGGCTTCCCGTACTGCCACGCCGGCGTGATCGCCGATCCGGAGTTCAAGGACCGCTCGTGCACCGAGTTCGAGCCGCCGGTCCAGAGGCTCAGCCCCCACGTCGCCGCGCTCGGCATGCGGTTCTACACCGGCAAGATGTTCCCGCCCGAGTACAGCAACGCGATCCTGATCGCCGAGCACGGCTCGTGGAACCGCGAGCGCAAGCTCGGCTACCGCATCATGATGGTCAAGCTCGACGGCAACAAGGCCGTGTCGTACGAGCCGTTCATCACCGGGTGGCTCGACGAGCAGACCGACCAGGCGTGGGGCCGGCCGGCCGACCTCGAGATCCTCGAGGATGGCTCGCTGCTGATCAGCGACGACTACAAGGGCGTGCTGTACCGCGTGACCTATCACAAGTAGCGAGCGGGTCAGAAGGCGCGGTGACCCGAACGATCCGTTCCATCGGCGACCCTCAAAAATCCATCGATTGAATGTCCGCGATGCCCGTGCGAGCGTCGGCGGCGACCGACCAGACACGGAGGATCATGATGGAGACCGATCGGAGAGATTTCCTCAAGGCAGCCGGGACGGCAGGGGCCATCGCCGCGGCCGGCGCCACGATGGGCGGCTCGGGGACCGCGTCGGCCGCGCCGGCCCGCTCGGGTCCCAAGGGCATGGCGCGCGGCCTCACCCTGTTGACGATCCGCCAGGGCAACGAGCACCGGCTCGGCGTCAAGACCGATCACGGCATCCTCGACGTCAAGGCCGCCGCCGGCCTGCTCCACCTGCCGGCGCCGGCGACGGTGGACGATCTGCTGCAGAACGAGGACGGCCCCAACCTCAACGCGCTGGTCGACGCCGCGCTCAAGGCGGGCTCGGCCAAGAAGGCATTCCTCCAGGAGGACGCGATCGAGTTCGGGCCGCTGGTCAGCCGTCCCGAGAAGATCGTGTGTATTGGACTCAACTACAAGCGGCACGCCAAGGAGGTCAACCAGCCGATTCCGAAGCAGCCGATCCTGTTCAACAAGTTCAACAATGCGCTCAATCACCACAAGGGAAAGATCAAGCTGCCGGTCGATGTCGCGACCAAGTTCGATTACGAGACCGAGCTGGTGATCGTGATCGGCAAGGAGGCCAGGAACATCAGCGAGGCCGATGCCACCGGCCACATCGCCGGGTTCGCCACCGGCAACGACTTCAGCGCGCGCGACCTCCAGCTCGAGACCGGCGGGCAGTGGATGATCGGCAAGACCCCGGATGGGTTCGGGCCGCTCGGGCCGTACCTGGTGACCGCGGATCAGGTCGACGGCGACAACCTCAAGCTGGAGACCTGGGTCAACGGCGAGCTGCGCCAGAACTCGAACACCAACGATATGGTGTTCAACACGCGCTACATCGTCAGCTACATCTCGCGCCACTTCACGCTGCGCCCCGGCGACATCATCTACACCGGGACGCCGGAGGGCGTGATCCAGGGCAAGCCCGCCGACAAGCGGGTGTGGCTCAAGGCCGGCGACAAGATCGCCTCGAGCCTGGAGAAGCTCGGCAAGCTCGAGTTCGATCTGGTGTGAAGCCGGTGTAGACTGAGCGGGTGCGCGGAAGCTCGCTCGTGCTCACCTTCGTGCTCCCCATCGCTGCGGCCTGCGGATCGGTCAAGCAGCTGGCGGCAGACGCCAGCCCGGCGGGCGATGCCCGCGCGACCGATGCCCCCCCGCCCGATGCCCCCCCGCCCGATGCCCCGACCTGCCCCACCCGGCTGCTCACCGGCGGCACTGACATCGCGCCGCAGGGCTGGTCGCTCGTGATGCAGGCGCCGGCGCAGCTGGCCAATGGCCCGGACTACGTGAAGCTGCAGACCGCGACCAACAACGGCGCCTTGTCCGGCGGTCAGCTGCTGATCACCTACCCCCGTGCAGTCGAGATGGGCAAGCCATTCAAGCTCCAGGTCGTGATGCTGGTCGAGACGGTGAACCCGCACAACCCGTTGGACAGCGCCGCGGCGATCCTCGGCTCGTTCACGCCGCCGTTCGGCGCCGGCAACGATCGCAACCAGATGATCTACCTCGACAGCGGCAAGATCGGCTGGGCCGACGACACGCAGTCGTTCGCGGTCACGGTGACCGACAACGCGTACCACACCTACGAGCTGTCGGTCGACGCGGGCGGAGCCGCGACGGTCAGCGTCGACGGCATCCAGGCGCTGACCCGCAACGGCTTCACGACCAACGGCGCGATCGCGATCGGCGACCAGACCAACGATCCGAACGTCGACAGCACGCTGCGCATCCGCTCGGTCACCCGGCTGTGCCTGTGACCGCGCAGTGATCACGCGGTGCCGATCCGAGTTTCTCGCTGCGCCCTGCGGCTGCACGCCGCCGTCACGGATGCAGCACGATCGACGGCGCCGTGCCGCCCCGGCCGCGCAGCTCGGCGAGCACCTCGCCCGGCAGCGGGAACCAGCGCAGCTCCTCGAAGTCCTGGGTCATCGGCCGCTCGGTGAGCTCGAGGCCGGCGTACTCGGTGTGGGTCGCGGCGATGATCCGGTGCGCCTCGTCGAGGTAGCCCGGCAGCGCGGCCTCGGGCTCGGTGGCGTGGCGCGACCGGAACTCCAGCCGGCCGCAGCGGTACGACACGTCGGTCAGCCGGCGGACGTCGCGGCCGCGGCGCGAGCGGTGGCGCCACTGCCCGGTGTCGGGATCGAAGTCGTAGTGCGGTAACAGCCGCCAGCCGTCGTTGGCGATGATGTGGATCGCGTCGACCAGGTACGAGCACTCGGTCTCCGACAGGAAGTAGTTGAAGTTGACGCGGACCCAGCCCGGCTTGATGCCCTCGCAGCCGCGCACGATCTCGCGCTCGAACTCCTTGCTGGTGTCGAGATCGATGCCGAGCAGCCGGTGGCCGTACGGTCCGGCGCACGAGCAGCCGCCGCGGGCCTGGATCCCGAACAGGTCGTTGAGCAGCGTGACCACGAAGTTGTGGTGGAGGTACGCGGTGCGGTGGCGGACCACGAACGACACGATCGACAGCCGGAACGCGTGGCGGTTGCCGAGCACGGTGAGGTTGGGGTTGGTCGACCAACTCGCGATCACCGACCGCAAGAGCTCGAGCTCGCGCTCGCGGATCACTTCAGCGCCGACCGCCTCCTTGAGCTGGAACACCAGCCCGGCGCGAACCGACTCGATGATCGCCGGCGTGCCGCCCTCCTCGCGGTGCACCGGATCGGTGAGGTAGCGGTGGTCGGCCTCGTTGACGTACGCCACCGTGCCGCCGCCCGGGCACGCCGGGACGGTGTTGCGCAGCAGGTGGCGCTTGGCGACCAGCACGCCGGGGGTGCCCGGACCGCCGATGAACTTGTGCGGCGAGATGAACACCGCATCCTTCTCGGCGCCGTCGCCGGCGTCGCCGTTCATCTCGATCGCGACATACGGCCCGGCGGCTGCATAGTCCCAGAACGAGTACGCGCCGTGGCGGTGCAGCAGCACCGCGATCGCGCGGGTGTCGCTCGCGATCCCGGTGACGTTCGACGCCGCCGAGAAGCTGCCGATCTTGAGCAGCCGGTCGGCGTGGCGCACCAGCTCGCGCTCGAGGTGCTCGAGATCGATGTGGCCGTCGGCGTCCTCGCGGATCACGCAGACCTCGGCGATCGACTCGCGCCACGGCAGCTCGTTGGAGTGGTGCTCGAACGGACCGATGAACACGACCGGCCGCTCGTGGCGCGGGATCTGGCGCGACAGGCCGTAGCGGGTGTCGAGGTCGCGCGGGATCCGCAGGTTGAGGATGTCGATCAGCTTGTTGATCGCGCCGGTCGCTCCCGAGCCGGTGAAGATCACCAGATCGTCGGGGCCGCCGCCGACCGCGCGGTGGATGATCGCGCGCGCGTCCTCGCGGAACGCCGTGGTCTGGCGCCCGGTGCCCGAGCTCTCGGTGTGCGTGTTGGCGTAGAGCGGCATCACCTCGTCGCGCAGGAAGTCCTCGAGGAACTCGAGCGAGCGTCCCGACGCGGTGTAGTCGGCGTAGGTCACGCGCCGCGCGCCGTACGGCCCGTCGAGCACCTGGTCAGCGCCGATGATCGCCGCGCGGATGGTCTCGATCAGGCGTGCGCTGGCGGCGTTCATCCGGTGAATCTATCACCTCCGCGGCGGCGTTCACTGCGACATGTGCGGCGAGCTCGTCGAGAAACTGCCACTCGGCGTCGCTGGGCGCGCAGTGCGTCCAGGTTTGGGCCCGATCGCAGCCGCGTCTCGCGGAGTGACGATCTTCACTGCGCAGGACAACACACTGGATCCACCCGCTCCGCTCCGTCCACTCATGCGGTTCCTCCGTCATGGTGGATGGATCCGGGAGCCCGGTCGGACCGCCGCGTCGGCGCGCGCCCTGGCACATACGAACCGGCGCCGACGTCACGCAGCGGTCAAGCGAAGGTAGCGAAGGCTCGTTCGGTGACGATGACGTCGGCGCCCGAGACAGTCGACTCAACCTTCGTCGTCGTTCATGGCCGTGCCCGCGATCGCCGCGAGCGTCTCTTCGAGAGCAGGGATCACAGCGCGGTCCTTGGGCCGATCGGCCGCGCGCTTGCTCGCAAGAATGCGAGAGAGAGGAAGCACTTTCACCGTTACCCCATCGATCTGCGCATCGAGCGCACCGGGGTACTCCTTGTCGAAGGTTCCAAGCCCGGACATCGAGTTCACGACGTCGAATCGATCGCCGAGTGCGCCTCCGAGCTGCGCAGGCATCATGCCGAAGCCGGAGACCCAGATTCCACCCGCGGCAGCCGCGGCTGGTCCAATCTGCGGATCCGAGATGATCGCGAACCACAGGTCAATTTCCTGCGTCGACGTGTTCGCGCCCTGAACGGTCGCCGCGGACAGCCCTACGACCATGTAGCGCACACCCCGAGCGTTGAGCTCCTCCAGGAACCGCCGTTCAGTGTCGCTGAGCACCGGAGCGTGACGAGTGAGCCCTCGCCTCAGCCGCTCTTCGACCGGGCGGCGGAGGTTCCACAGCACATGATAGACCCCGGAGACATCCATGCCCGGATGCTGCGCGGCGATGCGCTCGGCGCGCCGCCACAGCTTCCGGCTCAGCTCCACCCACTGGCGCTGCTCCTCGGTCATGGTGGCCGGATCCGTGAACACGGTCCGAGCGTACCGCAGCGCGGAACCACTGGCGAGATGCGGATCCCCGCCTCGTCACCCGGTCTCCCGCTGCGTGGTATCGTCGGCGACCGGGACCCGTGGCCGACGACACGCTGCAGACCCAGACGGTCGATCCGCTCGAGGCGCGGGTCGTCGTGTTCCGCCAGCACCCCGACGCGCGCGGCTTCGCGGAGCTGCGCCAGGAGCTG
>DATAPF010000075.1:0-25024 GCA_036265355.1 Kofleriaceae bacterium | reverse complement strand
GTGGGGGCGGGGGCGGGGGCAGCGACGTGGGATCCGATGGCAGCGCGGCGGTGAACGCGATCGCGGTCGGCAGCAACTTCGCGTGCGCGATCCGCAGCGGCGCGGTGTGGTGCTGGGGCGACGACCGCAACAGCCAGCTCGGCGACAACGCCCAGATCCCGCAGCCCCGCCCGGTCGCCGTCGGGATCCCGGACGCGATCGCGCTGGCCGCCGGCGCGTCGCACGCCTGCGCGGTCCGCATGGACGGCAGCGTCTGGTGCTGGGGCAGCAACGACAGCCAGCAGGTCGGCGTCCCGGGCGTCCCGGTCCAGCGCACGCCGGCCCGGGTCGACAAGCTCGGCCCGGCGACCGCGGTGACCGCCGGCGGCGAGCACACCTGCGCGCGGCTCGCCGACGGCTCGGCGTGGTGCTGGGGCGGCAACGACGACGGTCAGCTCGGCACCACCAGCGCGGACACACCGACCCCGATCCACGTGCTCGATCAGGTCGCCGCGATCGCCGCCGGGGACGGGCACACCTGCGCGCTGCGCGACGACGGCAGCGTGTGGTGCTGGGGCGATAACTTCTTCGGCCAGCTCGGCGATGGCAGCGAGACGCCGCGCGCGACCCCGATGCCGGTGGCGGGCCTGGTCGCGTCGAGCATCGCGCTGGGTGGCAACTTCAGCTGCGCGCTGTCCGGCGGGCACTACCAGTGCTGGGGCGACGGCGGGCAGGGCGAGCTGGGGGACGGCAGCTTCATCGGCAAGGACCAGCCGGTGTCGCAGTCGCAGCTCGACGGCATCACGGCGCTGGGCGCCGGCGCCACCCACGCCTGCGCCGTGAGCCGCGGCAGCGTCCTGTGCTGGGGCGAGGGCACGATGGGCGAGCTCGGCAGCGGCACGCGCGCCGACTCGAAGCTGCCGACGCCGGCGCTGTCCGACGGCCACGCGGTCGCGGTCGCCGCGGGCGACGAGATCACCTGTGCGATGCGCGACGACGGCTCGGTCGCGTGCTGGGGCCTGGGGTCGAGCGGCCAGCTCGGCAACGGCACGATCGCGAGCTGGCTGCCGCAGCGCGTCGCGCTCGGCTCTGCGACCGCGCTCGCGGCCGGCCCCGACCATACCTGCGCGATCACCGGCGCGACGCACGACGTCTACTGCTGGGGCCCTGATGACGACGGCGAGCTCGGCGACGGCGGGGGCGACCCCCAGGCCACGCCGGTGTTCACCAAGGTCAGCGGCGCGGTGCAGCTCGCGCTCGGCGTCGATCACAGCTGCGCGCTGCTCGCCGACCAGACGGTGATGTGCTGGGGCGCGAATGACGACGGCGAGCTCGGCGATGGCGATCTCGAAGGCGGCAACTTCCCGCCGGTCAAGGTCACCGGCCTGACCGGCGTGACCGCGATCGCCGCCGGCGACGACTTCACGTGCGCGGTCGGCGCCGGCTCCGGCTCCGGCTCCGGATCCGGCTCCGGCTCCGGATCGTCCGCCGTGTCGTGCTGGGGAACCGACGACGACGGTGAGCTTGGCGACGGCCAGTCCGGGGTGAGCCGCGGCGCGCCGCAGGCGGTGACCGGCGTGACCTTGATCCCGACGATGATCTCGGCCGGGGACAACCACGCGTGCGTCGCCGCGGCGACCGGCATCCAGTGCTGGGGCGAGGGCGACAGCGGCCAGCTCGGCATCGGCGCGGGAAGCTTCCCTGTGGTCAGCGGGCCGGTGCCGGTCACGGGCGCCGGCGGGGGGTCCGGGTCGGGGTGGACGCCGGCGGACATCGCCGCCGGTGGCGATCACACGTGCGCGGTCGACAGCGCAAACCAGCTGCGCTGCTGGGGCGACAACGGCGACGGCCAGGTCGGCGACGGCACGGCGAACAACGATCGCCCGACCCCGCGGCCGATCACGCTGGCCGTCACCGGCCCGGTCGCGGCGGCCGAGACCGCGACCTGCGCGCAGACCCCCAGCGGCCTGTCGTGCTGGGGCGACAACTCGTTCGGCCAGCTCGGCGATGGCACCGTCACGAACCGGCGGACGCCCACCCCGGTGAAGAACATCGGTCCGAAGGCGCTCCCCGTGGTCGGCCGCGCCCATGCGTGCGCGCTGGGCAGCGGCGGCGAGGTCGACTGCTGGGGCGACAACTCGCTCGGCCAGCTCGGCAACGGCACGTTCTCGGTCGCGCTGCGGTCGGTCGAGGTCGCGTTCCCGTAGCCCGAGATCCGCCGGTTCCGCCGCGCGGGGGGCCGGCGCTTCCTGCCGCGCCGCGTCGCCATGTCCGCGTCGGTCGACGTCCGGAAGTAGAACAGCACCGAGTCTTGTGTCCGGTGCTGTTCCTGCGTCGAAACGTCACCGCGTCTTGCGTCCGGTGCTGTCTCTGCAAGGCCGCTGTCTCTGCGGCCCCGTGACAGCATGCCGTGGCGGCTCGCGTCGGCCACACGCTGCCGAAAAATGCGGCGCGCGCCCGGGCTCGGTCGTGACTGCGTGCGCGCGCACGTTCCATCGGCTGCAAGTACGCGGCACGCCATGGTGAATGGCACCCCGCCCACCTCGGCCGTGGCGATCTTGAGCGGGCGCGGACGCGCAGTGTGCTCCCATGTAACACCGCCGGGCCTCCATGTTTCTGGATGCGAAGCGCTTCGGTATTTCCGGACACTGCATGAAGGTTGCATGCCCGGCGTTGCTCGTGCCGCCCGGTGGAACCACGTTGTCGCTTCTCGATCGCGAGACGCGTGCGCTTCACGTGGAGGCGGATCGGGGCTGGGCTCGGCTGCTGCGCGACACCAGCACGACGCGAGACGACTACCTCCGCCAGCTCACCGTGACGTATGGCTTCGAGTCGTCCTACGAGGCAGCGTGCGCGTATACCCCGGGCGTTGGCCAGGCCCTCGACCTCCGCGGGCGCTGGCGCTCGGGACTGATCGCGCAAGATCTGCTCACGCTGGGATGTACCGCACACGATGTGGAAGCGATGAGGTGCTACTCCCTGCCAGCATTTCAGGATGCCGCCGAGGCGCTGGCATGGATGTACGTCGTGGAGCGTCCGATGCAGGTCCATGAGAATGTTCGCGACGAGCTGGTGAGCCGGTTCGTCGACCTCGCGCGCGCGACGAGCTACCTCGGTGCGTACGAGGGCGCTGTGAGCAAGCGGCGGGCTGAGCTCGGCATCGCGCTCGATCAGCTCTGTGTCTCGGACAAGGTCTGCAAGCGCGTGATCGACGCGGCCGGTGCCGGATTCCGCGCGCTGATCGAGTGGCAGCGTACGAGCGATCCGGCGCTGCGGAACGTGAGCTGACCCGCGTCGCCTCGGTCTCGGCGCTCAGCCCGCAGGCCGCTGTTCGGCGCGCTCCAGGACGATCTTGCCCATCGGGGAGCCGTGGATCTCGAACTGCGCGAGCCGGACGACCCGTAGCAGCTGCGCCAGGCCGACGGGCTTCAGCAGGCAGGCGTCAAACCCGACCACGAGCGCCGCGTTGAGCGCGTGCGGCCGCCCACTGAGCGCCACGAAGTAGGGCGGGCTCGCGAGCCGGCTGTGAAGCGCCTCGCGCAGCGCGTAGCCATCGATGTCCGGGAGACCGATGTCGAGGATCGCGAGCTCGGGCATGAACGCGTCCGCCACGGCGAGGGCTTCGGCGCCGCACGTCGCGCTCTGGCAATCATGCCCGGCACGCCGGAGCAGCTCGCTGGCGCTCTCTGCAGTGTCAGGATAGTCGTCGACGATCAGCACCCGCATGGCCTGCCTCCCTCGTCGTTGGATCTCTCAACGATGCAGCCATGCAGGACGCTTGCCTGGCGGCGGCGAATTTCCCGCAGCACGCGCCCGCAACCAGATCTTCGCAGCTGCGGCGGCACGTTTCGTGCTGTCGGTGATTGGATGTTGGCTTCAAGGAGACTCCCATGAACAATGATGTGATCTGGCTGATCGCCGCCGCCGTCGTCGTCGTGGCGATCGCGGCGATCGCGTTCGCGGCCCAGCGGATGCGCAGCCGCCAGCTGCGGACCCACTTCGGGCCGGAGTACGACCATGCGCTCGAGGGCTTCGGCCAGCGCCGCGCCGCCGAGCGCGCGCTGGTCGAGCGGACCCGGCGCGTCGACAAGCTGGAGATCCGGCCGCTGCCGGCGCTGCGCCGCGACGAGCTGCTGGGGCGCTGGCAGGCGGTCCAGGCCCAGTTCGTCGATGACCCGGAGGGCGCGGTCCGCGACGCGCAGGCGCTGCTGGTCACCGTCATGCGCGAGCAGGGCTATCCGACCGGCCGGTTCGACGAGGAGGTCGAGCTGCTCTCGGTGCACCACCCCGCGGCGGTCCAGCACTACCGGGCGGCCCACCGCCTGGCCGACGACCGCGCGCAAGGCCGCGGCCTCACCGAGGATCTGCGCCAGGCGATGATCCACTACCGCGGGCTGTTCGATGACCTGCTCCACCTGGGCGCCGGGCGCGCGGAAGTCGCCCGCCGGGAGGTGCGCCATGAGGCATGACCGCATCGATCCAGCCCCCGATCTGGCCCCCGGCCTGGCCGCCAGCCCCGCCGAGACCGACATGATCGGCAAGCCGCACGTCGACACCGGCGACGCCGGTGTGGTCGTCCGCGAGCGCACCGAGCGCTCCGCCGCGGTCACCGCCGGCGATCCGTGGAACGAGCTCAAGAGCCGGTTCGTCGACGATCCGGCTGGTGCGGTCGCCGACGCCGAGCAGCTCGTGCGCCAGGCGGTCGACGAGCGGATCCGCGAGCTCGAGGACGAGGCCGCGGCGGTCTACGCGCACGACGACGAGGACGCGTCGACCGAGGGGCTGCGCAACCGGCTGATCCGCTACCAGGCGTACTGCCAGCGGGTCGCCGGCAGCGCGCTGCATTGACCGCCGGGCGGCCTGCCCGGGGTGCGGAGCCGGGGTATGGTGGGCGCGTGGCGAAGCTCCGCATCGACATCTGGTCCGACATCGCGTGTCCGTGGTGCTATGTCGGCAAGCGCCGCCTGGAGCAGGCGCTCGCCCGGTTCTCGCACCGCGACGACGTCGAGGTGGTGTGGCGCGCGTTCGAGCTCGATCCGTCGGCGCCGCGCGTGCGCGATCCGCAGCAGGGCTACGCCGAGCGGCTCGCCCGCAAGTACGGCACCACCCCGCCGCAGGCCCAGGTGATGATCGACCGCATGGTCGACACCGCGGCGGGCGACGGCCTCGCGCTGCGCTTCGATCACATCCGGCCGGGCAACACGTTCGACGCCCACCGCCTGCTCCACCTCGCGCACGAGCGCGGCGTGCAGGACGCGCTCAAGGAGCGGCTGCTGCGCGCGTACCTGACCGAGGGCCAGGCGATCGGCGAGCCCGACGTGCTCGCCCCGCTCGCCGCCGAGATCGGGCTCGACGAGCGCGAGGTCGCCGACCTGCTCGCCGGCGACCGGTTTTCGGCGGAGGTCCGGCAGGACGAGGCGCTCGCCCGCGAGCTCGGCATCTCCGGCGTGCCGTTCTTCGTCCTGGCCGGCCGGCTCGGCGTGTCCGGCGCGCAGCCCACCGACGTCCTGCTCGGCGCGCTCGACCGCGCCTGGCGCGAGCTTCGCCCGCCGGAGGTCGTCCCGATCGTCGAGGGCGCGGTGTGCGGCCCCGACGGCTGCGACTGACGCGCCGCCGGTCAGGGGTTCGTCCGCCGGCTCGGCTGACCGGCTGCGGGCGCGTCCACCCGCGCAATCCGGCGCAATCCGGCGTAATCGGCTGTCATGGTGCCGGCACCGCCGCGGGCGTACGCCACAGGGGATGACCTTCGAGCGGGAGTACCGGTGGGCGACCGATCGGCATCGTGCAAGTCCTGGCCGCGACACGGATCCCGGCGAGGAGCTCGCCCCGAGGACGCCCGGCAAGTGCACCGAGGTCGAGCGGGCGCTCGGGCGGCAGGCGTGGTGGGACGGGCCCGCGCCGGCGCCGGGGCGGCGCACCTTGACCGAGGCGCTGCCTCCGGCGCCGCCGAGCCTCGACCCGCCCGCGCACCGGGTCCAGCGCCGGACCGTGCGCGACGTCCCCGCCGAGCTCGGCGCCGACCCTGCCCGGGTGCACGCCGGCCCGTCGCCGCTGGTCGCGCGGTGGCTCGCCGGCCTCCGTCGCCACCGCGGCCTCGCGCCCGTGCGCGCCGACCGGGTTCCGGCTCCCGTTCCCGCCGTCACCGACTCGGTCGACGCTGCGATGCGTGCGCCCGCCGGCCCGTTGCCGCATCGCAGCAGGCTCGAGCTCGCGTTCGGGCACCCTCTGGGCATGGTCCGCGCCCACCGCGGGCCCGGGGTCGCGGCCGCGCTCGAACCCGCAGGAGCGGCCGCCGCGCACCGCGGGCTCGACGTCGCGTTCGCCGACGCCGAGCCGGATCTGGAGACGGTCGCGCACGAGGTCGCGCATGTGATGCAGAACCCGAGCGGCGCCGGCGCCGGTGTCGCCGCCGAGGGCGATCGCGCCGAGCTCGAGGCGCACGCCGCCGCAGCTCGCGCGCTGAACGGGGCCCCCGGCGAGGCGGCGCGCGGGCTCGGCCCATCGCCGTCGGCGGTGCACCTGCTGCGGTTGCGCAAGGAGACCAAGAAGAAGACCTCCCGGTGGGTGTGCGTCGACGACAAGCCCGCCGCCGAAGGCGACTTCAACCCCGAGCGAGCGAGCGACGAGCGGCTGCTCGAGGTGCTTGGCGAGCTGCTCGTCGCCGAGGACTACGGGCTGGTCGTGCAGGTGTTCGCCGCGGTGCCGCAGGACCGGTGGCATCGGATCCGCACCGCACAGGGCCAGGGCAACGTGATCCAGGTGATCGGCATGTTCCTCGACTACCCGTCGGAGGTGCCGCAGATCAACCTGATCGAGCTCGACGACGGGGAGGGGCTCGCGCTCGGGACCTCGCTGACGACATTCCGGACCTGGTGCGCGAAGTTCGATGAGAAGATCGAGGAATGGGGGCACAAGCCGCGGCGGGTCTCGATCGAGGGCCGCCGCCAGCTCTTCGTGCTCCACCCCGAGCCCCTCCGCGGCGCCCTGGCCTACCGGCGCGCGCGGCTCGCGCTGATCGGGCCGCTCAACCGGTTCGGCGTGGCCATCCAGGCGACTGACCCGACGCTGGTGCAGGTGCTCGACCTGTGCATGCGCGGCCACAGCGCCCGGATGAACCGCGTGGTGCTGTTCGAGGACGCCGAGCCGATCGCCCTGGAGATCTGCCGGCAGCTCCTGGTGCTGCTGTCCCTGCAGACCTACGATACCGAGAACGGCTTCTCGGACCTGTGCGGCGCGATTCGCATCGAGCTCGGCCGTGAGGAGGAATACCAGAAGTGGGCGCCGGGGCCGTTCCTGGCGCTGCTCGACGAGTCGCTCGCGCTGGCGCCCCTGCCGCCCGGGGGCAAGCTCGACGTGGGGCACGACGGGAAGCGCCACCGCACCTATCCGCTGTTCGCCCTGCCCAACCCGGCCTGCACGCAGTTCCTCGGCGATCGCACCGTGGGCCCCGGCGGCAGCTTCGGGTTCGTGTGCAACGTGCCGACGATCGCCAACGGCAAGGACAAGGCGCCGATCGACATCGCGAACCAGTACGCGCGGCAGGCGCTCGCCACCGGCGGCGGCCACAGCCACGCGCTGGTGATCGGCCTCAACGAGCGCATGCCCGACACGCCCGAGGAACAGGAACAGCGACGCGTCGCGATGGGCCGGCTCGCGACCCAGATCTTCGGGTTCGCTGCGTTCCCGGTGATCGTGATCGGCTTCTTCTGGCAGTCCGACGAGCGGCCGTGCCCGTACGGCCTGATTCGCGACACGCTCAAGGATCACCCGGTGACCCGCACGCTGGTCGCGCACATGCGCACGCGCCACCCCGAACGGGTGTACCTGCACGTCGGCGACTCCGATCCAGAGACCCTGCAGGTCGACGGCCGCAACCTGTTCGACCGGCAGGCGTCCTTCCTGCAACGCCAGCGCCAGGGCGGTCACAACCCGGACGTGATCGGCGGCGCGTACGGGTTCGACATGCACGAGGATCTCCGCCACGCGCGCGCGGTGCACACGCTGCCCGAGCTGTACGCGATGTGCATGAGCATGCTGCTGCGCGACGTCGGCGCGAGCGTCAACCCGATGTTCCCGTACTTCGCCGAGGCGAACCTGCTGATCAAGGCGACCGACGAGAACCTCGACACCTCGTTCGGCGTGCCGAAGAAGGAGGGCCAGACCTACCTCAACAACCTCAAGACCTCGCTCGCCGAGCGCGATCCCGACGTCAAGAGCGGGGAGCCGTACGCCCTGCAGCAGCACTTCGCGTTCGACTTCGATCTGCGCGTGGTCACCGACGCGCGCCGGCAGGCCAACGCGTTCCGCGGGCTGTGGGGTACGCTGACCCGCGAGACGCTCGCGAGGCTGTACCTCGAGGACTACCGCGAGCTCCGCACCAAGCTGCTCACCCACCTCGGGCTGCCACGCCAGGTGTCCAGGCAGGTGCTCGCGCTGGTGTTGCTGCAGCAGCCGGAGCTGCTGCTCGAGCTGGCGGTGTCGTGCGGCGTGACGACCGAGAAGGGCGCGTTGCTCGATCACGTCAAGAACAGCCACAACCAGCTCGCGCAGTGCACCGCGACCACCCAGCAGTACTGCAACCGGATGATCAGCGCGTTCGGGATGTCGAGCAACGACCAGAAGTTCTCGAACATCGTCCAGGCGCTCCTGTTCGGGCACCGGATCTGCGAGTACGATCCGGTCCTGCTCGGGATCGTGCTCGCGCTTGATCCGGAGGCCGAGCACGGCCACGGGCCGCACACGCTGAACGCGTTCGCGTACGGCCTTTTGACGTCGGCGATCCTCGAGCTGTCGAAGATCACGAACCAGGACGTCGCAGCGCACGACAGCCGCAACGCCCCGGAGGGCTACGACATCGACGGGCAGCGGACCAGCTCGTTGAACACGCGGCTCACCACCCAGCGGCGCGCGCTGAACAACGCGATCAAGTCGCTGCGCAACGCACTGCTGGGGCTGGTGCCCGACGAGGACGATCTCGACGATGGAGCCACGCCGCTGACCGAGGAGCAGGACCTCGTGCGCAAGGAGGTCCTGCGCAAGCTCACGCTCCTCGACAAGCAGGTCAACGATCCGAGGAGCCACCCGATCCCGCAGATCGCGGTCGCCGGCACACGGTTCGTCAAGGGCTGCACGGAGCTGCTCAAGGACCTGCGGATCCTGGTCAAGGTCTTCGCGCGCGACAAGCGGGAGGTCCCGGACACGTTCGGCGAGCTGTGCGAACAGATCGAGGGTCTCGCGGAGAAGATCGAGAAGCTCGGCAACGAGGCGAAGGGCGAGACCGACGATGCCTGGCGGGTGCGGTCGCTGATCGTCCTGGAGCGGCTGATCGCCTGGGTGCCCGAGGGGATCCGGGCGACGCCGATGGGCAAGCAGATGATCTCGAAGGCGGTGGAGGCCGCCCGTCACCTGTTCGCGGGCAAGTCGAAGGACCGGACGATGGCCCAGCACCTGCTGCGGATGCTCGACGTGATCTCGCTGATCAAGAACACGTCGCACCTGCACGACACGATGCTGGTCGGGCTGCTCACCGGGGTGGCCGATCCGATGCAGCACGCGGATCTGGAGCGGCGCAAGCTCAAGGCGATCGGCGGCGTGCGCTCGACGCTGCTGCGCTTGTTCCACAAGCTCGCGAAGACGCAGGCGCAGGGCCCCATGCGCGAGGAGTTCCTGCTGCAGTGCGTGGGCCAGATGCTCGGCACCGTCGAGACCCTGCCGTACGCCACCGCCACGTCACTGGCGGCGTGCCGCGACAAGATCGGGCGCGGCGTGGTCGAGATCGCGAAGTACCTGACCACACAGCAGGAGGGTGAGCTGCTGGCGGCGGCCTGGATGACCGTCGCCGGTCAGCTCGACGCGCTGCTGCAGATCCTGCAGGAGATGGACGGCGTCGAGGTCGAGGACGGCGTGGGCGCCGGCACCTCCGGGTCCCCGACCATGCAGCCGGCGTCGCCGCAGCCGGAGCCCAAGAAGCCGATCCCGAAGCGGAAGAAGATGGTGATCTACAGCGACGACGAGGAAGAGCAAGTCGAGACCAAGTCGCCGGGCAAGGAGAAGCAGGAGCGCACGTTCGACGAGGGGACGCAGCTGAGCGAGGAGGAGCAGATGCGAATCGCGATCGAGCGCTCCCTGAGCGACCCCAGGGATGGCTCCGACGGCGGCATGTACTAGCAGGTCGCGGTCGACGGCGGCATCGCGGGTGCGCCGATGAGGCGCGCGAGCGCCGCGGTCAGCGCGGCGGGCTGCTCGAGCAGCGGATCGTGACCGCTGGCGGCGATGATCGCGAGCGGCGCGGGCAGCGCGCGCGCGATCGCCACGTACTTCGCGTCGTCGCCGCCGGCGATCAGCGCGCAGCGGCCGTCCATCTGGCCGCGGTAGTCGGGCATCTCGGCCAGGCCCATGGTCTCGAGGCTGCGCGCGAGCTGCGCGGGATCGAGCGCGCTGCGGCGGGCGCGCCGGGCGGCGAGCCGGTCGGCCGGGGCGCGCTGCTGGGTGGCGAACAGCGGCTGGGCCTCCCACGCGGCGAGGAACGCGTCGATCCCGCGGTCGCGCGCCATGCGTGCCCACGCGGCGTCGCTGTCGCGTCGCGCGTCGCGCTCGGGATCGGCGATGCCCGGATTGACGCTGATCAGGATCGCGCGCGGCACGCGGCCACCCGCGACCAGGCCGAGCGCGACGCGCGCGCCGAGCGAGTAGCCGATCACGAGGTCGCAGCGGCCGATCCGCGCCGCGATCGCGTCGAGGTTCGCGGCCCAGTCGCCGGCGAGCGGCCCGCCGCCGGGGTGGCCGGGCAGCGCGATCCGGTCGCCGGGGATCGCGATGTCGTCCCACACCGCCGGATCGCCGGCGAAGCCGTGGAGCAGGACGCAGCGCACGGCGCAGACCCTACACGCCGCCGTGCCGGCTGGCGAGCCTGCCCGCCCGACCGGCTGCGCCGCTCGTAAATCGCCGGGATCGCTGCCGTCTTGCGCGCCGCGCGGCCGCGTCGGGTACGGGTGGGGCAACCGCGCATGAATCGCGGCGGCCGGGGTGTTACGAGGTTCACTGATGGCCGACACACCGCCATTCGGGATCCGGTTCACCCATCCCTATCGACCGCTGGTCGTCGAGCGCGCGCCGAGCGGCGACGAGGTCGCGCGCGACGATCGCGTGCCGGTGTATCGCCGCGCGGTCGAGCTCGCGGCCCGCGCCCACGCAGTGATCGAGCGCGCGGAGACCGAGCGGTTCTTCCTGCGCGATCAGCTCGATCGCAAGTCGTCGCTGATCCCGCAGCTGATCGCGCAGGGCCTGGCGATCGCCGAGATGCCGGCGCGGCGCGCGCTGTTCCGGCACGCCCGCCGGGCGCTGACCGACTGCATCGCGATCCTCGACCTGCTGGTCGCGCGCGGCTCGGCGCCGCTCGACGCGGTCGACGGGACCCGCCTGCTGGCGCGCGCGCTGGGCGAGGAGCTGATCGCGCTGACCGTCGAGCCGCCGAAGCTGTGGTGACCGGGGCGAGTCAGCGCCGCAGCGAATCCCAGAACGCGCAGTGGTGCGCGGCGGCGAACCCGGTCTCGGGCGACGCCGCCGGCGGGACCAGCGACTGCGCCGTGTCGCTCGCGGTCTGGAACGCGGGGAACGCCGGGACGCCGCGCGAGTTCGGCTGGCCGGTGCGCGCGAACGTGGTCCAGTACGAGACCATCGTCGCCGCCAGCTTCTGCTGGTTGGCGTCGAGCCCCGGCGCCGGGACCGTGACCGGCAGGTCGAACACGAACTGGATCTCCGACGCGTGCGCCGCGGCGTACGGGAACGACACCGGCGGCAGGAACCGCTCGGGCGCGCTGGGATCGCTGAACTCGTAGGCGAACGTCGGCACGAACTGCGACACCTTCTGCTCGACGAACCGCGCGTTGCAGTCGAAGATGCCGTCGCTGCCGAGCGCGGACAGCGCGAGCGACGGGCTGGAGAAGCTCGCCAGCGGGTACTGCGCCACGAACAGCGGGACGACCGCCGCCGGGACGCCGAGCGTGGCCTGGATCGCCGCCGGGTAGGCCGCGGCGGGCAGCGGCGCCCCGGTCTGCAGCTCGGTGATCCCGACGAACAGCCGCCACTCGTCGTGGTTGGCGCCCTCGAGGATCGGCACCCGGTTGAACTGGCCGCTGGTGAACGCCGCGCCGACCGACTGGGTCAGGAACTTGTTGTCGATCGTCGGGCTGGCGCCGCCGACGCCGCCGGGCTGGGCGGCGAGGATCTGGTCGACCGTCAGGCCGCGCAGGCAGGTCGCGGTCTGGTCGGTGCATCCCGCGGCGGTCGCGAACGCGGCGCCGGTCGCCTCGGCGGCGGCCAGGGTGGGCTGGGTCAGCTGGTACGCGCCGCTCTCGACGATCGCGCGCTGGAACAGGCCGGCCGAGCCGGGCGAGGCGAGCTGGCTGTGGACGCTGAGCCCGCCGGCCGACTCGCCGAAGATCGTCACGCGGTCGGGGTTGCCGCCGAACAGCAGGATGTTGCGGCGCACCCAGCGCAGCGCCTCCTGCTGGTCGAGCAGGCCGTAGTTGCCGGACGCGTGGTCGGGCGACTCCGCGGTCAGCGCGGGGTGGGCGAGGAAGCCGAGCTCGCCGAGCCGGTAGTTGATCGTGACGACGATGACGTCGCCCTGCTCGACCAGCCGGGTCGCGTCGTAGTCGTCGCTCTCGCCGGTGACCAGCGCGCCGCCGTGGATCCACACCATCACCGGGTGCAGTCCGAAGTCCTCGAGGTCGCGGTTCCGGCCGTGCAGCGGGTTGGGGATGAACACGTTGAGGAACAGGCAGTCCTCGGTGGTGCTGCCCTGGCCGAACGCCCCGGCGACCTGCGGGCAGTGGTTGGCGAACCGGGTCGCGTCGAGGATGCCGCGGTGGCGCGCGGCGCGCTGCGGCGGCCGCCACCGCTGATTGCCGACCGGCGGGGCGGCGTACGGGATGCCGCGGAACACCCGCGTGGTGTCGGTCGCGACGCCGCGCACCAGGCCTTCCTCGGTGACCGCGAACGCGGCGTGGTCCTCGGCGACGCGGGGCGTGGCATCCGCGGCCGCAGCGGCCGCAGCGTCAGCGGCATCGGCGGACTCGGGGTCCGCGGTGTCGAGCGAGGCACAGCTCGCGAGGAGCCCGATCAGGAGCAGGCGGGCGCACGTCGAAAACGTCTCTCGGTGTCGATCCATGTTCGTCCTCCGCGGGCTCATCTTGCATCCCCCGGCACCAAAAGGAACCAGGGAGTTCCTAAACTCTCGCCAGCCTGACCTTGCGGCGTGATCCCTCGACGCAGCACCGCTCGCGATCTTCGAGGCGCGGCTTACGAGCGTGGGCATTCATGTAGGGCAGCCTGCAATCGTCCGCATGCGGGGTATCGATCCCCGCGCGGGGGCATCCTGGGTGCCCGGGGTCGCGCGCGGTGAACTGCATCACGTCGCGGCGCGTCAGTGCTTGCGCGCGATCTGATCGAGCATCTGGACCGCGAGCGGCTTGGTGGCCGTGACCGCCGGGTCGCTGGATCGGGCGACCTCCTCCAGATCGCGCCTGGCGTTCGCGTGGTCGTTCTTGCGGAAGTAGGCCTGGCCGCGCTGGAACTTCGTGCGCAGATCGCCGGGCTTGACCGCGAGCGCCCGGGTGAATGCGTCGATCGCCTTGTCGTCCTCGCGCCGGGCGTCGTGGGCCATGCCGAGCTCGAACCACAGCTCGCCGGACTCCGCCGGCGCGACGTGGAGCGTGCCCTGCTGCGCGACCGCCGCCGCCTGGTCGTTGTAGCTCCAGCGCCGGTACAGCTCGACCAGCGCGATGTAGCCGAACCGGTAGCTGGGATAGGTCGTGATCGTCTGGGAGAACTGCTCCGCGGCGTGCCGGGAGTCGTCGAGATCGCGATAGACGCGGCCGAGGTAGTAGTGGGCGCGCCACAGCCGCGGGTCGAGCCTGGCCGCCCGGCGCAGCGCATCGCGCGCGGCGTCGAGCCGGAGCTGCGCCGGCTCGATCGCGACCGCCTCGGGCGGCTTGCCCTCCTTGCGCGCCTGCTCGTCGCGCACCCGCTCCTGCTCCGCCTCGTAGAGCGAGATGCCATGGTACAGCTGGTACATCGCGTGATCGGGCCGCAGCGTCACCGCGTGCTCGACCGCTTCGCGGGCCTTCTGCCACTCGCCCTTGGCCATGTGCGCGCTGCCCCACGCGTACCAGGCGAGGTGGTTGTCGGGCCATGCGTGGACCGCGGCCTGACACGCCGCGATCCCGGCGTCGAACTGGCGCGCTGCGATCGCCTTGTTGCACGCGTTGAGCTGATCCACCGATGCGTTGCGGACGTCGTTGCCGATCACCTTGCGCAGCGGGATCCTGGTCACGACGTCGATGTCGGGCTCGTCGGTCGGGGCCGGCGCCGCGGCCGGGGCCGCCGCGGGCGGTGCGAGGTGCTCGAGCGCCTTGTAGACCAGCAGGCCATCGGTGTTGTGCTCGGCGTGAGGCGACACCAGCGCCCAGCTGCCGGTGACCGTCACGTAGTCGCCGATCGCGAGCTTCGGCACGTCGGGCCAGATACCCTTGAGCGCCGACTGCGGGCGCGCGCCGCGCTCGGCCCTGCGCGCCGGCCGCGGCACGTCGACGACCCAGATCGACGCGTCGCGCGCGGTATCCCGGGCGTCGCCGAGCAGGAACTTGGCGCGCTCGCACAGCGTCGGATCGCGCTGGATCGCCGCCGCGACCTCCTTGCGGGTCGCGCCGGGGTTCTGCGACGCGAGCTGCGCGGCGCAGTCGTAGATCCACGTGATGTAGCCCCGGGCCTTGATCTCGGTGCCGAGCAGGTGCCCGCCCTGGACGTGCAGCTCGCGCGCGCCGTGAAACCCGGGCTCGATGCCCGGCAGCGCGAATGCCGGGATCGCAGGCAGATCGACCCTGGCCGTCTCGCCTGCGATCTCGGGCTGCGGCCCGGGCAGGTCGTCGGGCGCCATCCGCGGTTGTGCCGCGACCGAGGCCGCGGTGAACACAGCGGTCGAGACTGCGAGGAGGCTCACGAGTGTCGCGCGCTCGATCACGATCCCCTTATGCCACGGGTCCCGTCGCGGATCACGACCCGCGTGGGTGCGGCCAGGGGGCTCAGAACTGACCGGACCAGCCGATCGCGGCATGCGACGCGCCGAGCGAGACCGCAGGCGCGGATCGCTCGGCATGTCCGCGGAGCCACCACCACCACAGGCCGAGGCCGATCGACGCTGCGCCGGTCAGGCCGACCGCGATCCCGGCGGGCGCGGTGCGGTAGTAGTAGCGCTGCTTCGGGTCCGGGCCCGGGCTGGCGATGACCAGGGCTGCGCCGGTGGCGAGGCCGGCGATGCCAGCGCCCAGGCATAGCTGGGCACCGAGCGGCATGCTGCCATGCGGCGCCGAGGGTGCGGTCTCCGCCGTGCGCTGGCTCTGGACGCCGGTGACCCGCGCGAGCTCGTCGGACGGTGTGCCGTCGGCAATGAACCTCGCGAGCGAGCGCAGCCGTGCGTCGCCGCCGCCGCCGGTGACGACCAGCGCGCTGCGCTCGACCTCTCCGCTGGTGCGGTACAGCGTCGCGATCACCGCCGGGCGGCCCTGCAGTCGCGTCGTCCCGACGGTGACGATGCGGTCGCCGCCCCACCGGCGGGCGAGCGCACCGGCGTAGCTCGCCTCGTTGCTGCGCTCGACCTCGCTGGCGAACACGAAGCCGACCCACTGCGACGACACCAGCAGGCTGGCATCGACCTGCCAGTCGACGTCGAGCCGGCTATCGGCGTTGGCGCGGACCTCGACCTCGTACTGCCGGCCCGGGGTCCCGGGAACCTCGATGAACACGCGGTAGGCCCCGGGGATCAGGTCGGCCATCGCGGCCTTGCCCATCCCGCGCAGCTCGCCGTCGACGAAGATCATCGCGTGATCGTCGCCGGCGGCGACCGTGAGCCGGCCGCGCCCCATCAGCTGGGTCTGCTTCTGGACCGCGCGATAGAACTGCTCGGCCTGCGGACCGTACTCGGCGCGGCTGATCGTCTGGGTGCTGAACGACCGCAACAGCTCGGTCATGGTCTCGACACTGTCCGCCGCATTGCCCAGCTTGGCCTGGCTGAGCGCGAGGCCGACGAACGCATGGAACGTCGACCGCGCGTTGCCGGCATCGAGCGCCAGCAGCGCGGGGTTGCGCTTGATCTGGTGGACCGCGAGGTCGAGCGAGGTCTCGGCCTCCTTGTACTTGCCGCGGGTGAACGCGTCGAACCCGCTCTCGACCAGCTGGGTGATCTCGGCGGCGGTCTTGCCACCGTCGAGCACCCCCGGGCGCGGCGCCCGGCCGCCCAGCACCCGGGTGATGCTGGCGGGGCGGGCGGCGAAGCCGCGCTGCTCCAGTTCGTCGAGCACCGGTCCGACGGTGGCATCGAGCTCGGACGGCCGCGTGCCGACGTGGGCCTCGAGCACGAGGATCGGCGGCTGCGTCGGGGCCGCACGAGCGGGAACCGACGCCGGCGCCGCATCGGGCGCTGCCAGCGCGGGCGCTGCCAGCGCGCAGCCGATCGCGATCGCGCCGGCGATGCAGGGCGCCCGGCGACGAGCGTCGGGGAGGCAGAGCATGGAGCGCGAGGTCACTGGTACGCGCCGAGGTTGATCGGGGTCACCCGGGGGTGGTCATCGAAGTCGCGTGCGGAGAGCCCGGTGAGGGGGCCCAGCGCATTCGCCGCGCCGACCGCGGGGCTTCCCGCTTGCAAGTGGAAGTTGTCGCCGGGGGCGTTCACGAACAGCGGATCGCCGGCCTGATTGCCCGTGCCGGTGGGAACGGTGCCGGGGTTCGTGATGGAGTAGACGTGCGCGCAGGTCCCGCTGGTCTGATTGAGATTGGTCGCGGTGCCGTTGCCAAACAGGATGTTGGCCCGCGCGGTGAACGTCGCCGGGTCACACCGGATCGCGGCGCCGATCCCGTCGGTGCTCAGGTTCTTGTAGAAGGTGTTGAACTCCAGGAGGTTGGCGCTGTCGAAGTTGGCTTCGATGTTCACCCCGCCGGTCAACGAGCCCATCGAGTCGCCCGCGCCGTTGCTCACGAACTTGTTGCTCACGATGGCGAACTTGACCGTGGGGTCGGCGATCTGAACGCCACCAGCGTGGTTCCCGCTGACCAGGCTCTGCGCGAGGCTGAGCGAGCCGCCCGTGATGGAGATCCCCGGCCTGCTGCTGCCGTTGTTGATGATGGTGCCGTGATCGATCGTGAGCGATCCCGCGGAGGCGATTCCGCCGCCGGCGTTGTTCGAGACGGTGACCCGCATCAGCGACAGCGCGGGGAGGCCGCCGGCGAGCGAGATGCCGACCGATGAGCCCGGCGCACCGGAGATCGCCAGATCGTAGATCGTGACCGACGTGCCGGTATCCCGGACCGTCAACACGTCGCCGCCGGTTCCGCGCGTGAGCATCGCACCGGGGTCGGCCAGGAACGTCACCGTGCGGCCCTTGTCAACGACGACTGCACCGTCGATCGTGCCGTGGATCTTGACATAGTGCCGAGCGGTCATCAGCGCCGCGGCGATGCCCGCGCACGGCGCCGACTTGTCGCAGGTCGTGTTGTCGGTGCCGATCGAGCTGACGTACGCGACGTCGGTCTCGGCGGCGCACGAGCCGGTTGCGAGCGAGCAAGCGTCCGAGTCGCACTCCTCGTGGGCAGCGCATCCCCGGCAGGCGTTGTCGGTCCCGCAGACCGGGGCGTTCCCGGTGCACGCGGCGTGATCGGTCGTCGTGCACTGCACACACTGCTTCGCTCCCATCACATCGCACACGCTCGCGCCGGGCGTCGCGCAGTCGGTGTCCGACCCGCAGCCCCCGCCCTCTGCGCACGGTGGGCTGGGGCAATAGCCGGGATTGGGCTCCTTGCCGAGCAGGCTGTCGCAGCCTGCGCCCGCCAGGCCGACGATCACCCACCACGATGCGAGACACACACGGATTTCAGAAATGGCCATCACATGTCTCCTCAGAATCGCCCGCTCCAGACCACGAACGAGCCGCGGCGATCGACGGCGCCGAACAGGCCGGAGCCGTCCGGGCCGCGCCAGAGGTAGAGTCCCGCGCCCGCCGCGCCGAGGCCGAGCGCGATCGATACGATCCCGACCGGCGTGGCGCGCGTATAGCGATAGCGGTCGGTCGGTCCGCCGAGGTGTCCGAGGTAGAGCGCGACGCCGCCAAACGTCACCAGCCCGGCGCCCGCAGCGATCGCCGCCGCGGGGACCAGCCGAAACGACCGGGGCTGGGGGGGCTCGGTTGCCGGCGGAGTGCCCGGCGGCGGGGTGCCGGGTGGGGCCGCCGTCGATGGCGCGGCATGCAAGGTGAAACCGACCGCGACGGTCTGGCCCGGTTCGACGCGGATCGTGCGGACCTCGTACACGAAGTCGGGCTTGGCGATCGTGACCAGGTGCTCGCCGGGGCTGGTGATCAGCCGCGCGGGGGTCTTGCCGGCGAGCGAGCCATCGAGGCGGACGTCCGCGCCGGGTGGGTCGGAGGTCACGGCGATCGCGGCCGCCGTCGCGCGTGCGTCGAGATCGCTGAACAGCTGGCGAGTGAGCTCCTCGCTGGCCTGGACCAGCTGACCAGTCGAGCACTGCTCGCAGAACCGCTGGCGGACGACGAACGCGCGCGGGCTCGACGCGACGATGACCCGCGCGGTGAGCACCAGCATCCGGTCCGGAGCGGTCCTGGATTCGACCGAGAGCACGAACACGCGCTGGACGTCGCTCGCACGGAGCCCGCTGATCGTCGCGGGGATGCAGGTCCAGGGCGAATGCGAGTCCTCGCACTTGAGCAGGCTGTCGGCTTCCTTCTGGGATGGCTGCCGCGCGGGCCAGCTCCAGCCCGCCTTGCGCAGGGTGTTCTCGATCGCGCCGCGCACCGCGACGAGCTGGCCGTGGTCGGTGGCGCCGCCGCCGACCACGAGCACGTCGGGCTCGGCGTGCGCCGATCGGGGAGATGCCAGCCAGGCCGCGAGCGCCCACGCGATCAACGCCGGCATCGCGGACCGCCGGGTCACCACGACCTCTGGACGGTGGTGGTCTGATCCGGGTTGACCGTGACCAGCGTGGTCTCGTCCTTGCCGGCATCGTCATTGGCAATGCGCAATCGGTACCTCCCGGCCGGGATGGCCTCGCGGAACGGGGTCTGGCCGAGCGACTTGCCGTTGAGCCAGATCAGCGCCCACGGCTTCACGATGATCGCGAGCTCTCCCTTCTTCAGGGCAGAGGAAGTCGCGGTGGACGGTGGGCGCGTGTGTGAATCCGTCCTGGGATCCGCCGGCCGCGGCGTCCCGCTGCGCGCGGACTCGGCCCGCGCGGACGCGGCGACCGGTTCCGCAGAGCGAGCGCCAGACGGCGGCGTCTGCACGGCGGGGGAGCTGACCTCGCTGAGGGACGGCGCGGCGGGGTGGGGCGGATCAGTGGATGGCGGCGCGACGCGCTCGACACGCCCGGCGGACGGCGGCGCAGCGGACTGCGCGGGTTCGGCGGACGGCCGCGCGCCGGCGATGGGGGACGAGCCCGCATCGAGTCTCGGGGGAGTCGAGGCGCCGCGGGCAGCGGCCGGTGGTGGGATCACGTGGGTGATCGCGAACGTGGCACCGCCGGCGACCAGCGCGGCCAGCCCCGCGGCGGCGATCAGGCCCCAGCGCCGCCGGCCGTGCGATGGTTCGAGCGATTGCGACGCCGCCTCGGCGAGCGTGCTGACCGGCGCGGCCTCGGCGACCGGTCCGGGCGATGGGTCGCCGCCGGCGTCGTGCACGATCACCGGCGCCGGACCCGATCGATGGGGCTCGAGGTCCGGACCGTGATGCGGGACCAGCTCGCGCGCGACCTGGTGGAGGATCGCGTGGCCGTCGCCCTGACCGGCCGGCACGGCGGCGGCGAGCATGCGGGCGAACGCGCCGGCACTCGGCGGCCGCACCCGCGGGTCCGGATCGAGCGCCGCGCGCAGGGCGTCGACCCAGGCGTCGCCGAGTCCGGGGCATCGCCGCCGCGGATCGACGGGCGGACCGCTGCGCTGGCGATAGTAGATCTCGGTCGGCGGAAGCTCGAAGTACGCCGTGCGCGGCTCGTCGTACTGGTACGGGAAGAACCCGCCGGTGCTCATCTCGTAGGCGATCACACCGAGCGCGAAGATGTCGGCCGCCGGCGAGACCCGCTGCCCGCGGAGTTGCTCGGGTGCCATGTAGATCGGCGTCCCGATCACCGTCCCGGTCTTGGTGGCCGGCCCGGCGGCCAGGTCCTCGCTCAGCTGTGCGACGCCGAGATCGAGCACGACCGGGAAGTGCGGATCGTCGCCGTGCCGGATCAGGAAGATGTTGTCGGGCTTGAGATCGCGGTGGACGATCTTGTGGTCGTGGACGTGCTGGATGCAGTTGGCGACCTGCGCGAGGATGTGCACGATCGTCGGCGCCGGCATCGGTCCGCGCTGCGCCGCCATGAACCGCGCGAGCGTGCTGCCATCGAGATAGTCGAGCACCATGAACCACGACCCGTCGTTCGGTAGCCGCTCGATGTTGTGGACGCGCACCAGGTTGCGGTGGCGGAGCCGGGCGGCGGCGCGCGCCTCGTTGACGAACCGGGTGACGATCGCGGGGTTCTGCGTGAGCTGCGGATCCAGAATCTTGATCGCGTGCAGATCTTTCATCAGCGAGTGTTCCGCCAAATAAACACTTCCCATTCCTCCCTTGCCTAGCAGTCGCAAGACCACGAACGGACCGATCTGGCTGCCAATCTCCATGTCCCGTGCCGCGCCGGCGCGAGCCGGTGCCCGAGAATCTCGCTTACGTGGCCCGAAACATCAAGCCAGCGCAAGCACTTGGCCGTGCCACACTGCGCTGCACTCCGCGCGACGTAGATTCGCAGTCAGTGGACGGACAGATGCTGTGAATGTCGGCAGGTGAGAGGACAGCAATCACGAGTCAAGAATCCGTGTCCCCTGGTACGGACGCTATTCATCGTGAATCGCCGCAACTTAAGCCCGAATGGAAATTTGAGCCGCGCTCCAGAACTCGCAATCAGCGCTACAGATGTTTTGGCGCGTGACACGCGCATTGGGTGCAGCATTGTGCGACGCCGATGATCGGATGCTCGTTCAACGCCCTGCCGTACGCTCGTTCGACCACATGCACGGTGCGTGCGCCGTGATCGCGCACACACGACCGGGCATCCTGCGGCATGCTGCTGGCGACGGTTCGCGGTCGCGTGGGCCGGCAAGCTCCGCCTCACCGGCGGACCAGCGACGCGCTGCACCTGCTGGGGGTGGTGGTGTGCGAAACGGAGTGTTGCTGCGCAACGCGGTGGTGCTGCGAGACCGCCCGTGAGCGAGTGATCACACTGGCTCGAGCCGGGCGCCGCCGTCGGCCGCCGGATCGAGGACGAGGCGGCCGTCGATCTCGGCGCCGCGCTCGGAGCGGAACCGGGCCTTGCGGGTCTTGCCGCGGACGACCAGGTCGCGGAGCTGCGCGGGCGTGAGCCGGCGGCCGGCGGTCTCGAACCACACGACGAAGCGGCAGCCCTCGCGCCAGCGCGCGCAGCCCCAGCCTCGGCTGCCGGCGATCAGCGTGCCGACCCGGCAGCGCGGGCAGCTCAGCGAGTCGATCGGGAGGGCGCGGTGTTTCGCGGGGTGCCGCTCGCTCGCAGCGCGCGGCCGGCGACGGGCTGCACGTGCCGGGCGGCCGGCACGGGTGGCGCGATCGGCGGGGCGTGCGGCGGCGCCATGGCCGCTGGCCGGCGGCGCGGCCGGGGGGCTGGCGCCGCGGACCGCGTCGACCAGCTCGGCGACGTAGCGCGCGATGTCGGCCATGAACGCGGCGCGCGAGTCCTCGCCGCGGGCGATCCGTGCGAGCCGGGCCTCCCAGGTGCCGGTCAGCTCCGGCGAGGCGAGGCTGGCCACCGGCAGCGCGTCGATCAGCGCGATGCCGCGCGCGGTCGGGGTGAGCTCCTGGCGCGCGCGCACGGCGTAGTCGCGGGTCAGCAGGGTCTCGATGATCGCCGCGCGGGTCGCCGGCGTGCCGAGCCCGCAGTCCTTCATCGCGAGCCGCAGCGCCTCGTCGTCGATCGCCTTGCCGGCGGACTCCATCGCCGCGAGCAGGGTCGCCTCGGTGTAGCGCCGCGGCGGCGTGGTCTGCTTGCCGGCCGTTGCGAATGCGCCGTCGAGCGGCTGGCCGTCGGCGAGCGGCGGCAGCGGCTGGGCCGGCTCGGTGCCCGGGCCGGCGTCCCCGCCGGCGTCCCCGCCGGGCCGCCCGGACGGCCGGTGATCGGCGCCCCGGGCCGCGGCGGCGGCCTCGATGCCGGCGACCGCCTGCCAGCCGGCGACCCGGCGGACCCGGCCGCGCGCGAGGTAGCGATCGGGTGCGGGCGGCAGCGCCTCGAGCACGGGGACGCTGCCGTCGTCGCGCTCGGTCGCGTCGCCGCCCGCCGCGCCGGACGGCTCGCCGGCAGCCAGTTCGGGAGCGATCCCCGGCGCGGGCGCGCTCGCCGGCGCGGCGCCATCCGGGGCGCCGACCCGGATCCAGGCCTCGGTGACCGCGAACTCGGCGTCGGGATAGAACGCCGCGAGGAACCGCCGCGCGATCAGATCGAACAGCCGGCGCTCGTCGCGATCCAGCGCGTCGAGCCGCACCGGCTTGCCGGTCGGGATGATCGCGTGGTGGTCGTGGACCTTGGCGTCGTCGACGATCCGCCGGCCGGGCCGGGGCGGATGCGCGATCAGCTCGCGCGCGAACGCTGCGTAGTCGCCGACCTCGGCCAGCGCCGCGAACAGCGCCGGCAGCTCGCGCGCGACGTCGCTCGACAGGTGGCGCGCGTCGGTCCGCGGGTACGTGATGATCTTGCGGCGCTCGTAGAGCGCCTGGGCGATCTCGAGCGTGCGCGCCGCCGACAGCCCGAATCGCCGGTTGGCGGTGCGCTGCAGCGCGGTGAGATCGAACAGCAGCGGCGGCGGCTCGCGGACGGTGCGCGCCCGCACCCGCTCGACCCGCGGGCCGATCGGATCGGCGGCCGCGCCGTGGGCCGTGTCGCGCCCGGCGATCGCCTCGGCGAGCGCGGCGCTGCCCAGCCGCGCGATCGCGCCGTGGCGCCAGCCGGCGGTGAAGCGCTGGCCGCCGGCGGTGGTGAACGTGCCCCGGACCTCCCAGTACGGCCGCGGCACGAACGCGCGGATCGCCTGCTCGCGGCGGACCAGCATCGCCAGCGTCGGGGTCTGGACCCGGCCGATCGAGTACAGCGCGGTGTCGCCGGCCACCCGGCCGCGCGCGGTGACCGCCCGGGTCGCGTTCATGCCGACCAGCCAGTCGGCCTCGGAGCGCGATCGCGCCGCGTCGGCGAGCGGATCGAGCTGCGCGCCGGGCCGCAGCGCGGCGAACCCCTTGCGGATCGCCTCGTCGGTCAGCGACGAGATCCACAGCCGCTGGACCGGCGGGCAGCGCCCGGCGAACTGCACGAGGTAGCGGAAGATCAGCTCGCCCTCGCGCCCAGCGTCGCACGCGTTGACCACGCTGTGGAACCGGCGGTCGGCGAGCAGCCGGGCCACCGCGCGGAGCTGCGCCGCGGCGTGGCGCGACGGCCGCAGCCGGAACTCGGCGGGCAGCATCGGCAGCGTGTCGAGCCGCCACGCCTTCCACCGCGGGTCGTAGGCCGCCGGCTCGTCGAGCTCGACCAGGTGGCCGATGCACCAGGTGATCACGCGGCTGGCGCCCTCGAAGCAGTGCTCGCCGGACGGCCGCACGCCGAGCACGCGCGCGAGGTCGCGCGCCACCGCCGGCTTCTCCGCGACGATCAGCTGCACCGGCCGAGCCTACGACGTAGGTCTGTCAGTCACCGCCGGCCCCGATCTCCCACCCATGGCTCCCACCCGCGGAACACCGGGGATGTGCGCTGCGCTGGACGAGCCCGCCGTGCGCTTCGCCCCGTGCGCCGCGGCCGCGCGCTCGCCGGCAGCGCTGCGAACCGCGCCGGAGCCCGGGCGGTTGCCGGGCGCTGTCCACGGACCCGACCTTGCACTGGCTCGCGGCGGCGTTTTCCGAGGAGGTTGTGATGAAGGGCTCGAGCGGCGGCGCGTGGACGTGGGTGGTGGCAGGGATCGCACTGGCGGCGGCGGTGGCGGTGACGGTGTTCGGCTGCCGCGCGCCCGACGTGGACGCGGCGCCGGGCGGCGTGCCGAGGCGAGGCGACACCAGCTACCTGCCGACGGTCGAGCCGCCGTTCGAGAAGGTGTTTGCCGAGCTTTCCCGCGAAAAGCCGCTCGTGATGCAGCGCCAGCTCGCGCTGCTCCACGAGCGCTACGATCTCTCCGATCGTCCGGTCCCGGACGTCACGATGACGCGCGGCAAGCCGGTCCAGGGCGGCGTGCGCGCCAGGCTGCCCAGCGGCATCACCTGGCAGGACCTCGCGGAGCTGTAGCAGCAGTTCAACCAGACCGCCGACCGGCGCAGCGCGAAGCCGAGCCGGGGCGTGGCCTGCCTCGACTGCCACTCCAACGGGCACACCAACGCCGGGTTTCACCTGGTCGGCGACATGCGGCCGTTCCCGCTGCGCGGGATCAAGGACTCGCCGCCGTACCTGCACGACGGCCGGCTGCTCACGCTCGACGACGTGGTCGAGTTCTTCAACCTCGTGCTCGGGACCCGGCTGTCCGAGGACGACAAGCGCGATCTGCTGGCCTACCTGTACTGCCTGTGACCGCGGCCGCGGCTGCGCCGGTCTGACCCGCGGCGCCGCTGTCCCGACATTGCCGTGATGTAGACGGTGCCGCGGTTCGAGGGTACACAGGATCATGAGCGACACGAAGCTTGCCGGCGGCTGCCTGTGCGGCGCGGTCCGCATCGCCCTGTCCGGCGCGCCGTACCGCGTTGGCATCTGCCATTGCCTTGATTGCCGCAAGCATCATGGCGCGGTGTTCCACGCCTCCGCGATCTTCCCGGTCGATGCGGTCACGATCAGCGGTGCGACGGCGCACTACAAGAACCAGCACTTCTGTCCCACGTGCGGCTCCTCGCTGTTCGGGCGCACCGGCGACGAGATCGAGGTTCATCTCGGCTGCCTCGATGCGCCGAGCCAGCT
>DATAPF010000074.1:0-17580 GCA_036265355.1 Kofleriaceae bacterium | reverse complement strand
CGTGCCCGACGGATCGAGGTCGATCTTCAAGCCGCGGCCCGCGTCGCGGGTCGCGGCCACCGTGACGCGGCCGTTCCGCGGCAGGTACAGGTAGGCGGCCAGCGGCTTGCCTTTGCGGAACGTGACTTCGAGGTAACGCTGCGTCATGGCCAGGCTGGTCAGCGCAGCATCGAGTGTCCGGCGGCATCGAGGATGTCATCGTAGATCTCGTCGACTGCGATCGCGCGCGTCAACCTCGGTAGCTCGAAGCTGCCGCCGTCGCGGTAGACGTCTGGTTCCTCGCGCCACGCACCGCGCTCGTCGCGGCGGTAGACCTTCACGCACCGCTCGTCCTGCGCCGCGAGCACGTAGGCCTGCAGCGAGGCGAGCGACTGGAAGTCGCGGCGCTTGTCGCCGTCGTCGTCCCCCTCGCTGCTGGGCGACAGCACCTCGACGACGACCAGCGGGTTCGTGGCCGCCTGACCGTCGTGCGGCGGATGCGCCGGCGGGCCGCCGATGATCGAGCCGTCGCTGTAGCGGGCGCGAGTGGCCGCGGCGATCCAGAACCGCTGGTCCGGGGTGTAGCCGCGGCAGCCGCGCGCCAGGCGGGTCATGAACAGGCCGCCGAAGCGGAACGCGATGGCGTTGTGCTCGTGGGACCCGCCGGCCATCGCGACGATCACACCATCGAGGAACTCGTGCCGGCGCTCGCTGCCTTGCTCCGCCGCCAGGTAGTCGGCGTACGTCGCTCGACGAGGCAAGCTGAGCGTGGCCTTCACCACGACCAGCGTAGCACGGCGTCCCTCGCGAGCCGCGCTAGCGGCGAGCCGGGGGGCGGATCTCCAGCGACTTGGCCCCCTGGCCCTCCTGGACGAGTCGGCGGCCGAGCACTGCCTGAAACTGATCAATGGTGGCGTCGATCGGCACGGTCAGCGGCGGCGGGTCGATGCACTTGTCGATCGACGCGACGACGGCGATCGCTCCCGGCGGAAGGTCCGCGTCATCGGTCGCGCCGACCGTCCACGTCTTGGTCGTACCGGCGGTCGTGTCCGGCCGGTTCTTGGACCAGACATATTCGGATTGCTTCGCGGACCACGTCGCGAACCACACGGGGTAGCTCGGCTGCGAAGGAACATCGGCGGACTGAATGGTGAAGTATCTGTACTTGGAGCGTTGCTGGCTCATGGCGAATCATCCTTCCTGCGGGACTGCGTGCGCGGGCGCTGGATGCCAGGCCCGGGGTAGACGTCTTCATCGCGCACGATGGGGGTTAGGCGATGGAGGTCTCGAGATCCGACAGCGGCCCCTGCAAATGGTCGGCAACCGGGCAGGATGCGGCGATCTGCCGGAAATCCATGCGCTCCGGATGCTGTCGTGAAAGTGGTGGAACCGGCGCACCTGATCGTCCGTGCGTCGCATACCGCGCCCGACCGCGCCAAGGCTGCGGACGAATCGCCCTGCGGGAGCACCCCGGGTCGCCATGGTACCGTGCGCTGGAGCGAATCTAGACCTGGGGGCCGGGAGATGGTTTCGACATCGGGACGCCATGTCCGACGCGCACGCGGCTGGTTCGTCATCGGGCTGGCGGTGATCGCGATCGCCATATCCGGCCTGGCGGGATGCTCACAGCACCGTCCCGTGTCCGCGTGCGAGCGGGAGGTCAAGACCGGCGACAAGCGCACCGGCGTCGAGCTCTGCCTGCGCAGCCATCGCGAGACCGGCGACGAGCGCGACCTGTACTGGGCGGCGAAGGCCTACCAGTACATGGGCGACCTGGACCACGCCGGTGAGCTCGCCCGCCGCCTGCTGTCCGGACAGTCTTGGGGGGATGCGCACGCCATCCTGAGCTACATCGCGCTGCGCCACGATCGCTTCCGCGAAGCACAGGTCGAAGCCATCCTCGCGAGCACCGCGCACATGATCGCCGGAGATCGGCGCGGCCTGGCGACCGACGCCGTGTCGCTCTCGCAGGTCGAGCGACGATCCGGTGATCTGGTCGCCGCGCTGCATGCCGCCGACACGGCGCTCACGCTCGCGCAGCAGCTCGGCGATTCGCACACCGAGGTGGTCAGTTACATCGCGCGCGGCGATGCGCTGCGCCGGATCGGGGACATCAAGGGGGCCGTCGCTACGCTGGCGCTGGCGATCGACCGGGCGACCGAGCCGTGCGATCGGACCTGGACGCTGCTGCGGCATGCCCAGTACCAGCTCGACGTGGGCAATGAAGCGGTCGCGCTGCGCCAGTTCGCAGCGGCGGCGAAGGCGAACGAGGGTTGCAAGTTTCGCGACATCGCATCGATCGTCGCGATCAATCAAGCGTGGCTGCTGCGGCGCCAGGATCCCGCCGGCGCGATCGCCCGGCTGGACGAGCTCGCCCGGGCGGGGGAGGAAGACCTCGTCACGCTGCTGCTGCGGGGCTACCTCGCTGCGGACCGCGGTTCGCTCGACGAGGCGGAGCGCTACCTCGTGCAGGCCGAGACCTTCGATCCGCCACAGGCCGACTGGCCCTGGGAGGTCGCGTGTGCCCACGCGGAGCTGTTCGAGCAGCGCGGCGGGCCGCTGGGCGACGTGCTTGCCGAGTACCAGTATCGCCGGTCCGTGGCGATGGTGGCGGCGCTGCGTGCGAGCGCGCAGGCGCGCTCCGCGTTCCTGGTGTCGAGCCACCGCGCGCCCTACGATGACCTGATCGCGTTGCTGGTCCGCGGCGGGCGCTGGCGCGACGCGCTCGCCGTGATCCTCGATCTCGACGCGAGCGACATGCTGCGAGCGACCGTTGAGGAGCGGGTGGACCACGATCGCGAGGCCCCGGAGATCGAGGCGGCGGGTCCGGATCCCGGCGCGATCCGGCGGCCCGACGTGGACGCGGTCCTGTCGGCCTGGCGGACGCGCGATCTCGTCATCGTGATCGCGCAATCCGCCAGGCAGATCGGCAACGGAAAGGAGCGCGTGTACCGACTGCGCGTGAGCCAGGGCGAGGTGACCGGCGAAGACGTCGGCGACGCCGAGCAAGCGCGGAGGTTGGCCACCGACCTGTTCGAGAATCCCGGTGACCGGACGGCGGCGCGCGCCCTGGGGCAGATGATGATTCCGCCGGGGCAAAGCGATCGCGCGCTCCACGTGCTCGCGATCGGCTCGCTGGGCAAGGCCCCGCTGGCCGCGTTGCGCGACGAGGATGGCGCGCCGATCCTGCGCCGGCGCCCGCTGGTGCGCGTGCTGGCGCTGCGGGCGGCGCGCGCGGAATCGACCGCGGCGGGGCCCGCGATGGTGATCGCCGATCCGCGGGGGAACCTGGTCGGCGCGGCGCTCGAGGGTGCGATCGTGGCCCGGGCGCTCGGGCCGACCGCGCGGGTGTCGGGAGCCAGGACCGCGCGTCCTGCGACGCGCGCGGAGCTGTGGGCCGGCCGGGATGCCGCGCTGCTTCACATCGCGGGCCATGTGTTCTCGCGAGCCGGCTCGCGCGTTCTGCCGCTGGCCGATGGCGAGGTCGACCCCGCCGAGATCCTGCGGCACGGGCTCGCGCCCCGGCTGGCGGTGGTGGCGAGCTGCGGCTCGGCGGCCGCGACCGACGAGGAGGGCTGGGGCTCGATCGCGGCGGCGCTGCTGGACGCCGGCACCGCGACGGTGATCGCGACCGATCGCCGCGTCGAGGACACCACGGCGCTGGCGGTGATGAACACGTTCTATGCGCAGCCCGACTGGGCCACCGATCCCGCCCGGGCGCTGGCCCGGGTGCAGCTGGCGTTCGCTGCGGCCGGGACCGGGGCATCGAGCGATCCCGCGGCACCGCCGACGTGGGCTGCGTTCTCCGTGCTCGGCCGGCCGCCGTTCATCCCGTGACGGCCGCGCGACGGCGTTTACAGCGCGGCGCGGGCGCGCTACCGATCCGGCGTGCCGTACGTGGAGATCGCGGAATCGCCGCTGCTGCCGGGAACCAGGCCGATCGAGGTGTATGTCCGCGACGTCGGGCCGCCGGACGGCGCGCCGCTGCTCGTGCTGCACGGCGGCTGGGGCTACGAGTTCTATCCGTTCGACGCGCAGATCGCGGCGCTGCCGGAGCGCCGGTTCGTGATCCCGGATCGCACGGGCTACGGCAAGTCGCGGCGGATCACGGCGCTGCCACCGCGGTTCCACCAGGCCGCGGCGGTCGAGCACGAGGCGATGCTCGACGCGCTCGGCATCGAGCGCTGTGCGATCTGGGGCCACTCCGACGGCGCGATCATCGCCGCGATCATGGCGCTGCGCCGGCCGTCGCGGGTCACCGCGCTGATCGTCGAGGCGCTGCATGTCGAGCGCGAGAAGCCGAGGTCGCGGGCGTTCTTCGAGACCATGCACAAGGACCCCGACGGGTTCGGCCCGCGGGTCGCCGCGCGGCTCGCCGCCGATCACGGCGACGACCACTGGCGCACCGTGCTGCGCGCCGGCGGCCGGGCCTGGCTCGACATCGCGGCGACGCCCGGCGACGACTTCTTCGACCACCGGTTCGGCGAGCTCGCCGTGCCGGTGATGGTGCTGCACGGCGCCGACGACCCGCGGACCGAGCCCGGCGAGCTCGATGGCGTGGTGCGCGCGCTGCCGCGTGCCGCGGTCCACGTGATCGCGGGGGCCGGCCATGCGCCGCACAGCGAGCGCGGGGCCAGCGCCGAAGCGACGGGGGCGGCGGTGCGCTTCCTGCACACCGTCGAGTCCGGACATCCCTGAGCGGTGCGAAGGCGCACGAGCCGCGGCGGTGCCGGGAGATCCGCGTGACACCGAGAGAGATTCTCGTGATCGCTCGAACCAGCAGGGCGCCCGGCCGCCGGGCCTGTGCTACCAATGGCGGCAGGTGCGGCTGGCGCATTGCTCGGATCTCCACCTGCTGTCGCACGACGGCGCGCGGTGGCTCGATCTGGCGAACAAGCGCTGGATCGGCGCGATGAACCTGCTGTCCAACCGCGGCCGGCACTACCACGTCGAGGCGTTCGACGACATGGTGAGCGATCTCAACGCCGCCGGGGTCGATCACGTGCTGTGCACGGGCGATGTGACCAACCTCGCGCTGCGCTGTGAGTTCGAGTTCGCGCGAGCGCGGTTCGACCGGCTCGCGCTCGGGCCGCGCGGGGTGACCGTGATCCCGGGCAACCACGACGCCTACGTCGCCGAGGGCGTGCCGCTGTTCGCCGAGCTGTTCGCCGACTACGCGGCGTGCGATCCGGGGTGGGAATGGCCCGCGGCGGCGCTCGCCGCCGACGAGACGCCATCGGAGCTGCGCTGGCCGATCGTCCGGGTGCGGGGCGAGCTGGCGCTGATCGGGACGTCGACCAGCCGGGCGACACCGTGGTTCACCGCCTACGGCCGGCTCGGCGCGGGCCAGCTGGCGCGGCTCGCCACCGTGCTCACCGATCCGCGGCTCGCGCGCAAGGTCCGGGTGGTGGCGATTCACCACCCGCCGGCCGGCCGGCGCGCCGAGAGCCGGATCCGCGGGCTGCGCGACCACGCGGCGTTTGCCGCGGTGATCGCCGGCGCCGGCGCCGATCTGATCGTCCACGGCCACGAGCATCGCGATATGACCGAGGCGCTGCCCGGCCCCGCGGGCCCGGTGCCGGTCCGGGGGATTGCGTCGGGCACGTACTTTCACAACAAGCCGGATCGCGTCGCGCGCTACCGTATCTACGAGCTGGAGGGGGGCCGGGTGGTGTCGGACACGGTGCGGGTCTGGGATCGCCCGCGCCGCGCCTTCGTCGCGGGGCGGCCCTCGGAGGGCGAGCCCGGCGCCCACCCCCCCGGCCCGGCTCGCTCGGTCGCGGCCGACCCTGGCTAAACCTGGAACTTGACCTGGATTTGCGACATGCGGTACCGAGGAAACCACTGACGCCAGGGAGCTCTCATGGGTGAACAGATACCCGACGCCAACGCGCTGGAAGCAGCCGACGAGAAGTACGTGATGCGCCCGTGGGCGCACCCTGCCGGCGAGCCGGTGATCATCGCGAAGGCGCGCGGTTGCACCGTGACCGACGTCCACGGCAAGGAGTACCTCGACCTCACGGCCGGCTACTTCGTCAACAACGCCGGCCACTGCCACCCGCGGATCATCGAGGCGGTCACCCGGCAGCTGCACGAGGTGCTGCAGGTGTCCGGCAAGCACGGCACGGTGCCGGCGATCCGGCTCGCCGAGAAGCTGGTGGGCCTGGCGCCCAGGACCATCCACAAGGCGTTCTTCTCGACGGGCGGCTCGGAGGCCAACGAGGTCGCGCTCAAGATGGCGCGGCAGTTCCGCAAGAAGCCCGAGATCGCGTACCTCGAGAACGGCTACCACGGCCTGACCCTGGGCTCGCTCGAGGTCACCGCGAACCAGAAGTACCGCGAGTCGGCGGGCAAGCCGCTCGGCACCGACAACTACGGCGTGCCGACGGCGTACTGCTATCGCTGCAAGTACGGTCCGCACACCCAGTGCAAGGTCGAGTGCCTCGACGGGATCGACGCGCTGTTCGACGCCCACCCCGGCACCGCCGGGCTGATCGCGGAGCCGATCCAGGCGGTCGGCGGCCTGGCCCCGCCGCAGAAGTGGTGGGACCGGCTCGACGCCGCCCGCAAGAAGCGAGGGATCGTGCTGATCGCCGACGAGATCCAGACCGGCATGGGCCGCACCGGCAAGATGTTCGCGATCGATCACTACGGCCTGCAGCCCGAGATCATGACCGGCGGCAAGGGGCTGTCCGGCGGGGTCGGCTCGCTCGGGCTGACCGCCGCGTCCAGCGAGATCGCGGCGACGTTCTTCGGCGCCACGACGCCGACCAACGGTGGCAACGCGGTGTCGGCGGCCGGTGGTCTCGCGATGATCGAGACGATCTTCGCCGAGGGCCTGATCGACAATGCGGCCCGGATGGGTCGTTACTTCACCGAGGCGGCGTGGTCGCTGCGGGATCCCTGGATCGGCGACGTGCGGTTCACCGGCCTGCTGGGCGGCATCGAGCTGGTCAAGAACCGCGACACGCGCGAAGTGCTCGGAAAGACCGAGATGGGTAAGGTGAAGGACCATCTTCACGCCCAGGGGATGCTGATCACGGTCTCGGGCTTGCACGGGAACGTGCTGCGGTTGCAGCCTCCGCTGTCGATCACTGCGCAACAGCTCGATCAGTTCATCGCCGCCCTGCGAAATACATTGCGCACCGTCCGAGGGGCCTGATGGATCGTATGGTTGGCGTGCGCCGGCGGGCTGTCCGGCCGGCGGCAACTTCGTTTAGAGTCCCTCGGTCCCGATGAACCTGTTCGCGATCCGCAAGTACGTGGACCGGCTGCTCCACCCGGTCGTGGCCTCGCTCGCCCGGCTGCCGCTGCACGCCAACGCCTGGACGATGTTCGGGGCGCTGGTCGGGCTGGTCGGCGGGGTGGTGTTCTTCTACGGCTACTGGTGGTGGGGGTTCGTGCTGTTGCTGGTCCGCGGCCTGATCGACCACATCGACGGCTACAAGGCGCGCAACTTCAACCAGCGCTCCACGTTTGGCGCGGTGATGGACGACGTCTGCGATCGCTGGGTGCTCGGCATCATGTACGCCGGTGGCTGCCTGAACCTGAGCTACGACTACCCGCACGTGCTGATCGTGCTGGGGTTCGGCATCACCGGCTCGCTGACCAACGTGATCATCAAGCTGTCGATCTACGCCGAGAGCCAGCAGGACATCTGGCGCGAGAAGGGCAAGATCGGCCATCCGGTCGACGTCGTCGGGCTGTTCGGCTCGGCGGAGTTCCTGATCTACTACGGGTTCGGCGTGCTGTTCACCGCGCTGCTCCACGACCCGCGGCCGGCGCTCGCCGGGTGCTGGGCGGTCGCGATCATGAGCCACGTGTCGCTGGTCCAGCGCGTGCGGTTCGCGTGGAAGCGCTACCGCTTCGTCGATCCGGGGCTCGCCGGCGAGGCCGACCCGGCGGCCGGCCCGGGTGCGTCACCGGCGGGCATCATGACCGATGCCGAGGCGTCGTGACTGCGCATCGCGTGTCGCCATGGAACCCGGCCAACGCGGTGACCGCGTCGCGGTTCGTGTTCGTGCCGCTGTTGTGGTGGGCGATCGCGCACGGCCTTCACCAGTGGGCGACGCTGTTCATCATCCTGTGCGGGCTGCTCGACAAGCTCGACGGTCTGGTCGCCCGGATCTTCGACTGCCGGAGCGCGTTCGGCGAGCTGTTCGACGCGATCACCGACGGGCTGTGCTACGGCTCCGGGCTGATCCTGGTCGCGGCCTACGGCTGGGCGCCGGCGCTCCCGGTCGTGTGCGTGATCGGCCTGGGCCTGCTCAACACCGCGCTGCGCTTCGTCTACATCCGGCGCGCCGGCCGGGCGGTCAATTACAAGTCGTATGCGATGGAGCGGATCGTGGCCTATACCGGCTACCTGATCGGGTTCGCGACCAGCGGCATGGAGGTCACATTGTTCTACTGGGCGTTCGTGCCGCTGATGCTGGTCATCGTGGTGCACGACGCCAGGCGCATGCTGATCGATCCGGTGCCGGGAGCCGGGCCGGCGGTGGAGCCGGCCGAGCGTGCCGCCGCGAGGTCGACCACCGCCGACGAACCGGTGCGCGCGGTCCGCAGGTCGGCCCCGGCCACCGCGGCCACCGCGGAGGCCCGGCAATGACCGAGCTGCCCGACGGCGTGTTCCGCTTCCTGATCAGCCTGGCGACCGCCGGCTTTGCCGGCGTGTGGCTGATCCACGACCTCGTGTTCCTCGCGCGGGCCCGGCGGGCCCGGCGGACCGGCCGCCGCGATTCGCTGCTCGCCGATCAGGTGTTCGGCTACCTGGTCGGGATCGCGATCGGCGTCATCGGCCTGGTCGGAACGCTGCGGTTCAACGGCGTGTTCTAGTGGCCCTGCGACGACACCCGCGCCAGCTCGAGGCGCTCGCCATGCGCGAGCACGCGGACGGCAGCGGTCTTGCCGCGCTGCTCGGCGACCTGCGCGAGCCGGCGGCGCGGCTCGCCGGGCAGGCCGAGCACGTGGACGGTCCCCCAGTGCACCGGGACCAGCGTGCGCGCGCCCAGGCGCTCGAAGATGTCGAGCGCGCAGTCCGGATCGATGTGGATCCCGCCATCGAACACGTGGCGGCGCCAGCGGTAGTACCAGGTCGGCAGCATGCCCCCGATCGGCAGCAGCGCGACGTCGATCGCGTGGCGCTTGCCGATGTCGTCGAACACCGCGTGGTCGGAGAAGTCGACGTCGCCGGCGTGGTGCAGCGCCGCGCCGCTCCCGGCCACCACGTAGCCGAGCGCCTCCGGCGAGCCGCCCTTGCGCCAGCGCCCGAAGTCGTGCCGGGTCGGCACCGCGGTGATCGCGAGCCCGGCGATCTCGATCTCGCCCCCGGCGGTCAGCTCGCTGACCTCGCGAAACCCGAGGTCGGCGACGAGGTGCCGGGCGCCGCGCGGCACCACCACGTGGGTATCGCGATCGATCGCCTTGAGGCTCCAGCGGTTCAGGTGGTCGACGTGCGAGTGGGTGACCAGCACCGCGTCGACCCGCCCGGCGCGGCGGGCGCGCCACGGCAGCAGCGGGTCGAACACCACGCGGGCGCGGCCGAGCTCGGCGACCGCGGTGGCATGGCCGAGCCAGGTCACGGTCGGGCCACCGGCGCCCGGGGTGTGCTGCAATGCGGCACAGGAGCCCGGCGGCTCCGGCCGGTCCGACGCTCGTGGCGAGCGCGGCTTTCTGGCAGCTGGGGCCACGGTGCTGCTATAGCACGGAGGCTTCCGTGCTGATGTTCATCCTGTTCGGGGCTCTCATGGGCGCGGCCACCGGAGTGCCGATCGGCCCGGTCAACGTCGCGGTGATCGACGCCGCGTACCGCCACACGTTGCGGCGCGCGATCGCGGTCGGCCTCGGCGGCGCGTGCGCCGACTTCCTGTACGCGGCGCTCGGCATCCTCGGCGTCACCCCGGTGCTGCGGTCGTACGCGATCGTCTCGCCGATCCTCTACGCGGTGAGCGGCATCGTGCTCCTGGTCTACGGCTTTTTGACCGCGCGCAGCCAGCCGGTGGCTCCGCCCCCCCACGACGCGGCGGCCCCCGACGCATCGGAGAACGAGCTGGTGCTTGGCTTCAAGACCGGCCTGCTGCTGATCCTGCTCAACCCCGCCGCGGTCGTGACCTGGGTCGTGATCACCGAGCAGATCGCCGACCACCTGGGCAGCCCGTCGAAGCTGACCGGCCTGTTGTTCGCGGTCGGCGTGATGGGCGGCAGCTTCGGGTGGTTCTGCCTGGTCGCTCACCTCACCCAGCGCGGCAAGAACGTGCTCGGCGACAAGGCCGCCTGGATCCCGCGCGTGATCGGCGTCGCGCTGATGGTGTATGCGGTCTACCTGATCGCGCGCGCCGTCAAGTTCGTGGTGACCTAGTCATCCGGTCGGCAGGCCGGACGCGGCGTCGCGCGGGGAGATGATCGAATGGCTGACGCCGCCGCGGACGGCGTCGAGTGCGCCCTTATCGAGCGCACGAAGCGGGCGAGGCGGTTGCGGCGAGCTGCGATGCGAGGGAATGGGTTTCATGATTCCCCAGTATCGCCGGTCGCGCCCGTGCGCCGATGTGCGCCCGGACACAGCACGCATGCAACGATCTGCGGCGGGGTCCACGCCGGACTCCGGCAATCACCCGGCCCGATCGTGCGTTGTGCCGGCGATGTCGAGTCATCACGACCAGACCGCGCGCGCGTCGCCGCCGAGCGCGGTCGACGACGCGCTGGGCTACTGGTGGCCGGTGTGTCGAGGCGCGGAGATCATGCGCGCGTTCCTGTCCACCCTCGAGGCCGAGGTCTGGCAGGTCGTGGAGCGCCATCCGGCGCTGCTGTTGCCCGAGCTGGTCGACGCCGCGGAGCGCGCGCTCGGTCGCTCGCGGGCGCTCGACGGGCTGCGCGAGATGCATCAGGCGCTGCGCAGCTCCCCGGCCTACGCGCCGTATCATCGCTTGCTGGTCGCCACGCTCGCCGCCGAGCGCCGCGGATCGCGGCGGGTCAACCTCGAACGCGCGCTCGCGGTGATCCAGGACGTGCGCCGCGCGGCCGACGATCCCGCCGACGCAGCGGTCGAGCAAGCGCTGCGGGCCGAGCTCGCGGCGTTGATCCGGGTGCCCGGCGCGAAGCCGGTGGCGGCCCCGCCGCCGGCCGCGCGGCCGCCCGATGCGCACGCGCTGTTCCTCGACGACGCCGACCTCGCGGGGTTGCGCCGCGGCGACGATCGACGCGCCGCCAACCCCAACGTGCACGATCGCGCCTACGCGACGCATGGCGGCCTCGCGGCCGGCGCCGTCGAATGGCTCGGCGACCCCGCCGCACCGGTCCACCGCGTCGTCGACGCGCGCTGGGTGTTCGCATCGAGCAACGCCGCCCGGGCCTACCTCGACTCGCCCGCGACCCAGCTGCTCGCGCGCGACGGCCTGGCCAACCCCGCGGTGCTGCGGATCGGCGATGGCGCGCACGCGTGGGATCGCGCGCGGCCCGGGCCGGGCGGCCGGGCGCGCCAGTGCCTGCTGTTCCGGGTCGACCGCGTGGTGGCCCGGCTCGACGTCACCGAGGGTCCGGGCGCGGCCCAGGCGCGGCAGGCGCTGTCGCGGGCGGACGTGCTGCCGTACGCCGACGCGGTGGTCCGCCGGGTGCGCCGCGTGCTCGCGGAGTACTGGCTCGCGATCGGGCGCGGGACCGCCGCCGCGCACGCCTTCGCGCAAGCGCCGTCGCGCACCGCCGACCGGCTGCTGGCCGAGTACCCGATCCTGCTCTTGCCCGAGTTTCCGACCGCGATGGCGTCGCTCGGCGAGGCCCACCGCGCGGCGGCCGAGCGGCTCGCGGCCTTGCAGGGGACCGCCCGCAACCGCTGGCAGGCGTACCGCGAGCTGCTGCGCACGCTCGTGCGCGGCTTGCTCGACGAGACCGCCGGCGAGCCGCGGATCAACGCCGATGCCGCGCTGCGCCTGGTCAGCGCGCATCGCCGGCTCGACGCGGATCCGGCGTGGACCGCGCTCGAGGCCGAGTGCAGCGCACGCGCCTCCGGCGAGCGACCGGGCGGACCGGCGTAGCGCGGCGCGGCGTCACACACCGCCGGCGTCGCGCAGCCAGCGGGCGAGCTTCTTGTACGCGTCCAGTCGTTTGCGAGCGTGGCCGTTGGCGAGGCCGCTCGACGACGGCGCGACGAACACCGCGGCCCCGCCGAGCTCGACGTCGGGGTCGTAGCCGAGCTCCGGCGGCGGGGGGCGGTCGAACAGCAGCCGGTAGATCCCGATGCCGTTGAGCATCACGGCGCGCGGCGCGGCGCGCGAGATCCGCGCGCGAAATGCCGGCAGCGCCGCGCGATACGTCACCGCGGGAAAGTCATCGGCGCGCGGCGACCAGGTATGGAGCAGGTCGGCCAGACCGATACCCAGGCCGGGCAGGTCGCGGCACTCGGCGGGTGCGAACCGGCGCGGGGTGAGCCCGGCGTCGTGCAGCAGGTGATAGAACCGGTTGCCGGGGTTGGCGTAGTGGTGCCCGGTGCGCCACGCGAGCCGCGACGGGTTGTAGCCGACGAACACGACGGCGAGCCCGGGCCGGAGCACGTCTTTCCAGGAGCGGCGAGCCACCGCCGGAGTATAGCGAGCGCAGCGCGCGTCCTCCGGGAACGCTTCGAGGCGCGATCACGAGGCGTCAACGCGAGCTCGCCGGGGGCGACCGCGAGCAGGATGGGGTCGGGGCGCCGTTCGCGCAGGCGCCGGTGGTGATTCGGCGGGCGCGGCTCCGACGCCCATCCGCGCAGCAGCCCCCGGCGAGTCTCGCGTGTCCGCGTTCTCCCGCGCGCCACGCCCTGCCGACGACGCTACGCGGTCCCGAGCGTGTCCTCGACGTACAGCATGCGGACCACGACCAGCACGGTCGCCACGATCGGCGTCGCGAACATCAGGCCGAGGATCCCCCACAGCGCGCCGGCGATCAGCTGGCTGCCGAGCACCAGGAGCGCCGGGGTGTCGACCGCGCGCCGCTGCAGGAGCGGGGACAGCAGGTAGCCCTCGGCCAGGTGGATGCCGACGTACAGCAGCGCGACGTAGAGCATGTGCATCGGGCTGACGGTGAGCGCGACCAACAGCGCCGGGATCGCCGACGCGATCGAGCCGAGGTACGGGACGAACAGCAGCAGGCCGGCGAGCAGGCCGAGCGCGAACGCGAGCGGGATCCCGAGCAGGCCCAGCCCGATCCCCGATGCGATCCCGAGCGCGGTCATCGTGATGAGCTGCGCTCCGAGCCAGCGCCGCAGCGTGGCCGCCAGGGTATCGATCACCTGCTCGGCGCGGCGGCGGCGCGCCGCCGGGACCAGCGCGAGCACGCCGCGCCGGTAGACGTCCGGCGAGAACGCGAAGTACAGGGTCACGAACAGCACGTACACCGCGGCGCCGAGCACGCCGACGACGCCGAGCAGGAAATTCCCGGCGAACGAGGCGTGGCTCGCCAGCCAGCCGGTGGCCTGGCGCTCCAGCCCACCGGGCGCCGCGGAGGACAGCGTGTGGAAGAACTGCGTCCCGCGCAGCCAGGTCTCGACGTCGGTGACCGCCGCGCCGAGCTGGCTCTCCAGCTGCCCGGCCTGCTCGGCGACCAGCGGGACGATCCACGTCACCGCGCCGGCGCCCAGGGCGAGCGCGACCAGGATGCACACGACCAGGCTCTGCCCGATGCCGGACCGGGTCCGGCGCGACAGCCACTCGGCCGCGCCGCGCAGCGCGTTGCCCAGCAGCAGGCCGGCGAACGTCAACAGCAGGACGTCGGCGGCGACGTGCAGCACGACCACGAAGCCGAGCATCAGCGCGCCGACCACCCAGAACACGAGCGCCTCGCGGGGAGCGAGGCGAAGCTCCTCGGTCGGAGCGGCCGGCTCCCCCGGTGCCAGGGGTGCCCCGTTCGCGGGACCGGCCGGCGGGTGCGGGTCGGCGGTCACGTCAGCTGCTGCAGCCGCCGCCCGAACCGCGCGGTCAGCGCGCTGCCGCTCAGCAGCAGCGCGACGCCGACGGCGAGCAGCGAGACCTGGACCAGGGTGGACACCGGGCCGACGCCGATCAGCGCCAGGATGCCGAGCACGATCGCGCCCAGACCGGCCAGCACCATCCCGCCGGACGCACCCTCGACGGCCTCGTGCGTGATCCGCGACATCCTGCGATCGCGATCCGGCGCGAGCCGGGCGATCTCGGGCTGCGCCGGTGCGCCGAGCAGGATGGTCGCGCCGACGACGATCATCGCCACCGGCAGCAGCACGCCCGGCATCACGCCGGCCAGCGCGAGGATGCCGAGCACGATCGCGCCCGCGCCTCCGAGGAACTCGCTACCTGCGCCGCCGCCGATCTCGATCCGCTCGGCGCGGTCCTCGGCGCTCCGCATCGTGTCGGTCCGGCGCGCTGTGACCGCCGCGCCGTGCGCGAGCAGGGCGCCGCCGACCACGATCGTCGCGATCGTCGTCATGTAGAACGGCAGGGTGCCCGCGAGCCCGATGATGGCGAGCACCGCGGCGGCACCGCCGCCGATCAGCTCCAGCGACGAGCCACCGGCGAGCGTCGCCGCCGAGATCTTCTGTTCGTGCGCGACCTCGGCAGGATGCTCGCCCGGGGTCAAGCGCTCATCGCGACGGTCTTCGCGATCCTCGCGGTTGTAGAGTACCTCGTGCCTGGGTGGTTCCCCAGGAGTCTGTGTCGTGACTGGCATGTTGAAAAACCTCCATGCGTGCTTGGTGCATCACACGTACCGGCGCTGCGATCCGCTCGACACCGACGTCACCCCGCGTGGATCGGGCGCTCGCGTCCGGTCCGGGCCCCGGGTGGGCTGGGGATCAGCGACAGCACGAACACGATCACCGCGGCGATCATGTTGTTCCATACCGTTGCGCTGGACGCGTGATAGATGACCAGCGTTGCGAAGAACAGCCAGATCGCAAAGATCGTGTTCAGGAACCGGGCGCCCGGCGTGAACACGGCCCAGATCGACGCGATGGCGATCAGCGCGCCGAGGATCCATGTGTTGGCACGTGCCCCGGCGGTGTGCGGCCAGGCAAACGCGGAGATGATCAACCAGATTCCGATCAGGAAGTTGACCCAGCGCGGCCACGCATCCTGGGCCGTCAGGCTGGTCCGGGTTCGAGTGTAGTCCACCATCATATGCTCCTTTGTACTGCTTCGGTTGTGCTGCTTCGGGTTGTGCGACTCGCAGGTTGTTGTGAACGGCTCGCGCCTCAGCGCGCTGCGACCGCGTCGTAGCCGTCGTAGGCGTCGTAGTAGGCCAGCGCCGACGTCACCAGCTCCGGGTCGAGCGCCGGCAGACCGTCGTCGAACAGCTCGGCGCGCTCGCCGCAGTACCGGATCGTCTCGGTGAGCTCGGCGATGTCCTCGTCGAGCCGCTGCGTGGCCTCGGTCAGCGAGCGCGCGCGGGACAGCCGGCGCTCGAGCACCTCCGCGCTGCGCGGGGCCGCCGCGCGCGCGAGCACGAGCTTGGCCTCCAGGCACGGCGGATTGGCGCGGGCGAGCGCGGCGAAGCAGCGCTGCCGCGCGGTGGTGAGCTCGACGTAGTGATCGAGCAGCGGCTCGACGTCGAACGGCGCGGGCAATCCCCGAGCGGCGACCCGGTCGACCACCTCGGCGAGCTGGCGCAGCTCGTCGGGGTCGGCGCCCGCGGTCTCGACCCGGCGCTCGCGTTGCCCGTGGCGGGTCCGGCGCTGCGCGCGGGCGGCGCGCTCGGCACGCAGCCGGCGCGCGACCGGCGTCTCGATCGCAGCGTGGCACGCCGCGAGCCCGACCGCCAGCAGCACGGCGAGGCTGCTCGCGATCACCAGCGCCGCGACGACTCCGGCGATCAGCGTGACGATGGCCCAGGCCGGGCGGTAGGCAGCGTGGACGGTCGCGGCCGTCGAGCCCTGTCGGGTGACTGCGTGCGTGATCATGACCGGTCCGGTTACACGCCATGTGCCAGGTCCTGCTCCGCCGCGCTGCGAGCGACCCGCACGGCGATCGACGATCAGCGCAGCGCTGTCAGCACTGGAGCGCGCGGTCGCGGATCACGCGCGGTCGTCGCGGCCATGTACCGGATGCGCTGCCTCGCCAGCGCGGACAGCGCCGACACCAGGCGGAGCCGGTGGTTCGCGTCCCGGCGCTCGGCGCCGCCGCTACCGCGAGCCGGAGCTCGAGCCCGGCGCCGGCGGGGCGGGGGGCAGCTGGGACTGGGCGACCCGCGCCTCGGCGACGGCGTTGCCGACCAGGACGTCGGCGTCGCCCCACGAGTCCTCGCCGCGCAGGATCTCGTTGAGCTCATGCGCCATCTGACGCGCCGAGACGAACCGCGCCTCGGGCTCCTTCGCCAGTGCGCGGTGGATCGCCGCGACGAGCGCCGGCGGGACGTCGGGCCGGCGGTCGGCGAGCGGCGGGACCTCGCAGCGGCGGATCCGCTCGATGACGTCGATATCGGACCTGGCGTGGAACAGGCGCTCGCCGGCCAGCGCTTCCCACAGCGTGATCGCCAGCGAGAACAGGTCGCTGGCCGGGCTCGCCGGCTTGCCGACCAGGATCTCGGGCGCCATGTACGACAGCGTGCCCTTCACGAAGCCGGGCGCGGTGTGCTCGGCGATCCGGTCGCGCGCGCGGGCCATGCCGAAGTCGGCGAGCTTGATGTCGCCGTTGAGCCCGAGCAGGATGTTCTGCGGCGACACGTCGCGGTGGATCACCGGCGACAGCGTGTTGTCGGGCAGCCGGCGCTCGTGGGCCGCGGCCAGCCCGCGCAGCACGCGCAGGCCGACCGTGGCGACCAGCCCCCACGCCAGCTTGCGGCCGAGCGCGTTCTCGACCCGCAGCATGCTGCGCAGGTCGATGCCATCGACCCACTCCAGCACCAGGCAATAGGTCGGACCGGCCGGGGTGGCCTCGACGATGAAGTCGAGGACCTGGATCACGTTGGAGTGCTGCAGCCGCGCCCCGATCCGGGCCTCCTCGAGGAACATCGACAGGTAGGGGCCGCCGACCGTCGAGAACGCCCGCTTCATCACCTTGATCGCGACCGGGCGGGCGAACACCTCGCTGCTGCGCGCCACGCCCTGCCAGACGGTGGACAGGCCGCCCTCGGCGACGACGTCGACGAGCTGGTACCGCCCCCCGATCATCGATCCGGATTCCATGACCTGGATGGTAGCCGATCGTCAGCCGATCCGGCGGCGCAGGCGCTCGCCGAGCCGGAGCGTTTGCCAGCCCAGGCCGATCGCGGCCGCCGCGCCGGCGAGGATGACCCGGGTCCCGACGCCGAGCGCGGGAGCGCCGAACACCGCGAGCGTACCCTGCACGGCGAGCTCCAGCGCGCCGAATGTGAGGCCGCCGGCGACCAGCGCCCGCGCGGCGGACCGGATGTGGCGGAGCACCGCCGGCGCGCTCGCCCAGCTCGGCCGCAGCACCCGGAAGTGCGCGAAGCCGACCGCGGCGACCGCGGCGATCGCGATCACGCCGATCAGCGCGTGCTCGCCGCCGCTCGACGGGGCGATCACCACCCCGAGCAGCGCGGCGATCCACGCGCCGGCCGCCAGGCTCGACGCCAGCGCGACCATCGCGGCGAGCGGGCGGGCCAGCCGCGCGCGCACGACGATCTGCGTGGCCATCGGATCGGTGG
>DATAPF010000073.1:0-4473 GCA_036265355.1 Kofleriaceae bacterium | reverse complement strand
GCTCGCGAGATCGGTGTAGCCGATGATCGTCACGCCCTTGTGCTCGATCACCTCGCCGGGCTTCGTCAGCTCGCAGTTGCCGCCCTTCTCGGCGGCGAGGTCGACGATCACCGAGCCCGGCTTCATCAGCTCGACCATGTCAGTCAGCCACAGCTTCGGCGCCGGCTTGCCCGGGATCAGCGCGGTCGTGATGACGATGTCGACCTCCTTCGCCTGGGCCCGGAACAGCGCGTACTCGGCGTCGAGGAACGCCTTGCTCATCTCCCGGGCGTAGCCGCCCTGGCCCTCGCCGGACTCCTGGATCGAGACGGTGAGGAACTCGCCGCCCAGCGACTTGACCTGATCCTCGACGCTGGGCCGGACGTCGAATGCGCGGACGATCGCGCCCAGGCCCTTGGCGGCGCCCAGCGCGGCGAGCCCCGCGACGCCGCCGCCGATGATCAGCACCTTGGCCGGCGGGACCTTGCCGGCGGCGGTGAACTGGCCGGTGAAGAAGCTGCCGAACCGCTGCGCGGCCTCGATCACCGCGCGGTAGCCGGAGATGTTGGCCATCGACGACAGCGCATCCATCTTCTGGGCCCGGCTGATCCGCGGCACCTGGTCCATCGCGAGCACGGTGAGCCGCTTGCCGGCCAGCCGCTCGATCAGCTCGGGGTTCTCCGCCGGCTGGATGTACGAGATCAGCGTCGCGCCGTCGCGCATCTGGTCGGCCTCGCACGCGCCGTTCTCGACGGCGGGCGGCCGTAGCTTGAGCACGATGTCGGCCTGCCAGGCGGTCTGGCGGTCGACGATCGCCGCGCCCGCCGCCTCGTACTGCGCGTCGGGATAGCTGGCGTTCGCGCCGGCGCCGCGCTCGACGACGACCTCCCAGCCGCCCTTCACCCACCGGCCGACCACGGCCGGGGATGCCGCGACCCGGCGCTCGTCGGGTCGAGTCTCGTTGACGATGCCTAGCTTCATGGAAGGGGGCACACCATGCCAAACCACCGGCGGAAGGGAAAGAGCTATCTGCATGAAAGCTGTTAGGTTTCAGGAGTGCATGGCACACGGTATGACCTCGTCTCCGCCAGACTCGCATGCGTCACCGACCGGACCGGCGCGTGCCACGCTCAGCTGGCCTGGAACGAGGCTGCCGACCGACTGGTCAGGCTGACGGTCGACGGGGCGGTCGTCGACGGGGCGATCTGCCACCATCCGCTGCTCGGCGCGGCCCACACCGTCGGCGACACCGCGATGACGGCGCTCGACTGGGCGCGGCCGGCCGAGATCCCGGCGATCGCCGCGCCCGGACGCCTGCCGCTCGGCGCCGGCGCCGCGATCCTCAACACGATCGCGCTGCTCGCGCGGGACGCCGGCGTCACGGCCCTGCGGTACGCCGGCCCCTACCCCACCGCCGCGCTGTGGCGCAGCCTCGCCCGGTCGTTCCGGTGCGACGCCGACGAGGCCGCGTTCACCGCCGGGGCGCTCGATCGCGCGGTCCGCGTCGCCCGCGATCCGATCCCGATCGACTTCGCCCCGGCGCCGCACGAGCGGATCGCGATCCCGCGCGGCTTCGTCGAGCTGCGCGACCGCCTGGAGCGCGCGGTGATCGACGGCGTCGGCTACGAGCCCGGCGGCTCGCCGGCGCGCCTGGTGGCCGCTGGTCCGGCCGCCGGACACCGCGCCGAGGTCTGGTTCGGCGACGCCTGCCATGCGCGGGTCGCCACGCTGGCCGCCGACGGCCGCGTCGTCGACGGCCCGCACCCGATCCCGGCCTGCGCGAGCCCGGTGATCGGCCGCGCGTTCCCCGCCGCCCTGCGCGATGCGCTCGCCGAGCTCGTCGCCGACGCGGTCCCCGCGCCGCTCGCCACCGACGCCCGCGCGCTGTGCGCCGCCGCGGGCGTCGCGTGGGCCGACCTCGGCGCGCGCGCCGCCACCGAGCGCCCCGGCGGGTTCGCCGTCCACGCTGCGCTGTGGGATCGGATCGCGCCGCTCGGCCTGGCCCGCCTCGCGCTCGCCCTCGCCGAGGCGCTCGCCCCGGTGGTCGCCGCCGCGGTCGTGCGGCGCGCGTCACTCCCCGCGCCGCTCCGGCAATGCTAGTGTCGCGCGTCCGTCCGGACAGGAGACAGGGATGAAGTGCTTCACGCTCGCCGCCACCCTCGCCGGCCTGGGCATCGCGTTCAGCGCGGCCCGCGCCGACGTCACCGTGCTCGACAACGACAAGACGATCGAGGTCGACTGCGCCAAGGATCCCCAGGTCAACCTGCTCGGCAATCACCTCACGATCACCCTCAAGGGGGTGTGCGCGACGATCACCGTCGAGGGCAACGACGAGACCGTCACCGGCTCGGCCGGCGTGGTCCGGGTCAACGGCAACCGCAACACGATCAGCCTGACGGCCGCCGACGAGGTCGGAGTCTACGGCAACCACAACACCGTCACCGTGCAGAAGCCGATCAAGGCCAAGGCGGTCCGGATCGCGAGCCCCGGCAAGGACAACAAGATCACGCGGCCGAAGTAGGCTCGCGCTCGAGCTGCTCGAGGTCGAGCTCGAACGCCCACCGCCCGCGCCGGGTCGGCTCGTCGAGCGCGATCTTCAGCAGCTCGAGGTAGCGCGCCCGCGCCACCTCGTAGGCGCCGAACCGCTCGAGGTGCTCGGTGTGGACCTGGCAGTCGATCAGGCCGATGCTCCAGGCGTCGAGCTGGCGCACGCACGCGACGAACGCGATCTTCGAGGCATCGGGCGCGCGCGCGAACATCGACTCGCCGAAGAACGTCGCGCCGAGCGACACACCGTACAGCCCGCCGACCAGCTCGCCGCCGCGCCACGCCTCGATCGAGTGCGCGAACCCCAGGTCGAACAGCCGCATGTAGGCCGCGACCATCTCCGGGATCAGCCAGGTCCCGGTCTGCCCGGGCCGGGGCGCCGACGCACAGCCCTCCAGCACCTTGCCGAAAGCGCGGTCCATCGTCAGCTGGTACGGCTGGCGCCGGATCGCCTTGCGCAGGCTGCGCTGCACCACCAGGTCCCGCGTCGTCATGATCATCCGCGGGTCCGGCGAGTGCCACAGGATCGGCAGGTTCTCGGCGTACCACGGGAAGATCCCCTGGGTGTAGCCGAGCAGCAGCCGCTCCGGCCGCAGGTCGCCGCCGAGCGCGAGCAGACCATCCTCGGCGAGGTGGACCGGCGGAAACACGAGGCGGTCATCGAGCCGGAACACCGGCATGGCCTCGCAGTGTAGCGGATCACCCGCCGCGCGAGACTCGATCGGCCGATCCCGCCGGGTCTGCCCCTGCCGCGCGAGATAGCAACCGGGGCGCTGGCATCTGCGCACCGGGTGTGCTCTCCCGGTGCAACCGGGTGTTCCGTGACATGTCCCCCACCTGGGACCGTCTCACGCGGAGACACGCCGCGCCGCGCGCGGAGCCGGTGGGGGATCTCCGCATCCGCCCGCCGGTCGAGCGTCCCCGGCGCCCCGGGCGGGCTGGCTCGGCGCTCGCATGGGGGCCAACTTCTACGCGCGCGAGAACCGCCCCGGCCCCTGATCACGGGCGCCGGCGGCGCAGCACGAGCAGCACGGGCGCGAGCGCGAGCCAGCCCGCCGCCCCGCCGCCGGCCGCGCAGCCGCCGGTCGCGTCGTCGTCGGTCTGATCGTCGCCATCGGCGCTGGTGTTGGCGTTGCCGTCCGGCGTGATCGTCACCGCGAAGTCGAGGCTGCCGACCTGCGTCGCGCCGTCCATCAGGGCGAGCTGGGTCGCGATCGGCGTGGCGGTCGCGACGCTCGGGCCGACGATGTCGAGCTCGACCGTGGCCTGGGTCCCGGCGGGCACCGCGGCGCCGACCGGGCCGATCTCGACGGCGGACGCCCAGGTCGCGGCGTCGTACAGCGGGCTGGCGGTGCCGTCGGCGATCACGACCCGCGTGGTGTCGGGCCAGTCTGCGTCGGTGTCGTTGCTGACGGTCAGCGTGTAGTGCGCCTTCTGGCCGGGGGCGATCCGATCGGGGCCGTCGGCCGCGACGACCTCGGCGACCTTCGGCTTGGCCGTGCACGATGCGCCGGTCGCGAACCCGGTGGCCGGCGACTGCTTGAGCCGCGCCTCGGTCTGCGGACCGTACTCGCCGTCGGTCGCGATCTTGTCGTTCGGGTGGTTGCGGTTCCACAGCCGCTGGAACGCGAGCACGTCCTTGCCGCGGATGTCCGCCGAGCTCAGGTGGTCGAAGTGCACCGGATCGCCGGGCACGTCGTGCGACCAGTGATGGCTGGCCATCGCGCTGACCCGCGCGCTCCAGTTCGCGACGTCGACCGCGCGGCCGCTCTCGTGGTTGGAGCGGCCGACCGCGGCCGCGGCCGTGATGCCGCACCGCCCACGGTTGAACCACTGCAGCAGCAGGTACTGCTGTGCGATGGTGCGAAACGCGCTGTTGATGTGCACGTCGCCGACCTTCTGGAGGTCGGCCTTGGCGTTGGCGGCCAGGAACGGCAGCACCGCGTT
>DATAPF010000072.1:0-32787 GCA_036265355.1 Kofleriaceae bacterium | reverse complement strand
GCTCCCCACGAGGATCCGTGATGGACCTGCCTGCTCGCGCGGCCACGACCGCTCAGCTGTGCGTGACGCTCGCAAGTCATGCAGATCTCACGCTTCTCCTCGATCTCGACGGGACGCTGATCCCGTTCGCCGCGCGAACGGAGGACGCGAACCTGGACATCGGCGCCGTGCGCGTTCTCGGGGCACTGCACGATGCGGGAGTCCACGCCGTGATCACCAACCCGTACCATCCCGAGGGTCTGGCCGACGACATCGACCTGGCGCTCCGGATGAGCCCGACGGAGCGACGAGAGCGACACGGCAAGTTGATGGCTGCGCTGGCCGGCAAGACACCGCAGGGCTGGGCGACCGCGTTCCTCGCTCGGCTGCTGAGCACCGCGAGATCGGTCGCATGACGGGGGTCGATGATCGCACGCCGGCGGCCGATCCCCATCGGATCCCGGACCTCCGCACCACCTTGCCGAGGCTCGATCACGCCGCGATCGGCAACGGCCGGGTCCTCGCGCTGATCGCGCCTGACTCGAGCCTCGAGTGGCTGTGTCTACCCCGGTTCGATTCCCCGTCGCTGTTCGGCGCGCTGCTCGACCCGGAGCGCGGCGGCGTGTTCCGGTTCCTGGTGAACGGCGCACCACGCGCGGCCAGCCAGATGGACTACGTCCCCAACACGAACGTGCTGCGCAGCCGGTTCGAATCGGGTGATGCGCGGTGGGAGATCATCGACTTCGCGCCGCGCACGCTCGGCTCGGGGGGCCAGCTCGATGTGCCGCACGAGCTCGTGCGGTTGATCCGGCCGCTCGCGGGCATTCCACGCCTGGTGATCGATTTCCGGCCGCGGCCCGATTACGGACGCGCAGGAGGCGAGCTGCTCGTCACGCCGCAGGGTGTCGAGGTTCGCGGCACGGGCATGCCGCTGCACCTCTACACCAACGTCGCGGGTGACCGGATCTGCACACCGGCTGAAGTGTCGGTCCGCGAACCGCTGTACTTCGTGCTGTCGTGCGGCCACCGTCGGGGTGCCCCCACGGTCGCCGCGATCGCGCATGTACTCGAGGAGACGGTGCGAGCCTGGCGCCTGTGGGCGATGACCTGTGCGCTGCCCAGCTTCGCCCCGACCCATGTGCTGCGATCCGCGCTCTGTCTCAAGCTCCATACCTATGTCGATACCGGCGCGATCATCGCGGCCGCGACGACCAGCCTCCCCGAGGCGCTCGACACCGAGCGGACCTACGATGATCGCCACTGCTGGCTGCGCAGCGCGGCATCCACGGCCGAGGCGCTGCGCCGGCTGTCCCACCTTCACGAGGGCACCCAGTTCATCTCGTTCGTCCGCGACCTCGCCGAATCGGCTCCGCTCCAGCCGGTGTACGGGATCGGCGGCGAACGCCAGCTTTCCGAGCTGACCTTGCATCACCTGCGTGGCTTTGCCGGCAGTGGCCCGGTCCGGGTCGGGAGCGCGGCAGCCACCCGGCAACGGAACGACCTCCAGGGCGAGGTGGTGCTGTGCCTTCAGGCGATGCTCGATGATCCCCGGATCGAGCTCGACCGGCCCGACGATCTCTTCGGGCTGCTCGAGCGGCTGGTCGAGGACGCGATCCGGCGCGCTCCGGAACCGGATACGAGCATCTGGGAGTTCCGCACGTCGCCGCGGCACTACACGTTCTCTCGCGCGATGTGCTGGGTCGCGACCACCCGGGGGGCGAAGCTCGCGACCCGGTTCGGTCGGCGCGATCTCGCTGCGCGCTGGGCAAAGGTCGCCGAGGCGGAGCGTCGCGTGGTCCTCGGTCGTGGGTTCAGCGAGTCGGCTCGCTGCTTCACGCAGGCGCTCGACGGGGTACATGGCGACGCCGCCAACTTGCTGCTGCCGTCCCTCGGGATCCTCGACGCGCGCGATCCACGCTTCGCGGCAACGTTGCACGACTACGGCTCGCGGATGACGCGGCTGGGCCTCATGCGGCGCTACACCAACCCGGACGACCTTGGATCGACGTCCAGCGCGTTCATGATGTGCTCGTTCTGGTGGGCCGAGGCGCTCGCGCTCGCCGGCAAGCTCGGCGATGCCAGTGCGGTGTTCGAGCGCGCCGTGCGCCATGCCAACCGGCTGGGGCTGCTCTCGAAGAACGTCGATCCCGAGACCGGACACCCGCTCGGCAACTTCCCTCACGTCGAGGCGCACGTCAGCTTGATCAACGCGGCGATCACGATCGGCGCATTCCTCGATGCGCGCGACGGCCGCGTGCGGGCATGGTCTTGAACTCCACGGCTACCTGACATCAATGAGCCGGTACGGATCACGGGACCACGATCGACCGGCGCCGCTGCTTCGCCTTTGATAGGGAGGACGCCGTCGGCGTGCGGAAGTTCGCGACGGCGCGAAGCTTGCCCGCGCATGCCGGCAGGTGTGTCACCGCAGCCCACGGTCGACCGGATACCGATTCGAAAAGGGACAGACACCGCGTACGCGACGTGCTATGTTCGGCATAGTTAAATCGGGTACGGCAGCATCTGCCGTAGGACTTTGTGCCGATGGGGTCGTCGGCACCTTCCCTGAGGGGCCGATGTCCTATACCGATCAAGCTCAACATCCACCCGAGGCGTGGGCTCCTGTTCGTCGAGCGGCGGCGGTGCTTGCCGCACCGATCCAGCGGATCCTCGCGATCGAGGCCAGTAGTGGAATCGCGCTTTTCGTCGCCACGGCGTTGGCCTTGATCTGGGCCAATGTCTGGGGCAGCTCGTATGAGCGCCTCTTGCATATGCCGGTTGGTGGACGTGTCGGTCCGTGGTCCTTCGAGCAGCCTCTGCGCTTCTGGATCAACGAGGGCTTGATGACGATGTTCTTCTTCGTCGTCGGGCTCGAGATCCGCCGCGAGATCTTCGAAGGCGAACTGGCAAGCCTTCGCAAGTCCACGTTACCACTCGCGGCCGCCATCGGCGGCATGCTCGTCCCGGCCGGGATCTACGCTCTGCTCAATATCGATCGCACCGGAGCCGTGGGATGGGCGGTGCCGATGGCGACCGACATCGCTTTTGCCGCCGGCGTACTGACACTGCTCGGCTCGTGGGTTCCGCCGGCGCTGCGAGTGTTACTCCTTGCACTGGCGGTCATCGACGATATCGGAGCAATTGTCGTGATCACGATCTTCTATAGTGCCGGGATCTCGCTCGGGGGGCTCCTGGTCATGGCCATTGGCATCGTATCGGCGTTGATGATGCGTGCCGCCGGTGTTCGCTCGCCGCTACTGTACGTCGCGCCGGGCGCGATCGTCTGGGCGGGCCTCCTCGCCGCCGGGATTCACCCGACGATCGCGGGGGTCATGCTCGGATTGCTCACGCCGATCCGTCCGTGGTTAGGACCCTCTGGATTTGCGGCAACGACGCAGGCACACCTCGAACAGCTACCCGCTCGCGATCGCCGCGCGTTGCTCGAGAGTCTCGGCCGGATCAACCAGGCGCGACGCGAGGCGGTGTCACCCGTGGAACAACTGATCCATGACCTTCATCCCTGGGTCGCGTACGGGGTCACGCCGATCTTCGCACTTGCGAATGCCGGCGTGGTCTTCGGCGGCGCACGCATCTCGGGCGACCATCTCTGGCTGTTCGTCGGGATCGTCGTCGGCTTGGCCGTCGGCAAGCCGCTCGGCATCACCACCGCTGCGCTCGCCGCGATCCGGCTCGGTGTCGCGACGCGTCCTGAGCGCGTCACGCGGCACGGGATGCTGCTCGTCGGACTGGTCGGTGGCGTCGGGTTCACGATGTCCCTGTTCATCGCTCAACTCGCGTTCCCACCGGGACCCTTGCTCGATACTGCGAAGCTCGCGATCCTGGTCGGCTCCGGAGTCGCGATCATCGCCGGGATCGTGTTCGGTCTCGTCACGTGTGGCCGCAGGGCACCGTGATCTCGGTCTCGTGCGCCGAGCTTCGGCTTCCGGCCGGGCTTGCGCGGCGTCAGACCTGCCTCGCCGCTGGTCCCGAGTTGCTGGCGCCAGTGGCACCCGCAGCTGATTCCGTGCTATTCAAAAAGCCGACCTTGTTCGCCTGGTTCGATCGCAGCTTTGCCCCGCGTTCCGGCATCCGCCCGGCCGGCCGCACCGCCGTGCCGGCGGTCGCGTCGAGCCGGGCCACCGCCGCGGTGACGTTGCTGGTGTTCGTGCTATCGAGCTGGCTCGGCGCCAAGCACGATGCCACCACCGTCCACGTTCGCTGCGCGCAGCACGGCGAGATGATCGATCGCGGCGTGCCGCTGGCCGGCGAGTCGCGCTCGGCGGCACCCGATCCCGAGCGCAGCGTGCACAGCGCACCGGACGGTGCGGTCGGCGGCCACGTGCATTGCTCGCTGAGCACCATGATCCACACGCCGCGCATCGTGGCGAACCCGCCGGTGCTCGCCGCCGCGCGGCTGGCCGTCGTCGCCAGCACGGTCGCCGCTGTCCATGTCGCGATCACGCGTGATCGCGCGTGTTACCGCACCGCTCCGAAGACCTCACCGCCGGCGTAGCCCGGGGACGCCGCGCCATGCGGCGTTGCCCGGAGCTGCCGGTGCGACGGCACGGTCTGGAACGATGCGCTCGTCTGGTGGACCGACCTGGATCGGCCGCGGCGGCGCGACCCTGCGGATCGGGGTTCCGGTGCTGCTCCGTCGCCTTCCACGTCTCCCCGCTCGTCCGGGGACGATGGCCTCGAGGACCTCTCTGGCCGGCGCCGGTGCCGGCAAGGCAGCATCGCATGACTCGCAGCTCGCTCTGTTCGCTCCCGATCGTCACGGTGGTCGTGTGGCTGTCGCGGCCGGCCCTCGCGCAGGAGCCGCTGAAGACCGTCGCGCTGGATCAGGCGATCCAGCTCGCGCTCGCGCACAACACGGACAGCCGCAGCGCCGACGAGGACGTCGCGTCGGCCGACGGCGCCCTGGTGCAGTCGCGGCTGTTCTCGAACCCGTCGGTGTTCGTGTCGTCACTGGCGCGCGGCGTGAGCCCGCTCATGGGGCCGGTCCCGACCCAGTACGGCGCCAGCTGGACGGTCCCGATCGGCGGCAAGCGCGCGGCCGGCATCGATGCGGCGCACGCCCTGGTCGTGGCGGCACGCGCGACCCGGATCGCGGCGCGCCGCCAGGTCGAGCTGTCCGTCGAGAAGGCGTTCGTCGCGGTGCTGCTCGATCAGGCCCAGCTCGAGTTCGCCCGCCAGGACGAGAAGGGGATCCATGACACGCTGGCGCTGAACGAGCTGCGCTACAAGGACGGCAAGATCTCGTACGGCGACGTCCTCAAGCTCCGCCTCCAGGTGCGGACCGTCGAGGACACGGTGCGGCAGGGCGAGCTCCAGCTCGCCAACGATCGCCTCGAGCTCGCCCGCCTGGTCGGCGCGGCCACGCTCGCGCCCGACTACCAGGTCGCCGGTGCGCTGGCTCCGCCGGTGCTCGCGGCGCCGCTCGTCCCCGAGGAGCTGCTCGCGCGGGCGCTCAAGAACCGGACCGACTACCAGGCGCTGCGCGCCGACGAGCAGAACCTCGAGGCGCTGGCCTCGCAGGCACGCCGGCAGCCGATCCCCGACCTCGGCGTGCTGGTCGACTACGACCGGGCGCCCGGTACGCCGAGCCAGTACGACATCATCCTCACCGTGGCCGTCCCGATCCTCGACCGCAACCAGGGCAACATCACCCAGGCAGAGGCTGCCGCCCGCAAGGCCAAGATCGCCACCGAGGCGCTGCGCCTCCAGATCCGCGAGGACGTGCTGCAGGCGGTGAATGCCTGGAACACCACCCACGCGCGACTTGCCGCGTATGACGGCGACATCCTGTCCACCGCCAAGGAGTCGCTCGACATCACCAGCCACGCGTACGAGCAAGGGCGAGGCTCCCTGCTCGACTACCTTGACGCGGAAGCCAGCTACCGCGACGTCGAGCGCTCCTACCGCTCGGTCGTCACCGATGCGGTGAATGCGGCGGCGACGCTCCGCTTCGTGACCGGGGAGGATCTGCGATGAGATCGACGCGATCGATGACCACGCTCGTGCTTGCTGCGCTGTGCGCGAGCTGCAATTCCCTTCCACCGCCTGCCGGCAAGCCCGATGACAAGGCGCGCGAGGCGGCGTTGTTCGAGGTCCCGCCGCCACAGCGCGATCAGCTGAAGGTCGTGGCGGTCGCCCACAAGACGATCGCTCAGCCGCTGGTCGTGCCGTCACAGGTCGCGTTCGACGGCCTCAAGACCAGCGACGTCACCCCGCTGGTGAGCGGCAAGGTGGCCCGCATCCTGGTCAACGAGGGCGACCGCGTCGTCGCCGGGCAACCGCTCATGGTGATCGCCAGCCCCGACTCGTCGGACACCACCACGAACCTGATACGCGACCGCTCGGCGCTCGCCACCAAGGAAGCGGTGCTGGCCCGCGACACCGACCTGTTCGCCCACAAGGCGATCTCCCGCGAAGAGCTGGAGGCCGCGCAGTTCGATGTCGTGTCGGCCAAGGCGGCCGTCCAGGACGACGAGGCCCACGTGAAGATCACCGGCAGCGACCAAGGTGGTGCGTTCTTGCGCTCGCCGATCGCCGGCGTGGTCGTGCACCGCGCAGTCGCCACCGGCGAGTCCGTGCAGGCGGGGTCCACGGTCAGCTTCACCATCAGCGACGCGTCGTCGGTCTGGGTCGTCGGCCAGCTGTACCAGGAGGATCTGCGCCGGATCGAGATCGGCGATCGCGCGATCATCCGATCGCCCGTCCTGGATGCGCCGCTGTCCGGCAAGGTGATCTACATCGGCGCTTCGATCGACCCGGACTCGCTCACGATCCCGGTGCGGATCGCCGCGGAGAACCCGAGCGGCCTGCTCAAGAAGGGGATGTACGTCGACACCGCGATCACGCCGGCGAAGACGGAGAACGCGATCGTGGTGCCGCACAGCTCGCTGCTCCGCGACTCCGACAACCTCTCGTTTGTCTACGTGCAGGCGTCGCCGGGCAAGTTCGCGCGGCGCCACGTCGAGCTCGGCGCGCAGCTGCCCGACGGCTACCTCATCAAGAGCGGCCTCGCGGACGGCGAGCAGGTGCTCGCCGACGGCGCGGTGTTCATCCAGTTCGCCGACAGTCTGGAGCGCTGACATGATCCACAAGCTGATCGCCATGGCGCTCCGCCAGCGCTTCATGGTCCTGGTGACCGGGTTGGTCACGATCGCGGGCGGCATCTGGGCGTTCCACGGGCTGCCGGTCGACGCCTACCCCGACCTCTCGCCACCCCAGGTCGAGGTGATCACGCAGTGGCCGGGGCACGCCGCCGAGGAGATCGAGCGCCAGATCACGATCCCGCTCGAGATCGCGTTCAACGGCGCCCCCGGGATCACCGTCGAGCGCTCGATCTCGCTGTACGGGCTATCCGACGTCCGCCTGGTGTTCGGCTACGACACCAACGCCTACTTCGATCGCGAGCAGATCTTCCAGCGGATCGGCGATGCGGAGTTGCCCGATGGAGTCACCCCGTCGATGGCGCCGCTGTTCTCGCCCTCGGGCTTGATCTACCGCTACGTGCTCGAGAGTCCGGACCGCACACCACAGGAGCTCAAGGTCATCCAGGACTGGGTGCTGTTTCGCCGCTACAAGTCGATCCCGGGTATCGCCGACGACTCCGGGCTCGGCGGCACCACCCGCCAGTACCAGGTCGTGCTCGACGCCAACGCCTTGAGCACCTATCACGTGGCGGTCGCCGACGTGGTCACGGCGCTGTCCAACAACAACCAGAACGCGGGCGGCGGGTTCTACCAGCTCGGAGGCCAGTTCAACTACGTGCGCGGCCTCGGGCGGATCACCGATCTGCCCGATATCGGCAACGTCGTGGTGGCCAATCACAACGGCGTGCCGATCCACGTGTCCAACGTCGGCAAGGTGACGCTCGGCGACGCGCCGCGCCTGGGCCAGTTCGGCTACATGAACAAGAACGAGGCGGTCGAGGGCGTGCTGTTCCTGCGAACCGGCGACGCCGCGCAGACGGTGCTCGAGAACGTCAAGGCGATGACCGATCACCTCAACAAGGACATCCTGCCGCGCGACGTTCGCGTCCACCCGTACTACGACCGCACCGACCTCGTGCACCTGACCACGCGCACCGTCGAGCACAACATGGTGTTCGGGGTGATGCTGGTGACGATCATCCTGGTCTTGTTCCTGCGCAGCTTTCGCACCGGGCTCATCGTCGCCACCACGATCGCGCTCGCGCTCGCGGTCGCGTTCCTCCTGCTCAAGGCCCGCCACGTGCCCGCAAATCTGTTGTCGCTGGGCGCCGTCGACTTCGGCATCCTGGTCGATGCCGGCGTCATCATGGTGGAGAACATCTTCCGCGTGCTCGGCGAGCGCCGCGCGCGCGCGGCCGCCGGCGATGGCCAGGGCGATCTCGACGGCGCCTTGCTCGGCGCCGCCAAGGACGTCGGCCGGCCGATCTTCTACTCGACCGCGGTCATCATCGCCGCGTATCTACCGATCTACGTGCTCACCGGCCCGGCCGCGCGGCTGTTCTCGCCGATGGCCGACACCGTGGTGTACGCGTTGCTCGGCACGCTCTTGTTCTCGCTCACGCTGTTGCCGGTGCTGTGCTCGATCTTCATGCGCAACGGCGTCGCGGATCGCGAGGGCCGGCTGTTCGGCGCGTTCAAGCGCTGGTACATGCGCACGCTGGAGCGCTGCCTCGCCTACCCGCTGGGCACGACCGCGGCGTGCGTCCTGACGTTCGCCGTCAGCCTGCTCGCCATGTTCGGCATCGGCTCGGAGTTCATGCCCAAGCTCGACGAGGGCGCGCTCTGGGTGCGCGCCACCATGCCGTACACGATCAGCTTCGACGAGGCCGAAAAGCTGCCACCCCGGGTGCGCTCGATCCTCCGGGAGTTCCCCCAGGTCACCACGGTCGCCGACGAGCTCGGGCGCCCCGACGACGGCACCAATGCGACCGGGTTCTTCAACTGCGAGTTCTACGTCGGCCTCAAGCCCTATGACGAGTGGAGCGGTCCGATCGAGAACAAGACCGACCTCATCCAGGCGATCAAGAAGAAGCTCGACCGGTTTCCCGGCATCGTGTTCAATTTTACCCAACCTGCAGAGGACGCAGTCGACGAGGCATCGACCGGGCTCAAGAGCTCGCTCGCGATCAAGGTGTTCGGGCCCGATCTGAAGACGCTCGAGACGATCGCCGGCAACATCAAGAAGACCATCGCCCGGGTCCCCGGGATCACCGAGATCACGATCGTCCGCGAGCTCGGCCAGCCCAACCTCGACGTGAAGATCGATCGCCAGAAGGTCGCGCGCTACGGCCTCGATGTTGCCACGATCAACGGCATGATCGAGGCCGCGATCGGTGGCGTGGCCGCGACCCGCGTGATCCAGGGTGAGCGCCAGTTCGACCTCGTGGTCCGGATGGACGAGCGCTACCGCGACAACCCCGACGCGATCGGCCGCCTGCTGGTCACCACGCCGAGCGGCCAGCGCCTGCCGCTGTCGACGTTCGCGACCCTGTCGCTCGGCCAGGGCGCCTCGTTCATTTACCGCGAGGCCGGCGAGCGTTACATCGGGGTGCAGTATTCGATCGAGGGCCGCGATCTCGGCTCGGCGGTCAACGACGCGCGAGCCGCGGTCGCCCGTGACGTCCACGTCCCCACCGGCTACGAGCTACAGTGGGGTGGCGAGTACCGCGACTTCGTCGATGCCAAGGCGGAGATGCTGATCGTCATCCCGCTGACCCTGCTGTTCATCTTCTTCATCATCTTCGGCCTCTACGGCAACCTGAAGTACCCGCTCATGATCGCGATCAGCGCGGTCGTCACCGAGGTCCAGGGTGGACTGATCGCCCTCTGGCTGGGCCACACCAACCTCAGTGTGAGCTCGGGGCTCGGATTCCTGGCGCTGTTCGGAGTCTCGGTTCAGACCGGGATCATCTTCATCAGCCATGCCAACAAGCTGCGCAAGGCCGGGATGTCGCTCGACCAGGCGACTCGCGAGAGCGCCCTCGTTCGCCTTCGCCCGATCCTCATCACGGCGCTGGTCGCCTGCGTCGGTCTCCTGCCAGCGGCGTTCTCGCACGCGATCGGCTCGGACAGCCAGCGCCCGTTCGCTCAGGTCGTCGTCGGTGGGCTGCTGTCGCGGCTCGTGCTGTCGATCTTCCTCTTGCCCGTGCTCTACCGCTGGGCGTCGCGGTCCGGAGACCGCCTGGAGGTCTGACCGCGTCCTGTGCCAGATCTCGATCAGCGCAGAACGCGTTGAAACCGAACGGTCCGAGACGCTCGGTCCGACAAGGTTCATGATGCTCGCCAGTGCACGAATACTGCATGCAGTAGGCCCGCGAAGGGAGGGTCGATGGAGCGGGTGGCTAGCCCGCTCGCTTCACGGTTGGGCAGCGCCCGGCGGCGCCGCGGGCGCCTCGAGCCGCCGGTACAGCGATCGCCGATCGATTCCGAGGACGCGCGCGGCGTGAGTCTTGTTGCCGTTGACGCTCGCGAGGACCTGGCGGACGTAGCGATGCTCCATCTCGTCCAGCGTGATCATCGCGGCGGGATCCGAGGTCGAGAGCTCGATCCGTGCGGGCTGGTGGTTGATCACCTTCGCCGGAAGATGTGATGGCTCGATCTCTCCCCCACCGCTCATCGCCACGGCGCGTTCGATGCAATTCTCCAGCTCGCGAACATTGCCCGGCCAGTCGTACGACACAAGCTTTCGCGCCGCGTCTGCACCGATGGCAGGCACGGGCTTGCCACCGCGATCGGCGATCTTCTGCACGAGGTGTTGCGCGAGCAACACGATGTCGGAACCCCGCGCGCGCAGCGGCGGGACGGCGATCGCGACCACATCGATGCGGTAGAACAGGTCCTCGCGGAATCGCTGCTCGTCGATCTCCGTCTCGAGGTCGCGATTCGTCGCCGTGATCACGCGTGCATCGAACGGCACTTCCTCATCCCCTCCGACGGGGCGCACCGTCCGCTCCTGCAGGACGCGCAGGAGCTTGACCTGCATCTCGAGCGGCATCTCACCGATCTCGTCGAGAAAGATCGTTCCGCTCTTCGCCTGCAGGAACAAGCCCGCGCGTGAAGACTTCGCATCGGTGAAGGCGCCGCGCACGTGGCCGAACAGCTCGCTCTCGAGCAGGTTCGCCGGCACCGCGCCACAGTTGACCGCGACGAATGGTTCGAGTCGACGCGTGGACGAGAGCTCGTGAAGCGCGCGCGCAACCAGCTCCTTGCCGGTCCCGCTCTCGCCGGTGATCAGCACGGTCGCGTCCACATCCGCGACCCTGCGGATCATCGCGGTCGTCTCCCGGATCGCGGGGCTCGTACCGATCAACGTGGGGATCGGCACCGCGAGGTCGACGGCTTGCCGCAGCCGGCGAGCTTCACGCGCCACGGATAGATGTGCGAAGGCCCGGTTCAGCGCGACGACGAGGACATCGATCTTGACCGGCTTGGTCAGGTAGTCATACGCGCCGGATCGAACTGCCTCGATCGCGGTGTCATAGGTTCCCAGGCCGGTCAGGACGATCGAGAGCACGTGAGGGTGGCGGTCTCGAAGGTGCTCGCACAGCTGGACGCCGCTGACTCCGGGCATCTGCACGTCGGTGACGACGACGTCCACGTCGTGGTCGCGGACCCGCTCCAGGCACTCCGCCGCGGAGGCGGCCAGGTCGACGGTGAAGCCCCGCCGCTGGAGCCCTTCGGACAGCAGGGTCCGGGTCTCTTCGTCATCATCCACGATCAGGACGTGCGCTACGTTGGGCATGGTCATTCCCCCTCGGCGGTGGCGTGCTGCTACGCTACAAGGAACGAGCCATGTCCCAGACGCACGGATATTCGCCAAGCCGCTGGTTCGCCGAGGCGGCGCCGAGCGCCTGCGCACGATACCGACGGGCGCGGGCGCTCAGACGGGCGCAAGCGCGCAGGCTACCCACCTAGCGCCCCTGGTCGGGCGCTCGCGGCGGTGTGGCGGGTGATGTCGCGGCGGGTGGCGATGGCGTCACCGGCGACGGCGCCGGGGTGCCCGGCACAGCGGGCTGCGGCGCCGCCGTCCCCGGGGCGGCCGGCGAGTTGCCGCGCGGCAGTGAGTTGATCGGGGCCGATCCCGGCGCCTGATCGATCAGGCGGAACTGGACGCGGCGGTTGCGCTGCCGGTGCGGCTCGGTGTCGTTGGGGAACAGCGGCACGGTCAGGCCGTAGCCGCGCGGCACCAGGCGCTGGCCGTCGATGCCGTGGTCGACCAGCCACTGGTACACCGCCCTGGCCCGGGAGTCGGACAGCCGCATGTTGTAGTCGTACCCGCCCTCCGAGCTGGTGTGGCCCTGGATCTCGAGCCTGGTGACCTCGGAGTGTGCCTGGAGGATCGCGAGCACCTGGTTGAGGTAGACCTCGGCGCCCGGCAGCATGATCGCGCTGTCGAACTTGAACTCGATCGGCGCCGGCAGGGTGACCACCTGCTCCAGCGTCAGCGGCTCGCCCGGCTTGGGCGGCTCGTCGGGAATCCGGTCCTTGTCCACCTCGAGGATGTCGGGGCAGCCGTCTTCGTCCTGGTAGCCGTTGTAGTCCTCGGGCTGGTCCGGGCACTTGTCGAGGTTATCGGGGATGCCGTCGCCATCGCGGTCATTGATCCGGGGCGCCATCGCGCGCTGCGGCGGCTCGGGCGAGTAGCCGACGGTGAAGATCACCCGCACCGCCGGGCTGCCCGGCGAGTCGGTCAGCCCCGCGCCGACCCCGGCCCCGGCGCGGATCCCGCCGGCGAAGTGGTAGCGGGCGCCGAGCATCGCGAGGATCGGTGAGCCCAGGGCCCGGAACGCGTCGCGCCCGGCCGCGCGCGCCGCCGTGTCGAACTCGAGCGACGTCATCAGGCGCTCCCGGGCGACCGGGATGAACAGGCCGGCGCGGCCGATCAGCTCGGTGCCCTGATCGCTGTTGACGTAGTTGTGCTCGGGGCGGTAGCGCACGCCGGCGTTGGCCACGAGCCGGTAGCCCGGCCCGAGGTAGGCCGCGGTCGCGACCAGCTCGCCGCCGAGGCCGCCGTCGCTGGTGAAGCTGTTCTCCGACCCGACCGGGATCGCGAGGTCGGCCCCCGCACCGAGCTGGATCCCGCGCGCGCCGGCGCGGGTGCCGTACAGCAGCACCGAGCCGCCGAGCCGGGCGTCGCCGACCGCGCTGGTCCCCGCGCTGCGCAGCATCAGCCCGGCCGCGATGCCCGATTCGCTCGACTGGGCGAGCGCGAACGGCACGGCCGCGTGGAGCTCGAACCGGTCGCGCAGCCCGAGCGCGAAGTCGAGGTACGCCGACAGCCGCGTCCCGACGACCTCGACGCCGTCGTTGGAGCTCAGCCGGGGCACCACGCGGAGCAGCGTGTTGGTGTAGCCCAGCGCGGCATTCACGCTCCACACCATGTGGCGGAGCACGCCGGGGTCCTGGACCACCAGGCCATCGTCGACCGACGGCGCCATCTCGAAGCGATCGACGCGGAAGCCGTCCGCGCTGCGCGGCGCCTGGGCGTCGGCCGAGCTCGCCCACAGGCCGAGCAGGACGATCGCCAGGCCCGCGCGGCGGCGCAGCAGGAGCGCGAGGACCACGAGCACCGCGGCGATCCCGACACCGCCGCCGGTGCTGCAGCCCGAGCCCTTGGCGAACGCGTTCAGGTGACAGGTGCTGTCGCAGTACGGATCGGGCTGGGCGAGCGCGGAGTTGTCGCACTCCTCGTCGGCCTGCTTGACGCCGTCACCGCACGTCGGGACCGCCTGGATCGTGCAGCGGTTGGTGCAGCCGTCGGTGTCGTCGGTGTTGCCGTCGTCGCACTGCTCGCCGGTCGACACGATGCTGTCGCCGCACCGGGCGGTCCAGGCGATCCGCACGTAGGGCACCCCGGGGTTGCCGGTGCCCTCGTTCGCCAGGTTCCACGGATACTCGCCGGGCTCGAACCGGAACGTCCCGACCAGCCGGTTCGCCCCGGTCGGACCTCGGTCGGCGGTGATCACCGAGATGCAGTCCTGGTCGGTCTTCGTCGCCAGCACGCCCTGTGGGTTGGACACGCGGATGATCAGGCCACCGCGGGCGAACCGGAACGGTGCGTCGATGGTGAACGCGAGGTCGTAGTCGCGGACGGTCTGGTTGCCCGCGCCCGCTGCGACCGCGCCGTGGGCGACGACCGTGAAGTCGCCGCCGGGGAGATCATCGGGCTTGAACGGGTTGTCCGGATCCGACGCGTGGGCGAGCGCGAGATCGACCTGGGGCCGGAACCCGAGGTCAGCCGCACCGGGCATCTGGATGTCGAACGCGATCGTATCGCCGGGCGACAGCGAGAACGGCTCGACGTTGCGGTAGACGAACCCCATCGTCGGCAGCCACAGCAGCCGATCGCCGTCCACCGAGCAGGTGAACGGGAGATCGGTCGTGCCCGGCATCCCACCGTCGTCGATCGTGATCACGTCCGCCGAGGACGGGCGAGGTGCCGCGAGCGCGGCCAGGACCGCCAGCGCCAGCACGCCTCGTCCACCAGCGCGCGCAGGGGTGGATCGCATCCGTAAAGTAGTGAGGTCCCTGCGGTTGCGCGCAAGCCGCACTGCGTGAGGCAGACGCGAGGTGATGTGCGCGGACCACCAATGGAAAGCGTCTTCACGTCGTTCTTCACGTCGTTCTTCACCTCCAGGCGAAGCAGATCTCGGTCCTGACATGTAGGCCGCACGGGATTGTCACCAACGACAGGTAGGCGGGTTCGGAAGCGGAACAGCGCCGCGGCACGCGCCGGCGCGGTCCGCCGTGGCAAACACCGGCGATGTCGCTTGCGCGATGCGCCCGCCGACCGCGATCCTCGCGCAGCCCGCGCTCGCATCGGCCGGTCCCTGCCGTGCCTGCCTCGCCGCGGATCCTGCCATGACCGCGAGCGCCGCGCTGTTCGTCCTGATCTGGTCCACCGGCTTCATCGTCGCGAAGGTCGTGGCGGGGGTCGCGGATCCCGACCTGTTCCTCGCCGTGCGGTGCGGGCTGGCCGGCCTGATGTTCCTCGGCATCGCGCTGGTGGGACGGGCGCGCTGGCCGCACGGGAGGGAGGTCCCCAAGCACCTGCTCGCCGGCATGCTGCTGCAGGGCGGCTACCTCGGCGGGACCTACTGGGCCGTCGGCCAGGGCCTCGCGCCCGGCGTGATGGCGCTGATCGGCGCGCTGCAGCCGCTGCTGACCGCCGTGCTGGCGATCATCGTGCTGCGCGAGATCCCGTCGCGGCGCACCTGGATCGGGCTGCTGCTCGGCGTCGGCGGGGTCGCCCTGGTGATGATGCCGCGGGTCTCCGGCGGCGCCGGCGACGTGCCGCCCCGCGTGTTCGCGGTCGCGATCGCCGCGGTGCTGTCGCTGACCGCGGGCACCGTGCTGCAGAAGACCTCGATCGCCGCCGCGGACCTGCGGGCGTCGGCCGTGCTGCAGAACGCCGGCGCCGCGGCGATGGTCGCGGTGCTGGCCTGCGCGCGCGGCGAGACCCGCTGGATCCCCGGCCCCGCGCTGTGGGGATCGCTGGCGTGGGCCGCGCTGATCCTGTCGGGGCTCGGGACGCTGCTGCTGGTCTGGATGGTCCGGCGCGGCCGCGCCGCCAACGTCGCCTCGCTGCTGCTGCTCGCGCCGCCGCTGGCCGCCGCCGAGTCGTATCTGCTGTTTGGCGATCGCCTGAACGCGGTACAGATCACTGGATTCGCGATCGCCCTGGCCGGCGTGTTCCTGTGCAATCCGGCCCAGTCCTCGCGACGGTGACCGGTTTCACAGTGAAACCGACCGGCCGGCGCGCCGCGCCGCGCCGCGCCGCGCTGCGCTGCGCTGCGGATGGGGCGCATTGACCGGGCACGACCGTACGTCGCGACACCCTAGGCCGACCTCACTGCGAGCACGACGGTGACGTGCGTACCGGGCAATGCGCTCATCGCCTGTGAGCTGATCGCCTGTTAGCACGTTGTCGACCGGCGCCGGCGCGGGTGCCGCCGCAGCAGTCGTACCCTGGCCGCTGCTAACTCGCGAGGGAGGCCTTGATGTTACGGATACGTGCGTTCGCCATTCCGTCTCTGCTCTGCGCAGCTGCATGCGCGGCCTGCTCATCCCCGACGTCGACCCCGGGAGGTCCCGGCGATCCCGGTAACCCCGGCGATCCCGGTAACCCCGGCGATCCAGGCAACCCGGGGAACCCCGGATCTGGGCTCTCGATCTCGACAACCGACCAGATGGCCACCGGACTCGGCGTCGCGGTCCTGTCGAGCGACGCGGGCGGCGCGCCGCGCTTGATCCGCGCGGTCGTCCCGCGCGCCCCGAGCGCGACCGGCATGGCCCCGGCGGCGGCGGCCCGCGAGCACCTCGCGGCGCTCGCGCCGCTGTGGGTCCGCCAGGGCCAGCCGATGGCGACGGTCGAGGTCGGCACGCAGCAGCTGCGCAACGGCGCCGCCCTGGTCCGGCTGCAGCAGCAGGTCGACGGCATCCCGGTCGATCACGGCGAGCTCCACGTGCTGGTGCATCCCGGTGGCGAGTTCGCCGCCGTGGCCGGCACGCTGCTGCCCGCCGTGGCCAAGCCGAGCTTCCAGTCGTCGGCGGTCGCCGCGCTGGGCCACGCGATCGACAAGCACTTCGGCGCGATGGCGCCGCAGACGGTGGTCGCCGACGCCGGCCCGGCCAACGGCGGCTGGGAGGCGCTGCAGGTCACCCCGCCCTCGGGGATGAAGATCGACAACGCGCGCGCCCGCAAGACGCTCGCCAGCGTCAACGGCGTGCTGATCCCGGCCTGGGAGGTCGAGCTCGAAGGCGACGCCCCGCCCGCTCCGGGCGTCGACCCGAGCTTCCAGAACTTCTCGGCGCACAGCTACCTGTTCGCCGACAAGGACGGCCGGATGCTCCGCGACAACGACCTCGTCCAGCACGACGCGTTCGTCTACCGCGCCTACATGGAGACCACCGGCAACCGCCGGCCGCTCGACGGCCCGCTGCAGGACTTCTCGCCGCACCCGACCGGCATCCCCGACGGCTCGACGCCGCAGCTGGTGCCGTCGAACCTGGTGGTGATGGAGGCGTTCAACGGCCCCGGCGATCCGTGGCTGGCGACCAACGCGACCACGACGTCGGGCAACAACGCCGAGTCGTTCGCCGACCTCGACGCCGACCGCGTGTTCGACAACCTGGACGTCCGTCCGGCGGTCAAGTCGGGCCGCGTCCTCAACTACGCCTACGACCACACGCTGGAGCCGACCGCCAACGCGAACCAGTCGATGGCCGGGGCGGTCAACGCGTTCTTCATGGTCAACTGGATGCACGACTGGTACTACGACTCGGGGTTCACCGAGGCCACCGGCAACGGGCAGCTCGACAACCTCGGGCGCGGTGGCGTCCCCGGCGACCCGCTGCTGGTCACCTCGCAGGCAGGCGCGAACACCGGCCTGCGCAACAACGCCGACATGTCGACGCCGTCCGACGGCGCGCGGCCGCGGATGCGGATGTTCCTGTGGACCGCGGGCACCGTCACCGGTCTGTCCGCCCCGACCGGCACCCCGCGCAGCGAGCCGTTCGCCGCTGGACCGCGCGACTTCGACCTGACCGGCAGCCTGATCGAGGTCGCCGATGGCACCCCGCCGGCCAACGACGGCTGCCAGCCGATCACCAACAGCGTCGCCGGCAAGATCGTGCTGGTCACGTTCTCCGGCGTGTGCGGCTCGGCCGCCACCGTCAACAACGCCAAGGCCGCCGGCGCGATCGGCATCATCCTCGCCGACCCCGCCAGCGACGATCCGCGCGCGTTCGCCGGCAGTGCCGCCGCCAACATCCCCGGTGTGGCGGTCGGCGCGACCGACGGCGCCGCACTCCAGGCCGCGCTCGCCGGCGGCCCGGTCACCGTCGAGCTGACCAGCGCGAAGGCCGGCCCCGAGCGCGACGGCGATCTCGACAACGGCGTGGTCGCCCACGAGTGGGGCCACTACCTGCACCACCGGCTCGCGATCTGCGGCACGCAGCAGTGCAGCGGCATGAGCGAGGGCTGGGGCGACTTCAACGCCCTGATGATGATGGCGCGCGACGGCGACAACCGCGACGGCACCTACGCCGAGGGCGTCTACGCGCTGTCCGACGGCGTGACCCCCGACGTCGGGTACTTCGGCATCCGCCGGTTCCCGTACAGCCGCGATCGGACCAAGAACGACCTCAGCTTCCGCCACATCGGCGACGAGAACCCGCTGCCTACCGCCACGCCCGGCCACCCGGGCGGCGCCAACAGCGAGGTCCACAACACCGGCGAGATCTGGGCGAGCATGATGTGGGAGGCGTTCAACGTGCTGGCCGACGCGCACGGCGTCACCGTCGCGCGCCGCCGGATGGCCGACTACGTCGTGGCCGGCCTCTTGCTCACGCCGCCCGAGGCGACCTTCACCGAGGCCCGCGACGGCATCCTCGCCGCCGCGAGCGCGCTCGACAGCGACGACATGATCCTGATGGCGGCGGCGTTCGCCGGCCGCGGCAACGGGTCCTGCGCGGTGTCGCCGTCGGTCAACTCGGCGACCAACTCGGGCGTGGTCGAGAGCGGCACGCTGGCCGGCAAGCTGGCGGTCGGCGGGATGAGCCTCGTCGACGACGGCATCTCGTGCGACCACGACGGCTACCTCGATCCGGGCGAGACCGGCAACCTGCGGTTCACGCTCGCCAACAACGGCATCCTGGCCGCGGAGAGCGTCACGGTCACCGCGTCGACCACCAGCACGGGGGTCAAGGTCGGCGCGCCGATCCAGATCCCGGCGCTGCAGCCGTTCACCAGCGGGCAGCTGTCGATCCCGGTGACGGTGCTGCCGACCGCGCCGCGCAACACCACGATCTCGATCAAGCTGCACATCACCGGCCAGAGCACGTGTGATCGCAACGGGATCGACGCCACGATCTCGGTGAAGACCGGCGTGGACGACGTGTCCAACGCGTCCAACATCGATCATGCCGAGACCCGGGCGACGCCATGGACGCCGACCGGCGACGACGTCGCGAGCGCGGTCTGGGGCCACGCCGCCGTGGGCAGCAACCAGCTGTACTTCGGCGTCGACTCCGGCTTCCCGTCCGACACGCAGTTCACCTCGCCGGCGCTGACCGTCAGCGCGACCGATCCGTTCGTCCTCAAGTTCAACCACGCGTTCGATCTCGAGGCGTCGGGCGGCGACCTGTTCGACGGCGGCGTGATCGAGGTCTCGACGGACGGCGGGATGAGCTGGAACGACGTCACGACGTTCGGCGTCAACCCGGGCTACATCGGCGCGCTGTTCGTCGGCTCGGACAACCCGATCGCCGGACGCCAGGCGTACAGCGGAACGAGCCCGGGCTTCCCGGCGCTGGTCCCGGTGTCGCTCAACTTCGGGGCGGCGTTCGCCGGGATGACGGTCCAGGTCCGGTTCCGGATCGGCACCGACGACGCGGCGTCGCAGACCGGCTGGATCATCGATGACATCGAGGCCGACGGCATCACCAACACGCCGTTCCCGATCCAGGTCCCCGAGCCCTCGACCTGCACGGCGCACGGCATCGCGCCGCCCGAGGGCGGCATGGTCGCGATGCGCACCGCGCTCACGACCAGCCTGCGCGGGTTCGACAACGGCGTCTGCATCCTGAACGAGACGCGGTAAGCCCGCCGCGCTCGCGAGATGACGGTGCTGGAGGGCGCTCTACCACACCAGCACCGTGCCGTAGGGTCCGGTAGGGTCGGCGAGCTGTCGTCCGCGGTGGTGCAGCCGACGACGCAGTGCGGACGTCGCGCACGATCGCCGAGCTGACCTGGAAGTACCGCTGAGCGCCCGCGGGGCATGTTGCCCGCGGTGCGCCGCGGAATGCGGCGGCCGGCGCGCGCCGGCGGCGTGCACGGACCTTTGCATACCCGGATCCGGCATGTCAGGTTGACGGCCGACAGCCACTGATGCATGGCTACATCCAACTCGTGAGGATCCGTGAGAATCGGATCGCGATTCACCTGGAAGCTACATCACGCGGTATGCAGGACACGCTCGCTCCGTGAGACCGGGAAGGGATTGGCGAGCGAGAATCGTCACACTGACCGGGGGCCGTGGAATGACCGTGAAGCGATTCCTGATCACTGGACTCGGTGGACTCGGTGGACTCTGGCTCGCCGTGGCGTGCCGCTCGGGACAGAGCCCGGCCATGTCGCCGCCGGACGGCGGCAGCGGCAGCGATGCCGGCGACGACGCGGGCTCGCCGTCGTGCGGCAGCCACGCTGGCTCGATGCCGGCGGGCACCGGCGGCAACATCGATCCCAGCCCGAGCATCGCGTTCACCCAGGTCGGCCTGGCCGCCGGGATCAAGCGCTCGAACGAGCCACCGTCCGCCGGTCCGTTCGACCCGACCAACACGCTCGCCTACGGCGTGTGGCTCGCCGATCTCGACGGCGATGGCCGGCTCGACTACTACGCGGTCAACCATAGCCAGACGCAGCACCTCTCCGGGCTGTTCCTCAACACCGGCAGCGGTGGATTCGGCCGCAACCTGTTCACGGTGTCGTTCGAGGACTCGTTCGACAGCACGCTGGTGGACGCGCCCAACCTCGGCAACTCCAACGAGATGCGGTTCGTCGGCGACCTGACCGGCGACGGCAAGGTCGACCTGTTCTTCCTCGGCTGGTACGGCCTGGGCACCCACTGCGTCAACCAGGGCGTCACCACTCACAGCGACTGGAGTGGACCGAGCTTTCTGTGCTACGGGACCGGCGACGGCCTGGCGTTCGCCGACGTCAACGGCGATGGCAAGATCGATGTCCTGAGCATGCCGATCGTGGACTCTTCCGACTTCGACGTCTATGCCACGTATTACGCGCAGACCGTGCCGCACTTCTGGCGGTTGAACAACGGCGATCCGGACATCAACCACTGGCCGATCGTCATGGACACCGACTTCCCGTCGCTGCGGATCACCGATCCTGCCGCCGCCGCGGCGGACTCGTCGTTCCTCGATCTCAACTGCGACGGCATCCCGGACAAGATCGTCGGCGTTCCCGCACCGGCCAGCCGCCGCGGCCCGTACGACACGCTGGTGGCAGGGCACCAGGTATTCCTCGGCCAGGCCAGCGGGACCTACCGCATGCTGTCCGGCACCGGCCTCGAGGGCGCGACCGGGCCGATCACGCGGATCGAGGACATCAACGGCGACGGCTGCCTCGACGTCGGCACCGACGTCACGGGATACCGCGACAACCAGGTCTGGTACATCCAGAACCGGAGCGGGAGCACGTGCGCGCTCACGTTCACGGCCACCCCGCGCACCGCCCTGCCGTTCTACCCGGGCTTCAAGCACTACCCGGTGGACATCGACAACAGCGGGATGCTGTCGCAGGTCGTGCTGATCCACGGTGGCTTCGGCAACAACGACGGCCAGCCGCCCGGCGTGTCGATCTATCGCCAGCTGCCCGACGGCAGCTACGCGGCGATCCCGCCGGCCCAGAGCGGCATGAACCTCGAGGAGTTCTACGCCGACAACCTCGCGCCCGGCGACTGGGACGACGACGGGCGGATCGATCTGGGCGGCAGCGGCGACTCCGGGATGCCCGCCACCGACAGCGGCTTCGGGCTGTGGACGTCGAAGCTGTCGACCATGAACGGCTGGATCAAGCTCACGCTGCCGACGGTCACCGGGTTCTTCCCCGGATCGGCGACGATCGAGGTGTTCGACACCGGCTTCCTCGGCGATGCCGGCCACCTGGTGACCCCGCCCCGGGTGCTGCGCACCGGCCGCGCCTGGGCCTCCCAGGTCTACCAGCTCGGCATCGGCACGCGCAGCGCGGTCGATGTCCGCGTGACGTTCCCGGACGGCCGCCAGGCGACCCGCAGCAGCGTGGCGCCGTGCAGCCGGCTCGCGATCCAGCCGGACCCGTGATGGCCCGCCCGGCCGATCAGACCAGCTCGCGCAGCACGCCGAGCAGGCGATCGTTCTGCTCCGGCGTGCCGATCGTGATCCGCAGCGACGTCGCCAGCCGCGGATCGGCGAAGTAGCGGACCAGCACGCCGCGCTGCTCCAGCGCCTGCTGGAGGTCGGGCGCCGAGCCCTGGGCCGGCACGGCCGCGAGCACGAAGTTGCTCTGGCTCTCGGCGGCCAGCGTGAATCCCAGCTGCGCGAGCGCCGCGCCGACCCGCGCGCGCTCGCGGCGCACCCGGCGCCAGGTCTCGGCGGCCTGATCGCGCGCGGTGAGCGCCGCGATCGCCAGCCGCTGCGCGATCGCATCGACGTTGTAGCTGTCGCGCGTCTTCCACAGCAGCGGCGCGATCAGCGGCGCCGCGCCGAGCCCGTAGCCGAACCGCAGCCCGGCGAGGCTGTAGCCCTTGCTCAGCGTGCGCAGCACCAGCAGGTTGTCGTGCTGCGCGATCAGCGCGACGGCGTCGTGGCCGAGCGCGGGGTCGACGAAGTCGACGTAGGCCTCGTCGACCAGCAGCACGCCGTGGAACGCGCGGGCGAGCGCGCCGATCGCGGCCGCGGGCGCGAGCCGGCCCGACGGCGCGTGGGGATTGACGATCAGCAGCAACCGGACCCCGGCTCGGTTCATCCGGTCGGCGAGATCGCCCGGCCACGACCAGTCGGGCTCGGCGCCGGCGCGCACGATCGGGCTGGCGTGGATCTCGGCGAGCACCGGGTACAGCGAGTAGCTGGGCTCGATCACGCCGATCGGAGCGCCGGGCTCGACGAACGTGGTCACCGCCAGCCGGAGCAGCTCGTCGCCGCCGTTGACCGCGACCACCTGGTCCTTGCCGAGCCGGTGCAGCGCCGCGGCGCAGTCGCGGAAGCCCTCGGCGCTCGGCGGTGGATAGCGGCGCAGCACGTCGGCGGGGACCGCGGCCAGCTCGCGCATCACCGCCTCGCACGGCGGGTACGGGTTCTCGTTGGTGTTGAGCTTGATCGTCTCGCTCGACGCCGGCTGCTTGCCGGGGACGTAGCCGTGCATGCGTGCGATGTTGGCGCGCTCGTGCCCCATGCCCGTCGCATACCACGGGCCGTGGCCCTGGTGGCGAAGGCACTTGCCGCATGGCGTCACGCCGCGGCGCGCACCTCGCAATCGTCGACCTCCGACCCGTGTTGCCGAGCAGGACCCCTCGAGGTGAACCATGGACGCCATCACGCAATGCATCGAAGCCCTGATCGTCGGACGACCGCACGCAGTGGAGCAGCTCGTCATGATCCCGCTCGCGCCGTGAAGCGACGGCGAGACAGTGAGACACTGAGACACTGAGACACTGAGACACTGAAACAGCGTTCTGCGCAACAGCGACATTGTCACAGGATGCGACCCAGGTCCCGACGAGTTTTCGTCGGCGAACTCGTCCATTCCGATTGTCCACCCTCGATCCTCGTGATATCGAGGTGCGTATTGCGGCAGTTTCACGCCGCAGTATCATCAGGAGGAAGACATGAATCGGAAGTCGAAGAGTGGGAATCGGAGCGGTGCGAAGGCGGGCGGGCTCGCGTTCAAGCGCGAGACGATCCGCACGCTGAGCGCGGCGGAGACCAAGCTGATCGCCGGCGGCATGCCGTGCCAGACCTCGTGTCATGGCGAGACCTGTCCGGCCAGCGTCTGCACGATCACCATCGACAAGACGATCTAGCAGTCCGCGCTCCGCGCACCGACCGGCTCCGGGGCGGCATGGCCCCGGAGCTGGTCGGACAGCGCATCGAATTGCGATATTTCCTGATGCCCAGACCGCAGCTATCGAATCCGAGCCCGCGACCCACGATGACGCTGGTGTCGCGGCGAGCCCTGTGGCCCACCAGCCGCAAGTATCCGGGGATCGCGAATGGCTGGCACGGCGCTGCGTGGGTCGCGTTCCAGCTGGCCGGAGCCGGCATCCCGGTCCCGCACCGGGTGTTCGACGCGATCGGGCAGCGGCTCGCCGCCGAGCTCGGACACGCGACACGGACCGGCCACGTCGGCGCGTTCATCGGCGGCGCCGCCGATGCGGTGATCGCGGCCCACGCCGCACGATCCGGCGTCGCGAGCGCGGCGGTCGCGCGCCGGGCGTGCAGCGCGGCGGCCGCGGCGGCGGGCCGCAGCGCCGCGTGGGACGCGCACATGGGCCTGGCCGGGACGCTGCTCGCGCTGGGCGAGGTCGCGGCGGTCGCGCCGGCGGCGCTGCGCGAGGTCCAGACCGGGCGGCTGGCGACCCGGCTGCTGGCGATCGCCGATGCGCTGTGCGCGCTGCCGCCCCGGGGATGGCCGACCGGGATGGCGCACGGCCCCGCCGGCGCGATCGTCGCCGCCGAGTCGTGCGGCGCGCTGGGCTGGTGCCGGATCACGGCGCGGCGGCGGCAGCGCTGGCTCGATGTGCTGGCCCGGTCCGCGATGGCCAGCCCGGACGGCGCGCTGATGTGGCCGGCGACCGCCGGGAACCGCCAGCTCGGGCTGCAGTCCTGGTGCGCCGGCACGCCGGGGATCGCGCTGGCGCTGCTGCAGTGTTTTCGGCTGACCGGACTGCCGGTGTACCTCGACGTCGCGCGCGGCGCGCTCGACGGCATGAAGCTGCTCGCGCGCAACCGGTTCGCCTCGCGGACGCTGTGCTGCGGCAGCGCCGGCTATCACCACATCTTTCTCGAGGCGCACCGGATCACGGGACAGCCGGCGTGGCGCGACGAGGCGCTCCGGCCGGCGCGGCTGTCGCGCTCGGCGCGCGCGTGGCCGCGGCTCGGCCTGCACCAGGGCGAGCTCGGCATCGCCTACCTCGCGGAGCGGCTGGCGAACCCCGACGCCTGTCCGCTGCCCGGACTGGGAGCGTCCAGCGCATGACGCCCGGGTGAGCGGCAGGCCCACGGGTCCTGGCGCTGGAGGCGCTATGGATGGTGCGCCAGCCAGGCCTCGAAGCCCGCGCGCTCCGGACCGGCCAGCTCGGGGAGCTCGGCGTACGTCGCCTGGACCTGCTCGACCAGGTGCCGGATCCGGCCCGGATCCCCGGACAGCCCCGACAGGGCCCGCGCGAGCTCGAACCGCACCCAGGCCAGCTCCCATGGATCGGCGTGGGTCTGCTCGCCGACGGCGACCGCCCGCTCGAGCATGCCGGCGATCGCGCGCGCGTCCGCCGCCGTCCCCGCGGCCGACGCCTCCTGCAGCTGCAGGCGGGCGAGGCCCAGCAGCGTGATCGGCAGGGCCGGATGATCGGGCTGCCCGGTGCGCTCGATGATCTCGAGCGCCTGCTGGAACAGCGGTCGCGCGCGGGCGAGCTCTCCCCGGCGCAGCACGACGAAGCCGACGTAATCGAGCGCCGTCGCCTTGGTCGGGCTCCCCGGCGACGCTCGATCGATGAGCGATCGCGCGCGCTCCAGCGAGCCTTCCGCCTCGCGCTCTTGCCCCACGAGGTACTGCATCACGCCGACGTCGAGGGTGAACAGCGCGACGTCCGGGTTGCTGTCACCGTACGCCTCGGTGTACGCGGCGACCGCCTGCTGGAACTGCACGAGCGCGCTCCCGAACCGCCCGGTCTGCGCGTCGATCCAGGCCAGATGGGACAGCAGCCCGCCCCGCATCGAGTCATCGTCGTCGTCGATCGCACCGCGGCCGGAGCCCGGCCCGCCGCCCACCGTGGTCTCGCCGCCGGCGGGGCGTGCGGCGGACGAGCGAACCTGGTCGAGCAGCGTCAGCGCCGTCAGGTAGCGCGCCCGCGCCTCGGTCGGCTTGCCCGCGCTCATGAACCCCGCGGCGCAGAACTTCAGGATGTTCAACCGGCGGCGCGGGTCGAGCTCGGTCAGGCCCTCGAGCCGCGCCTCGGTGTCGCGGGCCGCCGCCTCGGCCTCCACGGGCCGGCCCAGCCGGGTGCCGAGCAGGAACGTGATGTACGACTGCGCCTCGGCCGCCCGGGCGGCGTCGTGACCGGCGTCGGCGGCGCGCATCCCGTCGCGCGCCGCGTCCAGCGCCGCCTGCCAGTCGCCGGCTCGCTGCTGGATCGTCGACAGCGAGATCAGCGCTGCCGCCTCGAACGGCCGGTAGCCGAGCGCCCGGGCGTCGCCGGCGATGGCGCGGGCCCCGGCGAGCGCCTCGGGGAGCTTGCCGACGTTCGACTCGGCGCGCGCCTCGGCGAGCCGGCGGCGGAGGTCGACCAGGCGATCGCGCGTCGCGGGGTCGGCGGGCGGGCGGACCGGCGCGCGAAGCAGCGCCGCGTTGGCGCAGTCGTCGAGCGGCGGCAGCTCGGTCACCGCGGAGGCCGCCCGGGCGACGACGGTGGAGTCGGCGGCCGCGAGCACGTTCACCGTCGCGCGCAGCGCGTCGAGCCGCTCGGTGAGGCACTGCATGCGCAGGTCGAGCAGCTCCTCGGACTGCTCGCCGCGCAGCCGGGTCGCCTCGCACGCGCTGGTGTGCAGGTCGGTCCAGCGGCCGGCGTAGCCATCGAGCGTGTGCGCCACGCGGGTGAACGCCGCGTCTGCCTCCGGCGCCGCGGCCGACCCGAACGCCGCCTGCAGCTGGCCGCGCCGGCCGGCGTCCCACACGCCGACCAGCCGCTGCGCGGCGCCCTGGCACAGCAGCGACCGCTCGTGCCGGGCGCGGCCGTACGCCACGCCCAGCCCCGCGATGATCGCCATCGCACCGAGCACGGCGGCCCACCGCCGGCGGCGCGCGGCCGGATCGCGCGACAGCTCGACCAGCAGTTCGGCCATCGCGGGCCAGCGCTCGGCCGGATCGGCCGACAGCCCGCGCAGGACGACCTGGCGGAGCCAGCCGGGGACATCGCTGTCCGGCGGCGGCGGTTGCACCCGGCGCCGGAACTTCTGCCGCACCAGCCACGACTGCCGGGCCCCGGTCCCGTCCGCCTCGTCCGCGTCGGTCGATGCGTCGATCTCGAGCAGCGGCCGGGTCTCGACGAACGGGCGCTGGCCGTACAGGCCCTCGTAGAGCGCCAGGCAGAAGCTGTACTGGTCGGTGCGCGCGTCGAGCGGGCGGCCGACGTGCTGCTCCGGCGCCATGTAGGGTCGCGTTCCGACGACGTCCACGGTGTAGCGATCGAGCGGCCGCGCGGCCGGTGCGAGCCCGGGGTCCGTGCGATCGAGCCGCGCGTCCGGCGCCGGGTCGTCCACCGTCTCCGAGGTCTCGGCCACCCGCGCGGTCGCCGGCGCGCCGTCCTTCGCGCCGGGCCCCAGCCGGGCGGTCGGCGTGTCGGAGGTCGTGGTCTCGGCCGGCGCCGTCGCCGCCTCGGGGCCCGGGACGCTCGCCTCGGGCGCGACCGCCAGGCCGAAGTCGAGCACCACGACCCGTCCGTCCTTGCCGAGGATGACGTTGTCGGGCTTGAAGTCGCGATGCACCAGGCCGGCCTCGTGCGCCGCCTGCAGCCCGCGACCGGCGGCGCGATAGCGCGCGAGGACGTCGCGGAACGGGCGCCGCGCCGCCTTCTGCCACGCCCGCAGCGTTTGCCCCTCGATGTACTCCATCGCGATGTACACCTGCTGGTCCTCGAGCGTGCCGACCTCGTAGACGTGGACGACGTTCGGATGCGACAGGCGCGCCAGCGCACGGGCCTCGCGCAGCAGCCGGCCGCGCGCCGCCGTGTCGATGCTGCCACCGTCGCCCGGACGGAGCAGCTTCAACGCGACCTTGCGATCGAGGGTCGGATCGTACGCGACATGGACCACGCCCATGCCACCGCTGCCCAGCCGTCCCAGCAGGACGTACCGGCCGCGGCGCTGCAGCTCGTCGAGCGGTCCGCTCGCGGCCGCGCCGGCGCCGGCCGGCGACGCGCTCGCAGCGGGGTCCTCGCCCGTTCGCCCGGGTGGGTCGTGCTGCGCGGTACTCAACCCGGGCTCCTGTTTCGAGCATACAGCCCGGTCATGGACGGGTTACCCGTGGCGAACGAGCGCTACCGGAGGAATACCTCACCTCCGGGCGTGCCTGTCCGCCGGACCCGCCGTCGAGCCCGTCATCCCGCGGGGATTCCCTCGCGCCAGGGTGGTGCGGGGCCCTTCCCCGCACTCGATCGATCGCGCTCGGTCACAGCGCGGCCAGCGCGGCGTCGAGCTGGCGGTGGAAGTGGGTGATCGCGCCCTCGTGGCGCCCGAACGTGAACACGTCGTTGGCGCCGCTGGCGAGGCTGCGCTGGATCGCGTGGGCGACCACGAGGTCCTCGGCGCCGCCGGTCTGCTTCACGAAGCTGACGTCGCGCTCGGCCGCCGCGCGATCGGCCGCGCCGTCGATCGCGCGATGGCTCAGCACGTAGTTGATCACGCGGGTGTTCTGCGCGTCGATCGGCTCGAGGACGATCATCGAGGTGTGGCGGGACAGCACCGCGACGATCGCACACGGGAACACCTGATACACGTAGGTCAGCCGGCCCTCCACCCGGCGCTCGGCGTCGGGCAGCTCCGCCAGCTTCTGGATGCGCTGGAACGGAAACGTGACCCGGCTGTGCGGGCCGGCGTGCTCGACCAGCGTCAGGTTGTCGAAGCCGTAGCGGTAGAACGTGTCGCGGTGCAGGGTCCGGATGTGATAGCCCTCGAGGAAGCTCTCGAGGTAGATCTTCCAGTTGATCGGCAGGACCGAGTCGTCGCGGTCGATCACCTGCTGATCGGCGGCGATCAGCTCGGGAAGCTCGCCGGCGTCCGCGGCGCGCCCACCCGGAGCGCCGGCCCCGGCGAGGAACACGATGCCATGGCGTTCCTCGACCGCCACCGAGACCAGCCCGTGACAGCCCGGATCGAGGCCGGGGAAGCCGTCCTGGTGCGGAACGTGGCGGAGCGCGCCGTCGAGATCGTAGGTCCAGCCGTGGTAGCGGCACACGAACGCCTTGGTGGACCCGGCACCCTCGGCGATCTCGTTGCCGCGATGCCGGCACGCGTTCAGCAGCCCGCGGACCACACCGTCGCTGCCGCGGACCACCACGATCGATCGGCCGTCGGCGCGCACCGTCAGGAACCGGCCGGCCTCGGGCACCGCCGCCGCCGGACACAGCGGCCGGGGATGGCGGCGCAGGACCTCGAGCTCGGCGCGCAGCCGGTCGGCACTGCGATAGTTCGCGACCGGCTCGCGCCACACGCCGTCGCTGGCGTCGGTGGTGCCCGACTCGATGTGCGCCAGGATGCGGGCGGCCACGGCCCGGTCGTCGCGGAAGCTGGACATGGGTCTCCTCTCGGACATGATACCGCCGAGTCGAAACCCGCTGCGAGCTGGACCATTGCCCCGCCTCCACGCCCCCGGCGATTGGATGTCGTGATCGGCGCGGTGCCGTCGCCTCCGGATGGGGCCGCGCGCGGAGCGGTCCGGGTCGACGTCGTCCTCGCATGTCGTGATCGGCGCGGTGCGCTCGCCACAGCAGGGTGAGCGACATCGCTCGACGGCTCACGCGACGAGCCGATCGAGATCGATGGCGTCGAGCTTTGCCTCCGGCTGAAAGGACACCGTGACCCTACCGACACGTCTCTCCACTCCGTGTTCCGCCGCATCTTCCTTCCCTCCACGCCACCGTGACCTGCGGCGATCGCTGCGCGCGGTCGCGCTCGTCGTCGTCGCGACCGGCTGCGCCGGGGAGCCGGGCGAGCTCACCGGCTCGACGATGCAGGCGCTCACTCCCACCGGGACCAAGACCGTGTGGGTCCCGACGCCGAACACCCCGACGTTCGCGAGCGGGGCATGGTCGAGGACGGGATGCACGCCGGTCACGCCGACCACGGCGACCCTCACCGTGAGCCCGGTGCACGGCGGCAGCGTCACCCTCAGCGCGGCGAACTTCAACGACCCGGCCTGCCCCGGCGTGAGCTTCCCCGGCCAGGCGGCGTTCTTCCAGTACCCGACGCCGACGGTGCTGCCGGGCTCCGGCGACGACATGTTCCAGGTCCAGTACACCTCGTCGGTCGGCACGGTCATCATCGACGTGACCATCTTCGAGGGGGTGACCGGCAAGGCCCTGGGGCAGCAGCACGCCCCGCCCTGTTCGTACTGTCAGGCCAACGACGGCGCTGCGATCTCCCAGGGCGACATCGACGCGGTCTCGACCGACGACGCCCCGCAGTTCGCTTCGGGGGCGGCATCGGACGGCCATGCCGCGGTGGGAGCCCCGATCGAGCTCGGCACCGGCAACGTGTTCTACGCGCATACCGACTACCGGACGGCGGGGCCGAACCCGCTCACGTTCGCGCGCACCTACAACAGCGAGGCCAGCGTGAACAGCTTCGCGGTGAGCCTGTCCGGTGTGATCTCGCCGAGCCGCCACTGGCGTACGAACTATGATCGGTATCTCGACCTGCTCGATCCGACCGTGACGGTGGCGGAGCGGCCCGACGGCAAGATGCTGAACTTCTCGCTGGTGGGCGGCAGCTGGACGCCGGACACCGATGTCGACTACACGCTGACCCATTCCGGCACGAGCTGGACGCTCGGATGCCCGGATGGCAGCACGGAGACCTACACGAGCGCGGCGGCCGGCGGCTCCGCGGCGCTGAGCACGATCAAGGCACTCGACGGGTACACGCGGACGATGACCTATACCGGCGCGCTGCTGACCCGGGTCACGGACTCCTACAGCCGCTCGCTGACGATGACGTATCACGGTGATGGCACGCTGGCGACGATGACGACGCCGGACGCCACGACGTTCACGTACAGCTACGATGGGGGCAAGCGGCTGCAGTTCGTGAACTCGCCCGTCGATCCGGCCGGCGGGTACACCTACCAGTACCTGTACGGCAATGCCGCCCTGCCCTATGCGCTGACCGGCGTGCTCGATCGCTACGGGGAGCAGCTGCAAGGCTGGACCTACGACGCATCGGGCAGGGCCGTCACGAGCGCGCGCGGCAACTCCGGCCTCAACGCCGACCTGGTGACGATCGCCTATCCGACGCCCGGCACGGCGGCGACGGTGACCAACGCGCAGGGCGTGACCGACAGCTATGGCTTCACGACGCTGCAGGGCGTGCCGAAGCTCACCGGCATCAGCCGTGCGGCGACCGCCACGACCGCGGCGGCGTCGGAGTCGTTCGGATATGACGCCAGCGGCTATCTCAACAGCCGCGTGGACTGGAACGGCAACCACACGACGTGGGTCAACAACAGCCATGGCCTGCCGACCGCGATCAACGAGGCAGTGGGCACGCCCGCCGCGCGCAGCGCGACGATCACCTATGACCCGTCGTTCCCGCGCCTGCCCAGGACGATCGTCAGGCCCGGCGTCACCCGCAGCTTCACCTACGACGCGGCCGGCGACGTGCTGACGGATACCCGGACCGATACGACCAGCCAGACGGTCCCGTACGCGACGAAGGGCCAGGCCCGCACCACCACCTTCACGTGGAGCAACTTCCTGCCCGCGTCGGTCAAGACGCCCGCCGGCAACACCACGACCTTCACGTTCAGCAGCGCGGGCGCGCTCACCAGGGTCACCGACGCGCTCGGCCACGCCACCACCGTCACCTCGGTCTCCGGCGGCGGGTATCCGCGGACGGTGGTCGATCCCGGCGGCGTCACCACGACGATCACGTATGACGGAGAGCTGCGCCCGACGAGCCGCGCGATCGCCACGGCGGCGGGAGCGTTGACCACGTCCTGCGCTTACTGGTTCTCGAGCCTGCTGTTCAGCGTCACGCTGCCCGACGGGGAAAGCCTCTCCACCTCGCCGGACACGGCGCAGCGCGTGATCACCTACGTCGATACCCCCGGCAATCGCATGCTGCTCACGCTCGACGCGCTGGGCAACGCGACCGCGATGGACATCCAGGACGCGTCGCACACACTGCAGCGGCACGGCACTGCGACGTTCGACGCGCTCGGACGCCAGCTGACCCGCACCGGCGTCACCGCGCAGACCACCCGCTTCACCTGGGACAGCAACGGCAACCCGCTCACGGTGCAGGACGGGCTGGGCCACACCACCGCGCGCGGCCATGACGCGCTCGATCGGCCGACCACGACGACGGACGCCAATGGCGGCGTCGTCACCGTCAGCTACGACGCGCTGAACCGGCCGCTGACCGTCGGCGATGCGCTGGGCCACGTCACGAGCTATGTCTGGGACGGGTTCGGCGACCTGATCCAGCAGACCAGCCCCGATTCCGGCACGACGGTCTACCGCTACGATGCCGACGGGAACCTGACGCAGCTGACCGACGCGACCGGCGCGGTGACCAACCGGACGTTCGACGCGCTCGACCGCGTGCTCACCACGGCGTACCCGGCCGATCCGTCGCTCAACGTCACCAGCACCTACGACCAGACCGGGACCGGGTTCGGCTTCGGCATCGGCCGGCTCACCAGCGTGGCGGACGCGGCGGGAAGCCTCACGCGCAGCTACGACGAGCGCGGCAACCTGCTGTCGGAGAAGCGGGTGAGTGGCGGAGTGACATTCACGACCGGCTACAGCTACGATGGGGCGTCGCGTCTGGCGTCGGTGACATACCCCTCCGGGGCGGTGTCGTCGTACACCCGCGACCTGACCGGCAACGTGACCTCGATGCCGTTTGCTGCGGCCGGGGCGGACATGGATCACTCGCTGTGGAGCGTGCAGCACCTGCCGTTCGGGCCGGTGAGCTTCATCAATTACAACAACGGTGACCTGGCGTTCTACACGTATGATCGGGACTACCGGCTGACGCAGCTGTCGTATCAGACCTTCCAGCACGTGCCGTACTTCCAGTGGAGCTACGCCTATGACAACGCCGGCAACGCCACCGCGATCACGGACGCGCTGATCTCGGCGAACAGCCAGATCTTCGGCTACGACGTGGTGAACCGGCTGACCGCGCAGACCAGCGTGAACTACGGCAACGCGGGGTGGACGTACGACAGGAATGGCAACCTGACCGCGTACACCGCCGGGGGCGTCAGCGTCACGCTGGGACTGGCGGCCGGCACGAACCGGGTGTCCACGCTGACCGGCGG
>DATAPF010000071.1:0-9631 GCA_036265355.1 Kofleriaceae bacterium | reverse complement strand
TCCGTCGAGAATCACAACGTGATGGACTCGCTCGGCGTCGAGGCGTTCATCCCGTTCAAGGTCAACGCGGTGGTCAACCCCAAGGCCCCGGTGTGGTCGCGCCACCTCGTCGAGTTCACGCTCAACCAAGAGCACTTCCTGGCGCACTACCACCGCCGGTCGAACGTCGAGACGGTCTTCGCGATGCTCAAGGCCCGGTTCGGCGCGTCGGTGGCGTCGCGGCTGCCGACCGCTCGCGCAAACGAAGTGCTCGCGATGTGCGTGGCGCACAACCTGTGCTGCCTGGTCAAGGCGATTTTCACCGCAGGGCTTGCGCCCGCGTTCTGGCAGGACGCGCCGGCCGCCCTGCCTTCCCCGCTTCTCGAGGAGCAAGCATGAGCGATCTGACCGCGAAGGAACAGAAGGCCGTCCGCACCGCGCTGCGGTTCCTACGGCTGCGCGTTGGCACGTGGGCCCCGCTGGCCAAGGCGCTGCGCTACGAGTGGGACTCGATCCAGAAGGTCGCCACCGGCAAGAAGGCGGTCACGCCCGCGCTGGCGCTGCGCGTCGCCCGGTTCGCTGGCGTGCCGATGGATGAGCTACTCGCGGGCCAGTGGCTCTCGCCCCGGGTCTGCCCGCACTGCGGCCACCCGCCGGACGACTTCGTGGACGAGGACACGATCGCCGGATGACGGGCGGTGAAGCTTGACAAAAATCGAATGCTTGCGCTTAGATCTGGGCTACGGTATCTAGGAAGCCCGCATGAAGAAGCGCCTTCAGATCGAGCTTAAGGGCGCGTCCCAAGATCTGGGGACGGACACGGAAGGCGTGTCCCTGAAGTTCTTCGCCGCGTACACGATGCGGCTACGCGAGGCATACCGACGCAGCGCTCAAGGCGTCGTAACGGGGACCGTCCAGGACGAAGGGCGACTCCCTGCGCGTGCTGCGCAGGTCGACATCCGACTCAAGAGCGCCCGCGGGGGGAGCCTAGAAATGGACTGCGCCGCGGTCGACATGCAAGGGCAACTACCGCTACCGATGCTCGACGATCATCTCGCCGAGGATGCCCTGGTGCAGCTCATGGACAGCCTCGATCGTGCAGCACGCACACCGGAGTCCGAGGAAATTCCGCGAGCGACACGCCTTCTCATCGGATGCCTCGGATCCGAGGTGCGTCAGACCTACAGGCTTCTCGAAGGTGAACGAGTCCTGCGCGAAGTCGCCCTGACCTCTGCTGGGCTCGAAGCGTCCCTAGAGCCCGTACTCGCCCAAGTGGAGCGCCTGCCGACTGTCGTGCGAGGGGTAACGTTCGCACCAAGGCACACCGTTACCCTGGACATCGACGGTGCGGCCGTTCGAGCGTCCACAACGCCGGCGCTCGTTCAGAAGGCGATCGGCCTGCACGACAGGAACGATCTGATCGCCACGATCGTCACCAACGCGAGCGGCGCGCGTCTTCTCGACATCGCCCCGCCGGCCCAGCCGTTCCCTCGCAAACGACCCGATCTCGAAGAAACGCTAGACCGGTTCGCGGACGTGATGAGGGCCCTCGCGCTCTAGTCATGACCGAGCTCTCGGTAGAGGACATCCTGGCGATCCACAGGCTCGCGATCGAGAAGTGGGGAGGCAAGGGCGGTCTGAACGCAGACACCATAGCCTGCATCGGATCGGTCCTTCACACGGCAACGTACAACGACGGGCTGATTGGTTACGCGGCAGGTGTCCTCTGCTACTTCGCACGCGCGCAGCATTTTCCAGACGGCAACAAGCGCGTGGCCTGGGGTAGCTGTGTGCGGTTTCTTGAGCTCAACGGATACACGCTGTCCGTCGATTCCGAAATTGCAATCGCGTTCGTCAGGGACGAGATCGCTGTAGAGAACCTTGGCGTTGCCGAGATCGCCGAACGGATCTCGTCCTGGCTCGACGTGCTTAACTAACTAACTAGCCGATGCGGTGGGGCGCGAGCAGATCCCGCCCCGATCCGATCCCTCCTGCACCTTGAGCTGGTGAGGCTGCACCTTGGGCCGACGCGGAGAGCGCCCGGAGTGCAAAGCCACCCTTGTCCCTTGTCCGGGTTTCGGCCGGATTTCGGACACGCGTCCGGATTCCGGCCATTTCCCGGACAGCGGGATCGCGGCAGCGAATCCGGCCGCGAGGGGGATCCTCGACGAAGATCGGCGCGTGCGGCGGATCGCGCGGCGGCGGGGCGCACGCGGCATGAGCGGTGCAGTGCGGTCCGGCAACTACTTGCTGGAGAACCTGTCATGTCCCTGCATCCGATTCGCTGCCATGTGTTGCTCTCGCTGGCGATCGCCGGGCTCGCCGCCTGTGGAGGCACGCCGCCCAGCGTGGCCGCAGACGCGGCGCCGTCGACGATCCCGACCAGCCCCGTCGGGGTGTTCGCGGTGACCAGCACGCTCGACTTCCACGTGCCGGGTGCGGCGGCGCCGGCGATCCAGGCGCTGCTCGCGGCGACCGATGGACCCGACGATCCGTCGCGGTTCGTCGTCGACCGTCTGGTCGCACTGCTGCCGGATGGCAGCGTGAAGACGATCGCGGACGCGGCGGCGCCGCTGGTCGCGGCGTACGTCAACGCGCGGCTCGCCGACGTCGCGCCGCACCTCGTGACCGGACTCGACGGGCTGGCGACCGGGCTGGCGCGGATCGCGACCCACCTCGGGACGGTCGAGACCCTGCGGATCGACGAGGGCGGGACCGGGATCCGGACGATCACGGGCGTGCGATTCGAGGTCGGCAACGCGGTGACGGTGGTGCCGCTGGCCGCGGCCGGACTCACGGACCTCGCGGCCGGGGTCCGGGTCACGCTCGATGCAACGGGGCGCGTCGGGATCTCCGAGCACGAGCACGCCCTGCCCTACGGCGCGATCCTGCGGCTCGGGCTCGACCGGGCGGTGGCGCCCAGCGTCGCGCCGGCGGCGGGTGACCTCGCCGGCGCGCTCGATGCGCTGCTCGACTGTGATCAGCTGGGCATCGTGATCGCCAACCGGGTCGGGATTGGCTCGGCGACGCTGTACGGCGCGGCCTGCCGGGCTGCGATGACGGCGCTCGCCGCCGAGGTCGACGCGCAGCTCGCGGCGATCGATCGAACGCCGCTCGGCATCGAGGTCGCCGGGACGGCGATGGGCTACGACGGCAACGGCGACGGGGTGATGGACGAGCTCGACGCCGGGATCTGGACCGGGTCGGTGTACTCCGGCTCGGATCGCGAGCCGATCGACGCCGCGAGCTTCGTCAGCGAGACCACGCGATAGCGACGAGGTGAGCCCGGCGCGGTGGTACAGTGCTGCGTCCCTGCCGGTCCTGCCGGCACCTCCAGCCGCGCCATGACCGACCCCGTCCAGGAGCTCGTCCACGACCACGCCGACATCAATCGGCGCGTGCTGGCGCTCGGCGCGGCGATCCGCGCGCTCGATCGCCCCGATGGCGACGGCATGGCCGTGGCGCTGGTCCACCAGCTCGGCGAGCTGCGCGAGCTGCTGTTCCTGCACTTCGCGCGCGAGGAGGAAGGGCTGTTCCCGTTCGTGTCGGAGGTGGTGCCCGAGCTGGCCGACCAGGTCCACGCGATGGCGATGGCGCACGACGCGATCTGCGGCGGGCTCGCCCGGATGTACCACCTGGTGTCGGCCAACGCGGAGCTCGCGCACGTCCTGGCGGTGTTCGCGCGGTTCGAGGCCGCGTACGCCAGCCACGCCGACGCCGAGGCCGAGCTGCTGCGCGAGCTGACCGGGCGGCTCGACGGCGGGCAGCGCGGGCGGCTGGCCGAGCTGGTGCGTGGGCTGTAGGTGTGATCGAGCTGATCGACGTCTCGAAGCGCTACGGCCGACCCGGCGCGTCGTGGGCGGTGCACCGGCTCTCGCTGACGGTGGCCGCCGGTGAGCGGGTCGCGGTGCTCGGCGAGTCGGGCAGCGGCAAGACGACGGTGCTCAAGCTGGTCAACCGGCTGCTCGATCCCGATCTCGGCGAGATCCGGGTCGCGGGTCGCGACGTGCGCAGCGAGGATCCGGTCGCGCTGCGGCGCACGATCGGCTACGTGATCCAGCACGCGGGCCTGTTGCCGCACCTGTCGGTCGCCGACAACGTCGCGATGGTGCCGCGGCTGCTCGGCTGGCAGCGCAGCGACATCGCGGCGCGGGTCGACGCGCTGCTCGCGCTGGTCGGGCTGCCGCCGGACGAGTATCGCGCGCGGTTCCCCGACCAGCTGTCGGGGGGTCAGCGCCAGCGCATCGGGGTCGCGCGCGCGCTCGCCGCCCGGCCCAAGCTGGTGCTGCTCGACGAGCCGTTCGGCGCGCTCGACCCGATCACCCGCGCCGCGCTGCAGGGCGAGCTCGCGCGGATCCACCGCGAGCTGGGCCTGACGACGCTGCTGGTGACGCATGATCTGGCGGAAGCGCTGACCCTGGCCCACCGCATCGTGGTGATGCGGTCCGGCGAGGTCCGCCAGATCGCGACGCCGCACCAGCTGGTCACGGCGCCGGCCGACGACTACGTCGCACGCCTGGTCGACGTGGTGCGCGTGCAGAGCCGGCAGCTGCATGCGCTGGCAGAGTCGGAGCCAGTGGCGGCCGGCGGCGGGGCGGCCGCTGAGTCGGATCCGGCACCCGGGCCGGCGGAGCCTCGCGGATGACGGACCTCGGTGGGTTGATCGCCGGCGCGGCGCCGCTGCTCGCCGCGCACCTGGCCCTGACGCTGGTGGCGCTCGCGGTCGCGGTGGCGATCGGGCTGCCGCTCGCGGTCGCGCTGGTCCGCCGGCCGCGGCTCGCGGCATCGGTGGTCACCGTCGCCGGTGCGATCCAGACCGTGCCCAGCCTTGCGCTGCTGGCGCTCATGGTGCCGCTGATCGCCGCGACCGGCGGGCTCGGGGTCGGGCTGTCGTCGTTCGGGTTCGCACCGGCCGCGATCGCGCTGACGCTGTATGCGCTGCTGCCGATCGTGCGCAACGCGATCACCGGGCTGCGCGGGGTGGACGCCGCTGCGGTCGAGGCCGCGCGCGGGATGGGGATGGCGCCGTGGCAGCTGCTGCGCCTGGTCGAGCTGCCGCTGGCCGCGCCGGTGATCGCGGCGGGGATCCGCACCGCGTCGGTGTGGACGGTGGGGACCGCGACGCTGGCGACGCCGATCGGTCAGGCCTGCCTGGGCAACTACATCTTTGCCGGGCTGCAGACCCGCAACTGGGAGATGCTGCTGATCGGGGTGATCGCGGCGGCTGCGCTCGCGCTGGTGCTGGATGGGATCCTCGCCGCCGCCGAGCGCGCGGTGTCGCGCCGGCCGCGCGGCAGGCTGACCGCGCCGGTCGCGGGGCTCGCGGCGCTGATCGCGGTGGTGCTGGGCGTGCTGCCGCACATGGCCGGCGGCGCGGGCCCGAGCCCGGCGCCGGTGCGAGCGCCCGCGGGGGGTCCGGGGAGCGCGCCGGGAGCGGACCGTCCGCGCGTGGCGCGAGTCCGGATCGGCGCCAAGGTGTTCACCGAGCAGTACATCCTCGCGGAGCTGCTGCGCCAGCGTCTCGCAGGCCGCGGCATCGCCGCGGAGCTGGTCGAGAGCCTGGGCTCGAACGTGGTGTTCGATGCGCTGCATCGCGGTGAGCTCGACGCCTACGTCGACTACTCGGGGACGCTGTGGACGATCCAGCTCGGGCGCGATCGCGGCGCGCCGCGCTGGCAGATCCTCGCCGCGGTCGAGGGATATCTCGCCGGCGAGGGGATGCGCAGCCTGGGCCCGCTGGGGTTCCAGAACGCGTACGCACTGGCGGTCCGGCGCGACACGGCGACCCGGTTCGGCCTGCGCAGCGTGGGTGACCTCGCGCCGCACGCTGCCGAAATGGCACTCGGCGCCGACTACGAGTTCCTGAGCCGCCGCGAGTGGACCGCGGTGCGGACCACGTACGGCCTTGGCTTCCGGCGCACCGCGAGCTTCGATCCGGCGCTGCTCTACGAGGCGGTCGCACGCGGCGAGGTCGACGTGATCTCGGCGTTCTCCAGCGACGGGCGGATCGCGGCGTACGACCTGGTCGTGCTCGAGGACCCGGCCGCGGCGCTGCCGAGCTACGACGCGATGATCCTGCTCGGCCAGCGCGTCGCCGGCGATCCGGACGTCGTGTGCGCGCTGGCGCCGCTGCGCGATTCGCTGGCGGTCGAGCTGGTGCGGCGCGCGAACCTGCGGGTCGATCGCGACCACGAGGCGCCACGCGACGCCGCCGCGTGGCTGCTCGGCCAGGCCGCGATCAAGGAAGCGTGCGCTCCGCCGGCGGCGGCAGCGCCGGCGCGCTGATCCGCGCCGGGCCACACGGTCCGACCACTGCAGAGTGCCGCTACAAGAACCTCGGAGGCGAGATCCGCCGCGGCGGTGTGCCGGGTTCGGTCCGCCCGGCTCGCGGCGGCGTCTGCAAGGCCGCGCGCGCCGACCGCGCGGGGCTCACCACCGTCGTGATACCCGCGTGCGGTGGGGTCATCCTCACCACAGAAATTCGAGTCGCAACACTCGGCCGCCAGACTAGTAATCTCCATTGCGGAATACTGACGAGGTGCAGAGACGCTGCACTGCAGCTCGGATAAATTCGCAGTCTGATTACACTGCATTATGCTTGTCCTGACCGACCCGAAACGCATAAGTAGACGGGTGCGTTCGCTCGAGATCCTGCTGGTGGCGGACAGTGAGCTCGTCGCGCAAGCGCTGTCGGCGACGCTGCGTCGCGCCGGTCATCGCGTGACTGCGTCGACGACGATCGCCGGTACCGTCGAGACCTTGATGAGACGAGGGCCTCACGTCGACATCATCATGACCAGCATGCGATTCGACAGCGCGCTCGGCGATGACGTTGTCCAGTACAGCCGGAAGTTCGCCGCCAACGCGCGGTTCATCGTGCTGCGCGAGGTCGCCGGCCATGTCGAGGACATCGAGCGCGCGTTGATCCATCAGGCGGTGCCCGAGCGGCTCACTCTGGCACGCGGCTGGAACTGACGCCGCGGTTTGCGAGCCGGGCCGATCGCAAGGCAGAGCCCCCGTGCGCCTGCGCACGGCGCCGCGCTCCCGCGCGCACTACGTGGCGCACGCAGCTAGCACCCGGGTGCGTCCCGGCGCGTATCGCAGGCGGTGCGGACGAACTCCAGCAGCGGGGCAAACTGCAGCGGCTTCTTGAACAGCGGGTAGCCCTCTGGCGCGAGGTGCGGCGAGCTGGACACGATCGCGACCGGCACGTCGGCGAGCACCGGCCGGCTGGCCAGGTACGCAAGGACACTCGAGCCGATGATCCCCGGCATCAGAAGATCGAGGATGATCGCCGCCGGGGGTTCGTTGTGCTCCAGGAACAGGATCGCCGCCGCGCCATCGATGGCGACGTCGACACGGTATCCGGCGCGCGCGAACAGCTCGCATAGCAGCATCCGGATATCCGGATCGTCATCGACGACCAGCACCGTGCGCTGGTCCACAGATTCTGCATCGCTGGCGGTCACAGGGTGTGGCGCTGCAATCACCAGGCCGCGGCTATGGTTCCGTTCCGCCTCAAGTATCGGCGATCTCACGAGGATCGCGGATCGGCGAGCGCCCGGCGGATCAGATCAGGCGGGACCGAGGCCCGGGGGATCTTCGGGTCGGCCCGGCGACCGCGGTGCGCCGGCTCGAACCACGAGCGCGGATCGGCGTCGAGGCCCATGCCGTGCATGAAGTTGTAGACCGCCTTGCGCAGCCCCGCCGCAAAGTAGTCGTGGTCGCAGCCCGTCGGATCGTCGAACGCGACGTCGTTGCGGGCAAACGTGGCCGGCGCGCCGGCGCGCAGCCGGATCCCGTAGAGCGCCGGCGCGCGCCCGATCGGGCTGTGGACGGTGGCGGTGAAGCGGTGCCAGAACGCCGACTGCAGGCAGTCCGCGGCGAACAGCTGGCGCACCCGCTCGAGCGCGTCGATCGTGTCCTGCGCGGTCTCGGTCGGGAACCCGTACATCAGGTAGGCGTGGACCATCACGCCGGCGTCGCTGAACGCGCGGGTGACGCGGGCGACCTGCTCCACGGTGACGCCCTTGTTCATCATCGCGAGCAGGCGATCCGAGGCGACCTCGAGCCCGCCGCTGACCGCGACGCAGCCCGAGCGGGCGAGCAGCCGGGCCAGCTCGGGGGTGAACGCGGCCTCGAACCGCACGTTGCCCCACCACGTGATCGTCACGCCGCGCGCGATCAGCCGCTCGGCGAGCGCGCGCAGCGCCGCCGGTGGCGCGGCCTCGTCGACGAAGTGGAACCCGCTCTGGCCGGTCTCGGCGACCATCGCCTCGATCCGGTCGACCAGCAGGTCGGCCGGCGCGCGGTCGTAGCGCGCGATGTAGTCGAGCGTGACGTCGCAGAACGCGCACTGCTTCCAGTAGCAGCCGTGCGCGATCGTCAGCTTGTTCCACCGCCCGTCGGCCCACAGCCGGTGCATCGGGTTGAGCATCTCGAACAGCGACAGGTAGCGATCGAGCGCGAGCCCGGCGTAGCTCGGCGTGCCGGCGTCGCGCAGCGCGACGTCGCGCACCCGGTCGTCGCTGACCAGCCGGACCGCGCCGCGCTCGCGCACGAACGTCCGGTACAGCGGCGCCGCGGGATCGGCGAGGTGGCGGAGCAGCGCGAGCAGCGGCGCCTCGCCGTCGTCGAGCGTGACGTAGTCGACGTAGTCGAACACGGCCGGCTCGGCGAGCTCGCGCAGCTCGGTGTTGACGTAGCCGCCGCCGAGCGCGATCCGGGTCGCCGGGGACGCCCGCCGGATCGCGCGCGCGATCCGGAACGCGCCGTAGACGTTGCCCGGGAACGGCACGGTCAGGCCGACCACGTCGGGGCGGTGCGCCGCGCACAGCTGCCCGGCGAGCTCGTCGAGCATCTCGTCGACCAGCGTCGGCTCGCCCTCGAGCGCGCGGCGCAGCGGCTCGAAGCTCGGCGCGCTCGCCGCCAGCTGCTCGGCGTAGCGCGACAGCGCGAACTCGGGCGCGATGCCATCGCGGATCACGTCGGCGAGGTCGTCGACGTACAGGCTCGCGAGGTACTTGGCGCGATCGGCGATGCCGAGCCCGCCGAACGCCCACGCCAGCGGATCGTCGTCGCCCGCGCCCGGGCCCTCGGCGAGCACGGCGAACCGCGGGCCCTCGGGCAACAGCTCGCGGCCGGCGATCCGCAGCGCGAGCGCCGGATCGCGGCCCTGGAGGAACCGGATCACCGGATCGATGGTCGCGACGTAGCGCTCGGCGTGGGCGAGGAACCACGCGATCGACGGCGGCGCCGGCGGGCGGCGGCGGCGAGGCAGCGCGGCCGCGCGCGCCGCGAGCACGTCGCGCACGCGCCCGATCCCCTCGCGGCTGCACACGCGCAGGAACAGCTCCAGCGCGAGGTCGGCCTGCGCGAGCGAGAGCCCCAGCTCCACCGCGTGCTGGCGCAGGAACCCCGTGAGGTACGCCGTCGCGGGGTACGGCGTGTTGAGCTGGGTCATCGGCGGCGTGACGAGCAGGAGCTTCACGTGCGGCGCGCTAGCCTACCCCGGCGCCGCGGCTTTGCAGCTAAGCTCGGCCGATGACACGCCGGAGGACGCGACCGGGGACGCCATCGGGGACGCGCTCGACAACGCGCTCGCTGCTCGCGCTGGCGACGCTGGCCGCGGCGGTCGCCGGGTGCCACGGCG
>DATAPF010000070.1:0-3413 GCA_036265355.1 Kofleriaceae bacterium | reverse complement strand
CCGCTCGATGTCGTCGAGCGCGGCGCCCGCCTCGGGGGTATGCTGCCGCGCCCGGTCCCGGTCGATCCGGCCGCGCAGCTCGGCCACCGTGGCGCGGCGGGCCGGCGGCGGCAGGACCCCTGCGAGGCGATCGCGGTCGGCGCACGGCTCGATCGGTGACAGCGCGAACGCCGCGCTCGCCACCGTGGCGGCCGGCCCGGTGCGCGACCGTGGCGCCGCCGCGACGAATGCCGCCAGCTCGTCGAGACGGCGATCGAGACAGCTCATCCGCAGGTCGAGCATCGCGGCCGACTGCTCGCCGCGCTGGGTGGCCTCGCACGTGCTGCGCGACATCTCGGCCCAGCGCCGGCCGTAATCGTCGAGCGCTCGGGTCACGGCCGGAGCCAGCTCCGCGCGCACCACGAGTGGCCACGCCGCCGCGAGCCGGGTATCGCCTCCGCCGCAGCGGTCCGCGCTGGCGGTGCTGTGCAGCGCGATCGCGACCACCGCGGCGGCCGGGAGGGCCAGCGCACCGACCCAGATCCCGCGCCGGTGCCGCGGTGCCGGCGGCGCCAGGACGTCGAGCAGCGCGATCATCGACGGGTAGCGGGCCGCGGGAGCCCGCGACAGCGCGCGATCGACCGCGCGGGCGACGTGCGGCGGGGCATCGAGCGGCGGCGGGTCACCGCGGGCCGGCGGCCGAGCTCCGGAGATCGCCTCGTAGAGCGACGCGGCGAACGCGTACTGGTCGCTGTGGACGCTGGCGCCGGTCGCGAGCTGTTCGGGCGCCATGTAGGCGAGGGTCCCGCCGCGCATCGCGGCCGCGGTGGTCTCGGCGCGGGCGAGGCCGAAGTCGGCGACCTTGACCAGGCCGTCTCCGACCAGGATGTTCTCCGGCTTGACGTCGCCGTGGATCAGGCCCGCGGCGTGCGCCGTGGCGAGCCCGCGGCCCGCCCGCACGAACACCGCGACGATGGCTTCGATCGAGCGCGGTTGCGCGGCCAGCCAGCGCCTCGCGTCGCAGCCGGCGACCAGCTCCATCGCGATGTAGAGCTCGCCGGATGCCTCCGATGCGTCGTAGACCGCGACGACGTTCGGATCCGACAGCTTCGCCATGGCCTGGGCCTCGGCGAGCATGCGCTCGCGCGCGGCGTCTCCGTCGGTGCGGACCAGCTTGAGCGCGACCTTGCGATCGAGCCGGGGATCGAACGCGGCGAACACCACGCCGGTGGCGCCGGCACCGAGCCGCTCGAGCACGATGAACCGATCGATCCGGATCGGCTCGGCCGGCGTGCCGGCGAGCGATTCGCGGATCCGAGCTTCGAGGTGGCGCGCGACCACGTCGGTCTGCCCCGGCCGCGCGTCTCGCAGCTCGGGCAGTGCCTCGAAGTCGTCCACCACAGCGTGATACGGTAGCGGGTATGGAACGCGATTGCGAGCTGCTGCGTGCGTGGCGCGCGGGTGATCGCGCCGCGGGGGATGCGCTGATCGCCGCGCACTTCGCTTCGATCTGCCGGTTTTTCCGGACCAAGCTCGGCGACGACGTCGAGGATCTGATCCAGCAGACCTTCCTCGATCTGCTCGCAACCTCGTCGCAAGTGACCAGCGTGCGGGCCATGCTGTTCACGATCGCCCGCCGCCGGCTGCTCGATCACCTGCGGACGCGGTATCAGCGCGACGAGGTCGAGCTCGTCACGTCGATGTCGGTCGCCGACCTCGGCACGTCTCCCAGCACCGCGGTGGCACGCAACGAGCAACAGCGGCTGTTGCACGAGGCGCTGCGGCGGATTCCCCTCGATCACCGAATGGCACTCGAGCTGGCGTACTGGGAAGATCTCAGTGGACCCGAGATCGCCCAGATCCTGGAGATCTCGGAGCACACCGTGCGTTCCCGGTTGGCCCGCGCGCGCCAGGCGCTGCGCGATCAGATCAGGGCGCTGGACCAGACGTCGGGTGGTCCAGCCGCGGAAATCCTGCCACGGCTGCACGAAATCCTGGATCAGTCTGCGGCCTCCTCCGACTGAGCGGGTAGGGCTCGATCTGGCCAGGTCGGTCCGGGCGCACGCTCCTCGTGCGTCCCGGATCGCCGTGCCCAGGCGCGAGCCGCAAGAAGGAGTGAGGCCCGCGCCGTATGGAACGTGAAATCCTGTGGTGGTCTGCATCATTACGTCATGTCCTGGTGTCTCTCGCGCTGGTGATCGCCGCGTGCGGTGGCGGCTCCGGCCGGCCCACCGACGCGGGCACGGAGGTCCCCGATGCGCCGGTGCGAACCCTGGTCCGCCTCGAGGTGACGCCGCTCGATCCGCATGTCCCGGTGGGCGTCACCCAGCTGCTCGTCGCGACCGGTGTGTTCAGTGACACGACCACGCAGGATCTGACGCCGCAGGTGACCTGGGCCTCGGATAGCCCGGCGCACGTCACCGTGTCGGCGGGCGGCGTCGCGACCGCCGTCGCGGTGGGGACGGCGACGATCACGGCCCGCATGAACGGCGTCTCTGCAACGACCACGGTGACGGCGACGGACGCGGTGCTGGTGTCGATCGCGGTCACGCCGGTCAATCCAGGCGTGCCCGTCGGCCGGACCCAGGCATTCATTGCGACGGGGACGTTCAGCGACGCGAGCACGCGCAACCTGACCGACCAGGTGACCTGGGACTCCGCGTCAGGCGCGGTGGCGCAGATCTCGAATGCGGATGGCTCGCGCGGGGTGGCGACCGGGCTGGCCGTGGGGACGACCCGCATCACCGCGTCACGCGAAGCCAGGACCGGCACGACCATGCTGACGGTGACGGATGCGGTGCTGGTGTCGATCGCGGTGACGCCGTTCGTCGCGAGCGTGCCGGCTGGCCGGACCCAGGCGTTGACGGCGACCGGGACGTTCAGCGATGCCACGACGCGCGAGCTGACCGACGAGGTCACGTGGGCGTCGTCGATGCCGGCGGTGGCGCAGATCTCCAATGCGGATGGCTCGCGCGGGGTGGCGACCGGGCTGGTGGCGGGGACGACGAGCATCACGGCGACGCTCGGCGACATCGCGGGCACGGCGACGCTGACGGTGACGGACGCGGTGCTGGTGTCGATCGCGGTGACGCCGTTCGTCGCGAGCGTGCCGGCCGGCCGGACCCAGGCGTTCACGGCGACGGGGACGTTCAGCGATGCCACGACGCGCGAGCTGACCGACCAGGTCACGTGGGCGTCCTCGATGACCGCGGTGGCGCAGATCTCGAATGCGGATGGCTCGCGCGGGGTGGCGACCGGACTGGTGGCGGGGGCGACGAGCATCACGGCGACGCTGGGCGACATCGCCGGCACGGCGACGCTGACGGTGACGGACGCGGTGCTGGTGTCGATCGCGGTGACGCCGTTCGTCGCGAGCGTGCCGGCCGGCCGGACCCAGGCGTTCACGGCGACGGGGACGTTCAGCGATGCCACGA
>DATAPF010000069.1:0-2810 GCA_036265355.1 Kofleriaceae bacterium | reverse complement strand
GAGGACCGGCGCGTCGGCGGCGCTCCACATCTCGGATCTGGTCTGGGGCGGCCCGATCGCCGGCGTCCGGGTCGGCCGGATCGACGGCGAGTTCGTCGCCAACCCGACGTTCGCCGAGCGCGAGAAGTCGGACATGGACATCGTGGTCGCGGCCAGCAAGGACGCGATCATGATGGTCGAGGGCGAGATGAACGAGATGCAGGAGAACGTCGTGATCGACGCGCTCCTGTTCGCGCACCAGGCGGTCCAGCCGCTGATCGAGCTCCAGGACCGGCTGCGGGCGGCCAACGGCAAGGACAAGCGGCCGTTCACGCCGCCGGTGGCCGATGAGGCGCTCGCCGCGCAGGTCAAGGAGCTCGGGTGGGGCCGGCTCGGCGAGGCGATGACGATCAAGGACAAGCACAAGCGGCGCACCGCGGTGTCGACGCTGCACCACGAGCTTCGCGGCGCGCTGACCGCCGAGGGCCAGCCGTTTGCCGGCAGGTCCAAGGAGGTCGACGCCGCGTTCGCCAAGCTCGAGAAGAAGTGGGCGCGCGGCCACACGCTCTCGACCCGCAGCCGGATCGACGGCCGCGCCCCCGACGAGATCCGCGCGATCTCGATCGAGACCGGCGTGCTGCCGCGCGCGCACGGCTCGGCGCTGTTCACCCGCGGCGAGACCCAGGCGCTGGTCGCGGTCACGCTGGGCACCAAGTACGACGAGAAGAAGCTCGACACGCTGCTCGGCGACCGGAAGAAGACGTTCTACATGGACTACAACTTCCCGCCGTTCTCGACCGGCGAGGTCAAGCCGTTGCGCGGCCAGTCGCGCCGCGAGGTCGGCCACGGCTTCCTCGCCGAGCGCAGCGTCGAGGCGGTCGTGCCGGTCTACGAGGACTTCCCGTACACGATCCGCGTGGTGTCCGACATCCTCGAGTCCAACGGCTCCTCGTCGATGGCGTCGGTGTGCGGCGGCTCGCTCGCGCTGATGGACGCCGGCGTGCCGAGCAAGGCGCCGATCGCCGGCATCGCGATGGGCCTGATGAAGGAGGGCGACGACTACGTCGTGCTGTCCGACATCCTCGGCGACGAGGACCACCTCGGCGACATGGACTTCAAGGTCACCGGCACGCGGCGCGGCGTGTGCGCGCTGCAGATGGACATCAAGGTCGACGGCCTGACCCGCGAGATCCTCGAGAAGGCGCTCGACCAGGCCAAGCGCGGCCGGATCTTCATCCTCGACAAGATGGATCGCGCGATCTCGGCGCCGCGCGACGAGGTCTCGGTCTACGCGCCGCGCATCGTCACGGTGCAGATCAAGCCGGACAAGGTCCGCGACATCATCGGCCCCGGCGGCAAGACGATCCGCGCGATCCAGGAGCAGACCGGCGCCCAGATCGACATCGCCGACAACGGCGTGGTGTCGATCGCGTCGTCCAACTCCAAGGCGATCGAGCAGGCCCAGGCCCTGATCTCGGGCCTGACCATGGAGCCCGAGGTCGGCCAGTTCTACAACGGCATTGTCAAGAAGATCGTCGAGATCGGGGCGTTCGTCGAGATCATGCCGGGGACCGACGGGCTGCTCCACATCTCCGAGGTCGCCAAGGAGCGGATCCGCGCGGTCGAGGACGTGCTCAACGAGGGCGACGAGGTGGTCGTGAAGTGCATCAAGGTCGACCGCGACGGCAAGATCCGCCTGTCGCGGCGCGAGGCGCTCGACGCCAACCCGGCCCCGGAAGAGGTCCACAACTACATCATCTGAGCCGCGGTTTTCCGCTACCATGGGCCGCGTGGCACCACGCGTGCTGATCAAGAAGCTGCGAGCCGACGCAATCGTGCCGCGCTACATGACGGCGCACGCAGCCGGGCTCGATCTCAGCGCCGCGCTCGACCGGCCGGTCGACATCGCCGCCGGCCAGCGCGTCGCGATCCCGACCGGGCTGGCGATCAAGCTGCCGGACGGCTACGAGGCGCAGGTCCGGCCGCGGTCCGGGCTCGCGAGGGACCACGGGATCGCGCTGGTCAACTCGCCCGGGACGATCGACAGCGACTACACGGGCGAGCTCGTCGTGCTGGTCATCAACCACGGCGATCGGGCGGTCCGGATCGAGCACGGCCAGCGGATCGCCCAGCTCGTGGTTGCACCGGTCGTGCAGGCCGAGCTGGTCGAGGTCGGCGAGCTGCCGGCCACCGCGCGCGGCGCCGGCGGCTTCGGATCGACGGGGCGATGACGCGACCATGACCGGACGATCGCGGCGATCGACGCAGGAAGGGACCGGGGTGTTCGACCCCGAGCGCCGGCGCGCGCTGCTCGGCACGCCACCCCGCGGCGCGGCGGTCAGCGCCCCCGGCGCAGCGACCCAGGGCGAGTCGTGGGAGCTGGTCACCGAGGTGACGCCGCGGCCGGTCGCGACGGTCCCGGTCGAGCAGGCGACGCCGACGCGGATCGACACGCCGGTGCCGGTCCCGCCGGCGGGTGCGGTCGAGCAGGCCACGCCGACCGAGCTGACCGCGCGGCCCGAGCGCAGCGAGCCGCTCCGCGTGATCTCGATGAAGGATCAGGCCGAAGGCGGAACGCGCGCTCCCGCGGAGCCGCGCGTCCCGCTGCACGTCCGGCTGCGCGCCATGGCCGAGGTCGCCGGAGTCCACGAGGCTGCTGGCCTGGGGCGGCTCGCGCCGCCGCACGATCCGCGGCAGGCGCGCAGGCGGCGCCAGCGCGCAAACCTCGCGTGGGCCGGTGTCGCCGCCGCGCTGGCGGCCGGGATCTCGATCGCGATCTGGCTGATCGCCGGCCGATGACGCCGGCATGACCTACGAAGACCGCTCAGCTG
>DATAPF010000068.1:0-50671 GCA_036265355.1 Kofleriaceae bacterium | reverse complement strand
ACCCCCGATCGAGCAGCTGATCGCCGGTGATGAAGTTGCCGCGCGACTTGCTCATCTTCTCGCCGCTGACCAGCAGGTGGAAGCAGCCGAAGATGTCGGTCAGCTGCAGGTCGCCGGCCGCCGGCAGCCGGTGCGGGTCGTCCTGGGTGCCGAGCCACATCGCGCCCTGCATGAGGACGTAGAAGAACACGTTGTCCTGGCCGAGGAACTGGTAGACCCGCGCATCGGGGTCGCGCCAGAACTCGGCGTAGCGCAGGGCCGGCTCGCCGCGCGCCGCGAGCGCGACCTGGGAGAACGAGATCGGCGCGATCAGCGAGTCGGGCCAGACGTACAGCGTCTTGCCCGCCATCGCGGGGTCGAGGTCGTCGGGCAACGGGATGCCCCAGCTGACGTCGCGCGTGATCGAGCGGTGCGCCCAGTCGTCGTCGGGCGTGCTCGCGATCCCGGCGGCGGCGAGCGCCGCGGCTCCGGCCTCGGCGTCCGGCCGGTTCTTGAACTGCAGCGCGATGTTCTTGCCCGCGGTGTACTTCATCTTGTGCGGCGGCAGGCTCGCGCGCAGCTGCTTGTACGCCGCCTCGCGATCGCCCGCGAACCGCAGCCCCGGCAGCACGCGGCCGAGCACATCGCTCAGCACCGACTGCCGCCAGCTGCCGGACTTGCTCTCGATCCACACCCGCAGGGTCTCGGCGACCTTCCACATGTCGAGGAACCAGTGCACGGTGTCGCGCATCACCGGGGTCGCGTCGGACAGCGCGCTCTTCGGATCGATCAGCTCGCTCGGATCGTGCTGGTGGCCGCACTTGTCGCACTCGTCGCTGTACGCCGACTCGTTGCCGCACTTGGGGTTCGGGCACGTGCCGCGCACGTAGCGGTCGGGCAGGAAGCGCTCCAGCTTGGGGTCGTACCACTGCCGGCTGGTCCGCTTCTCGAGCATGCCGTTGCGGTACAGCTTGCGAATGAAGTCCTGCGACATCGCCTTGTGCAGCGGAAAGCACTCGGGGCGCGCCGTGCCGGTATAGACGTCCAGGCCGATCGAGTAGCGCCTCAGCGTCGTGGCCTGCTGGGCGTGGACCCGGTCGAGCAGCTCGTGGATCGGCACGCCGTCGCGCAGCGCGGCGAGCTCGCTGGTCGAGCCGTGCTCGTCGGTGCCGCACACGTACAGCACGTTCGGCCGGCCGATCACCATGCCCAGCCAGCGGGCGTGGATGTCGCCGGGCACCTGCGCCCCGGCCAGGTGGCCGAGGTGGACCGGCCCGTTCGCGTAGGGCATGCCGGCGGTGACGACCGCCCGCCTGGGCCGGTGGATGCGCGCGATGGTCGACGCGATGTCGTGGGACCCGCGTTCGCTGGATGACATCCGCGCAGACTAGCCGATGTCGGCGGCCCCGGCACCGGCCGGTCAGTCGGACTTGCCCTGGACCTCGCGCAGGAACGCCTCCTCGCTGGCCGACAGCGGCCGGCCCTTGAGCCGCTCCAGCTCGTCGCGCGACAGCCCGCCGACCTTCTGGCGATGCCGCGCCATCGCGACGTGGGCCCGCGCCATCGATCCGACCACGTCCTCGAAGCTCTCGTAGTGGACCGGCGTGCGCTCGGGGTGCGCCCGCAACAGCTCGGTGATCCGCAGCTCGTGGCGCTTGACGATCTCGTCGAGCGGCGTCACCAGCGGCAGCCGCTCGATCCGCGCCTCGGGCGGCGGCTCCAGCCGGTCGATGCCGTGGGTGTTGCTGGTCACCAGGAACACGCCCTGGATCTCGCTGGCCAGCTCGATCACGCGCAGGTGGCGCGGGTAGAGCTGGACCAGCTGCAGCATCGACAGCACGATGCCGCGCGGGTGGAGGTGGTACACGCTGGCGCGGATCATGCTGCCGGCGTCGACGAACAGCCGCAGGAACGTCCGGTTCTGCGGGTAGATCCGGGTCAGCGTCAGGTCCTCGACGTCGGCGATCCAGCGATAGCCCCGGCGCTCGAACGCCGCGCGGGCGCGGTCGTAGAACTCGAGGTCGGCCTCGGGGAACGCCGCCGGCGACACCCGCGCCAGCTCGTGCGGCTCGCCGTACACCGCGTCGAGCCGGGCGCGCAGCGCCGCGCCGCCGAAGCCGCGCGGCCGGCGCATGCCGAGCGCGATCGCGACGACGAGCCACAGGCCCATCATGAGGAAGAACACTTCCACGCCGGCATTGTGCCACGCGCCGGGGACGCTGGCTTCGCGGATCACCGCCCGGCCGCGCGCCGCCGCCCGGCCGCCGCCGCTCGCCGCGCCGATCCGCCGGTGCACGGTCAGCGCACGATGTCCGCGATCTGCTCGCGCAGCAGACGCCGGAGCACGGGCCGGATCGCCGCGAGCTCCGGGTCGGCGAACCTCCGCTGCTCGATCGGCGGCTCGGTCCGCGGCCGCTTGTTCATGATCGAGATCGCGTACTCCGAGTGCGGCAGGCCGAACACGTGGCCGAGCTCGTGGGCCAGCACCCGCTCGGGCGCCACCGTCGACAGGATCACGTACTTGCGGTCGCCGCCGCGCCGGTGCCAGGTCACGCCGCGGATCACCTCGCCGGGCTGGTCGACGTCGTCGAGCTGGCCGGTGACAAACACGTGGATCACCTGGCCGGTCAGCCGGCGGTCGGCCACCGCGTCGCGATCGGCCGGCGTCGCGATGTGCCCCGCCCCGGCCGGCAGCGCGTCGGCGCCGACCACCTGGAAGCCGACGTCGATCGGCGCGAAGTGCCGGTTGGCCTCGGCGAGCTGGACCGCGAGCCAGTCCGCGTGCGCGATCAGCGCGTCGCCGCGGTCCACCGCCACCGGCACGTGAAGCTGGATGCCGATGCAGTGCGCGCGCGCCGCCTCGCACGCCGGCAGCGCCGCGGTCAGCGCCGCGAGCTCGCGGTCGACATCGGCGCGGGCGCGCCCGGGCGCAAGGACGCCGCAGATCGCAGCGAGCAGCATGGGACGCACCACGCGATCGAGTCTACGATCGATGAAGCGGCCTTGCAGTCAGCACGCTCGAGAAGAAGCATCGGCCGGCAGCTCGAGACGACGCTCCGAGATTGGTCAGACAGCGTCTGACGATTTTGAACACGCGTAGGCCGGCGAAATTCGCCAGACGGCGTCTGGCGAATCTGGACGCGGTTGCGGAGGTCCAATTTTTCAGACATCGTCTGAAAAATCTGCGGGCGAAGCCGGGGGTCGAATTCTCCAGACGGTGTCTGGAGAATCTCAAGGCAAAGGTCGCAGCTCGCCTTCCACTCCTTGGGAGCTGTGGTAATACTACTGGTATGACCGGATTCGAGAAGCTCGCCGTCAGCCTGCCGCGACACGCCGCAGAGAGCGCGCGGAGAGCGGTCCGCCAGGGTCGCGCAAAGAGCGTCAGCGCGTTTGTCGCCAAGGCGATCGAAGACAAGGCCCAGCTCGACGATCTCGCGGCCCTGCTCGACGAGATGCTCGCGGAGTCGGGCGGTCCGCTCACCCCCGCCGAGCGGCGAGCCGCGGAACGGGCCCTCGGCATCCGGGGAAGCAAGCCGCGGCGCAAGGCGAGGCGATGACCGGGCTCACGCTGGATGCGGGCGCGCTGATCGCGTTCGAGCGCAACGATCGACGGATCGTCGCGTTGATCGCGCTGGCGCATGATCACGGCTGGACGATCGCCGTGCCGGCGGGCGTGGTGGGGCAGGTCTGGCGCGACGGGCGCAAGCAGGCGCGCCTCGCGCGGCTGCTCGCGAGCGACGAGGTCGAGGTCGAGGTGCTCGATAATCGCCGCGCGCGCGAGGCCGGGCAGCTGTGCGGTGCACGCGGCACCGCGGATGTCATCGATGCGTCGGTCGTGCTCGCAGCTCGCGCGCGTGGCCACCACATCGCGACCTCCGACCCCGAGGATCTACAGCGGCTGGATCCCGACGCCGATCTGATCGTCGTGTGACCCGGCCGGCCGGCCACCACCGCATCAGCCGATCACGCGCAGCGCCTCGAGCACGACGGCGCCCAGGCCGAACGCGAGCCGGGCGCAGATCGGGGCGACCACGCTGCGGCCGGCGGCGACGTAGAGCGAGCCCAGGCCGGCGCCGAACACGCCGGCGCCGATCCGCGACGCGAGGTCGCCGGGGGTGACGAGGGCCTCGGCGATCGCGCCGACCAGCACCGGCAGGATGGACGGGCCCGGCGACAGCTCGAGCATGCGCTCGACGATCCAGCCGCGCAGCGCGAGCTCGCTGGCGATCGCCATCGCGATGACGATCAGCGCGACCAGCGCGAGCTGCGACGGGTTGCCGCGGACGATCGGGAACGCCGACCACTCGACGGTGCGGCTGCTCATCAGCTCGACGAACGGCGCGCCGGCGATCACGGCGAGCGCGAGCGCGGCCAGGCCGGCGGCCAGGCTGACGGCGGCGCTGCCGCTGCCGGTGTGGAGCAGCTCGCTCCAGGTCCGGCCGCGCAGCCAGCGCGACAGGCTGGCGACCACCAGCAGGGGCAGCGCGACCGGCATCGCCTCGGGCAGCGGCGCGGCCGCGAGGGCGAGCACGGCGGCGACCTCGAACGGGACGAGGTTGCGCAGCTCGCGGGGCGTTCCGGGCTCTGGCACGGACTTACGATACCAAGCGACCGTTCACCGCGGCCGTGCGACCAGCCGGTCGGCGATGCCGCGCACGTGAGGCCGGTCCACCGGCGGCGACGCGGGGTGTCGTCGATCACCGGCGCGTCGAATCGCCCCGGCGACCACTGCCCGGCATGTTAACGTTTCGGTGTGTTCGAGCCGGGGACGCTGCTCGCGGGCAAGTACCGCGTGGATCGCGTGCTCGGCCAGGGCGGCATGGGCGTGGTCGTGGCGGCGACGCACCTGTACCTGGGGCAGCGCGTGGCGCTCAAGTTCTTGCTGCCCCAGTACCTCGACAACCAGACCACGGTCGAGCGCTTCCTGCGCGAGGCGCGCGCGTCGGCGGCGCTGCGCGGCGAGCACGTCTGCCGGGTGTCCGACGTCGGAACGCTGGAGACCGGCTCGCCGTACATCGTGATGGAGCTGCTCGACGGCAGCGACCTGGCGACGCTGCTCGCCGGTCACGCGCCGTTGCCGGTCGAGCTCGCCGCGCACTACGTGCTGCAGGCGTGCATCGGGCTGGCCGAGGCCCACGCCCTGGGCATCGTGCACCGCGATCTCAAGCCGGCGAACCTGTTCGCGACCCGGCGGCTCGACGGCACGCCGCTGGTCAAGGTGCTCGACTTCGGGATCGCCAAGGCGCAGCACGGCGCGGGGTTCGACCTGACGCAGACCGCGACGGTGATGGGCTCGCCGGGCTACATGTCCCCCGAGCAGCTGCGGTCGAGCCGGGTCGCCGACGCGCGCAGCGACATCTGGGCGCTCGGGGTGATCCTCTACGAGCTGGTGTCGGGGCGGCCGCCGTTCGTCGCCGACAGCATCACCGAGCTCGCGCTGCGGGTCGCCATGGATCCGCTGCCGCCGCTGGCGGTCGCGGTGTCGCCCGGGTTCGACGCGGTGATCGCCCAGTGCCTCGAGAAGGAGCCGGCGCGCCGGTTCCAGGACGTCGGGGCGCTCGCCCGGGCGCTCGCACCGTTCGCCGGACCGGCCGGGCGTGCGCTCGCGCTCGGTGCGGCGCGGGTGCTCCACGCCACGCCGTCCCCGGGGGCTTCGCACGCGGTCGCGCTGCCGGGTGCGCCGACCACGCTCAGCTCGTCGGCCGGCTCGGCGATGGCCCGCCGCCGGCCGGTCCCATGGATCGCGGTCGCCAGCGCCGCCGTGGCAGCGATCGGGGGGATCCTCGCGATCACGATGTGGCACGGCGGTCCGGCTCGCCCGGCCGCAGCCCCGGCGGATCCACCGGTCTCCGCTGCGCCCGTCGAGCCCGCGGCTCCTGGCCCCGGCGCGCCCGCCGCGCCGTCGGCGATGACGCCCTCGCCCGCGGCCCCGGCGTCCGCCACACCCACGACGACGCCTGCAGCGACCGCATCCCCGCCGGGGACGCCACCGTCCACCGCGGACACGACGGCGCCCGGCCCATCGACGACGAAGCTTGCGCCCGCCGAAGCAACGGCAGCGGCGCCGGCCGGTGATGCCGGTGCGAGCGCCGCACCCAGGGCCACCGCCGGATCCGGTCCATCGCACAAGCCGCCCAAGCCGCGGCCGCATCCCGCGCAGCCACCGGCCACGCCTGCCGAGGACGTTGGTGCGAGTCGGTACTAGCGCCGGTCCGGGTCTCGGGCCGGGTCTCGGAGCGGCCCTCGTCGTGCTGGCCCTGGTGGCGACCGGATCGGCGGCCCACGCCCAGCCCAGCGCGGCGTCGCAGGCGAGCAACGCCGCCGGCGCGCTGTTCGACAAGGGCCGCCAGTACCTCGCCGCGGGCAAGTACGCCGAGGCGTGCGCCGCGTTCGACAGCAGCCAGCGGCTCGATCCGCAGCTCGGCACGCTGTTCAACCTCGCGACCTGCAACGCGCGCCTCGGCAAGCTCGCGACCGCGTGGGGCGAGTTCCACGACATCGCCCAGCGCGACGCCAACAAGACCCGCCGCGCCGCCGCCGCGCGCGAGGCGGCCCGGCTCGCCCCCCGGTTGCCCCGGCTCGTGATCAAGCTCGATCCGCCGATCACAGAGGCGACGGTGACGTCGAACGGCGTCGACGTCGGCGCCCTGCTCGGGGTCGAGAGCCCGGTGGATCTTGGCGACTACGTGATCGTCGCGCGCGCCCCGGGCTACGCCGAGGCGCACAGCCGCGCGACGATCAGCGACGAGGGCAAGACCGTGGTCGTGACGATCGCGCTGAGCCGGCCGGTGGCGGAAGTCCCTGCTCCCGCGGCCGCCTCCGCGCCGGTCGCCGAGCCCGCCGCCCCGCCGGCCCCGGTCGCGCCATCGCCGGCCGAGCCTCCGGCCGCGAGCCGCCGCACGCTCGCGATCGCCGCGATCGCCAGCGGCGGCGCGCTGCTCGCCGGTGGCCTGGTGGTCGGCAAGCTCGCGAGCGACCGCTGGAACGCCGCCAAGGCGGTATGCGGGTCCAGCCTCGACTGCGCGACCCCCGCGGATCTATCGCGCGCCCAGACGGCCACCGACCAGGCCCGGCTGCGCGGCAACGTGTCCACCGCCCTGATCATCGCCGGCGCCGCGGTCGCCGCCACCGGGGTGTACTTCTGGCTGAGTGCGCCGTCGACGGCCTCGCGATCGGCCCGCCTGATGCCGTACGCCGCGCCGGCCGGCGCCGGGATCTCGCTGGAGGGCCGGCTGTGAGGCGCGCGGCCTGGCTCGCGCTGGTCGCCGCGGGCTGCAACCAGGTGCTCGGCGTCACCGATCCGCACCTCCACGAGGGCGGCCCGCTCGGCAGCGACGCCGGCGGCCTGGTCGATGGCGCCACCGGCTGCGCCGGCGACGGCTTCGGCTACACGATCTCGAACGTCGCGTCGTGCGACATCCTGGCCGCTGCGCCGGCCACCGTGGCCCTCAACTCGACGATCGACACCACCGCCGGCACGGTGACGGTCGGCACCACCGTGCAGCCGCTGCCGGCGAGCGCGCTCGTCCCGCAGCTCGTCGGCGGCCAGCTCGTCCGCGTGGTCTCGGTCGATGGCTTCCGTGTGCCACCCGGGATCACGGTCAACGTGGTCGGCCAGTACGGCCTGGTCGTCGTGGTGCGCGGCGACGTCGAGATCGACGGTGCCGTGATCGTGAGCGCCGACCACACGACCGCAGCGGCCGGCTCGCGCAGCGCGGCCGCCTGCAGCACATCGGCGGGCGCGTCCGGCACGCTCGACAGTGGCGGCGGCGGCGGCGCCAGCAACAGCTCGGGTGGCGGCGGCGGCGGGCACGGCGGCAGCGGTGCGGCAGGGGGCGCCTCGCTGAGCGTCGTCATCACGCCGATCCCCGGCGGGGTTGGCGGCGTCGCCGATGGCAACGTGTCGCTGCGGCCGCTGCGCGGCGGCTGTCCGGGCGGCGTGAGCGGTGGCGCGCCGGCCGCCGGCGGCGGCGCGATCCAGATCAGCGCATCGGGGCGGATCGACCTCAGCGGCACGATCGCGGCGGCCGGCGGCGGCGGGTTCGCGCACGACCCCTCGTTGCCGGCCCCGGCGGGCGGCTCCGGCGGTGGCATCCTGCTCGAGGCCGGCACGATCACGTTGACCGCGAGTGCGGCGGTGACGGCCAACGGCGGCGCCGGCGCGGACGGCAGCGGCACGGTGGCGGCCTGCTCCGGCGAGAACGGCCGCCCTCGCAACGCGATCCCTGCCGTGGGTGGCTCGTGCAACGGCTCGACCGACATCACAGGTGGCGCCGGCGGCGCGGGCACCACGCCGGCGCACGGCGGCGACACCGGCATGCGCGGCACCGGCGGTGGCGGCGGCGTCGGCCGGATCGCGATCCACAGCCCCGCGTTCGCGCCGGTCGTGGGCAGCGTGGTCAGCCCGGCGCCGAACATCACACCGTTCTAGACACAGTGCGCTTTCACAACCAGGTTACCCACGGACCGGCGCTCACACGGTGGCAATCGCTACCGACGAATGGAGCTCGTTGTCGCTGGTTCTTTCCGGCAAATATCGGCCGATTCTCCACCACCGGGCGAGCGGCAGGCTTGCGCTCGCCGCGCCGGTCGATGAGTATTCCTGGCAGGGAGGGGACCATGCCCACGATCGGGTCGCAGGCGTTGCTCCGCGTGCTGCCGCGCACGCACTATGACTTTCGAGCACTGAAGAAGGGGACGGTCGTCGTTCCGCTCGCGCAGCGCATCGATGTCCTCGGCTACGACCGCGTGACGCTGCAGGTCCGCGTCCACGGCGGCGAGTTTCCGAAGCACAGTGCACTGGTGTTCCGGTTCGCCGACGACGGGTTCACCCCCGACGATCCGGGAAGCTCGTTCCTGCAGACGAAGACCGCGTCGGGCGACGATATCGGATCGCTGCGCGTCGGTGATGGCGTCACGCTCCCGTTCTACCAGGCGATGTCGGTCGCGATCGGCGGGCGCATCGGGCGCATGCTCGCGATCACCATGTCGGCGACCGGCGAGGCGGACGGCGCGCCGGCCGCACTGATCAGCCTCGATCTCGTACTCAGCGGCGGGCACGTCGGCACGAACATCCACCAGCCGTCGTCCTATCTCGGGTATGCGCTCGAGACCACCGAGCGCATCGAGGCGTTCGAGCAGCTCGCGCCCGCGGCGTCCGCCATCGCAGACCCTGGCATCGAGCGGATCGCCGCCGCGATCGCCCAGGCGCTCAAGCCGCGGCGGCCGAACCCGTATCCACGCTTCAACAACGTCAACGTTGGGCTCGCGCCGGGAGCGCAGCGTGCCGACGACGGCGGCGGCTACCCGCGATTCAGCAACGTCAACGTGGCGATGAACGTCGAAGGCGAAGGCGAAGGCGAAGGCGAAGGCGAAGGCGAAGACTGACGCAATGACCGAGTGGGTGATCGAGGCGTCGACGTTCTGCAACCTGCGCTGCGCGTACTGCTACGAATGGGACGGGCTCTCGAACCCCGCGCGCATGCCGCTTGCAAGCGTTCGCAAGGTTCTCCGCGCCGCCTGCGACTATCACGTCCGTCGCGAGGCCGGATCCGGAGCGCCGGCGCGGACCTCGATCATCTGGCACGGTGGAGAGCCACTGACGCTACCACTCGACTACCTCGAAGCGATCTTCGAGCTCGCGCGCGAGGTCATCGCCGAGTCATGCATCGATCGGAAACGCATCACGCTCGCGATGCAGACCAACCTGTATGCCGTGAGCGACCGCGCGCTCGGGCTGCTCAAGCAACACCGGATCGGCCTCGGCGTGTCCTTCGACCTCGTGCGCGGCGTGCGGCGGACGCTCACCGGCAAGGCGACCGAGGATCGCGTCCTGCGCAACCTCGAGCGTCTGCGCGAGGCCGGGATCGAGCACGGCGCGATCACCGTGCTCGCAACCCACACGTGCCCGGCGATCTGCGACATCTTCGACTTCTGGGCGGCGCGGCGCGTACCCTGGCGCGTGCTCCCGCTGTTCGCCGGGCCGCCCGGGCGCGATCACGCGGCGTTCGCCGCCAGCGAGGACGAGCTCGTGCAGGCGATGTGCCGCCTGTTCGCTCACTGGATGCGCGCGCGCGCGCAGATCGTGGTGAAACCACTCGACGAGTGGCTCGCGAACGTCGTGCGCCACATGATCGGCCTGCGTGCACGGCCCTACGATCGACGGCAGGGCGAGACCGTGTTCGTGGTACGCCCCGACGGCAACGTGCTGCAGGTCGGCGATCTCGGCAACACGTCGCAGCCGCTCGGCAACCTCGAACACCAGACGATCGCCGAGCTGCTCGCGAGCCCCGCATACGCGGCGTCGCTCGACCGCACCGACGCGATCACCGAGAAGCTGTGCGGAGGCTGCCGGTTCCGAGGCGGCTGCGACGGCTATCCCGCGCACGCGTCGCCGATCGAGTCGCTCGACCGCGAACGCTGCCCGGTGACGCACCGCGTGTATGGGTTCATCGAGCGTCACCTGCAGAGCGCGGGGCTCGGCGCCGGCGAGCTGCGTGCGCTCGCCGAGGGCGCGGTGTCATGAACGTCGACTGGGTCCGGATGGCGGAGCCGCAGCGCGACGGATACGACTCCGCGATGGTACTCCGGCTGGTGAACGTCTCACCGCCGGACGCCAGGCCCGGCGTCTGGTTCGACGTGCACCCCGTGTACCGCGACGAACCGGGCTTTGTCGGTGATTTCTCCGGGTTTCGAGACGCGCCGCCGGACCACCCGAACCTCGGCCTCGGCGCCGAGCTCGTCGACGCGTGGCCGGAAGGTGCCACCCTCGCGCGACGCATGATCCGCAGCGTCCATGCCGCGTACGAGGACGGCGTCGTCGAGGACCTCGGGTGGAGCTCGCTCGTGTCGTCGTCCCATTCGTACGAGCATCGCTTCGGTACGTGCTTGCTCACCGTGCATTCGCCGATCGGCGTGGCGGAGGCACTGATCCACGAGGCTGCTCATCACAAGCTGCGCGCGCTCGGCGTCCGGTTCGAGAGCGCCGACGCCATCGTGGCGCCCGAGACCGCGGCGCGACGCCATCCGAGCTCGCTGCTCGGCGGCCGGATGCGCCCGATGGCCGCCGTGCTCCACGCGCACTACGTGCTCGTGCACCTGATCGCGTTCGAGAACGCGATGCTTCGCACGCAGCTCGCGAAGGGTCGCGCGCTGGTGCGACGCTTGCTCGCGCGCAACATCGAGCTCCTCGCCCTGAGCAGCGCGACGCTGCGGCGCGCCCTCGTGGTCGATGCAGCGGGCGCCGTGTTCATGGAGACGCTGTGGCGCTGGCAGGAGCGCGCGCGGGCCGAGGCGGAGATCCACCGATGAGCGGGCCCGTGATCGGCGGGCGGTTCATCTCCGGCGATCTGTGCCGGGTGATTCTCGACGAGGTCGATCGCAACGCGTGGTGGCAGTGGAGCCAGATCGACAGCGATGGCTACACCGGCGTGCAGCTCGGGTTCCGGCGCGGAACCTGGTGCGAGGTTCCCCGCCGCTGTCGCCGGGTCGTCGCGGGCCGGCTCCTCGCGATCGGTGTGGGGCTGCGACGGCAGTTCGGCGACTTCCGCGGGTTCGAGGGCCCCAATTTGCTGCGCTACGGAGATGGCGATTTCTTTCGCGCGCACCAGGACGAGCGCAGCGGCCGCGCATGGTTTCGCCGGCGCTCGGTCACCATCGTCGCGTTCTTGAACGACACCGGCTTCGCCGGCGGCGTGCTCCGGCTGCACGGCGTCGATCGCGGCCGCGTTCTCGATCTCCGACCGCGTGCTGGCACGTTCGTCGCGTTCCCCGCCGAGACCTATCACGAGGTCAGCCCGATCCACGGCGGCGACCGCTACACGATCGTTGCGTGGTTGTACCGGTGAGCGAGCCCGCCCGGTCGCTGACACCAGCCACCGGCCCCGGCTTGGCCCACTTTTGAACCCGGCGTGCGCGGCGCACGCGGCGATGTGCACGCCGCCGATCGCCGCGTCACGCTGTCGCGAACCATGAGCAGAACGCTGGTCGCGATCGCATGTCTGGCCGCGGGGCTCCGGGTCGCCGCCGCCGAACCCTCCCCCGACGAGCTCGCCGAGCGCCGCGCCCAGCTCGAGGCCCGGCTGCGCGGCCAGGGCTTCACCGTGATCGTCGAGCCGCCGTTCGTCGTGGTCGGCGACGAATCACCCGCCACCGTGCGGCACCACGCGACCGGCATCCTGCGCTGGTCGATCCACCTGCTCGAGGCCGAGTACTTCCAGAGCCGGCCGAACAAGCTGATCGAGATCTGGCTGTTCCGCAACAAGGACACGTACATGAAGGGCGCCAAGAAGTTCTTCGGCGACGAGCCCGACACGCCGTACGGCTACTACTCGTCGGAGCACGACGCGATGGTGATGAACATCGGCCCCGGCGCCGGCACGCTGGTCCACGAGGTCGTGCACCCGTTCGTCGAGGCCAACTTCCCGGGCGCGCCGTCGTGGTTCAACGAGGGCCTGGCGTCGCTCTACGAGCGGCCGACCGAGCGGAAGGGCCACATCTGGGGCCTGCCGAACTGGCGGCTGCCCAACCTCCAGCGCGAGATCGCCGCGCACACGCTGCCGGCGATGACCCGGCTGCTCGGCACCACCAGCGAGCAGTTCTACAACGCCGAGTTCGATGCCTACGCCTACGCGCGCTACCTGCTGCTCTACCTCCAGGACCAGGGCAAGCTCACCGAGTTCTACCGGGCATTCGTCGCCGCCAAGGACGACCCGACCGGCCAGAAGGCCCTCGAGGCGGTGGTCGGCGAGCCGCTCGACCGCTTCGAGCCCCGGTGGCGCAAGTGGGCGGCGGCGCTGCGCGGCGACAATCGCTGAGCGAGCTGGAGTATCGTCCGGGCCATGCTGTCCCGGCGCACCGCGTGGCTCGTCGCGATCGCCGCGACGCTGACGATGACCGTGAGCTACATCGACCGCCAGGCGCTGTCGGTGCTGTCGGTCGCGGTCACGGCCGATCTCCACATCTCCAAGCAGGACTACGGCCTGCTCGGCTCGGCGTTCTCGTTCGCCTACCTGTTCGGCACGCCGTTCGCCGGCTGGTGGATCGACCGCGCCGGCGCGCGCCGCGGCCTGCTGGTCTCGGTGCTCGCGTGGTCGGCGGTCGCCGCGCTCCACGCCGTCGTCCCCGGGTTCGGCGTGCTGTTCGTGCTCCGGCTCGCGCTCGGGATCGCCGAGGGCCCCGGGTTCCCGGGCGCCGCGCAGACCATCCAGCGCATCCTGCCGCCGGGCGACCGCGAGCGCGGCTTCGGCGTGCTGTTCACCGGCTCGTCGTTCGGCGCGATGGTCGTCCCGCCGTTCGCGTCGTGGGTGTTCCGCCAGGCCGGCTGGCAGGTCGCGTTCCTGGTCACCACCGCCGCCGCGGGCGTGCTGTGGCTCCCGCTGTGGTACGCGGTCACCCGCCGGCAGGTGGTGCGCGCCCGGCTCGACACCGCCGTCGCCGCGGGTGGCCCCGCCGAGCCGCGGCCCCGGTTCTACGAGCTGGTCCGCCACCCGCTGGTGCTGCGCGCGCTCGCCGCGATCTTCTGCGCCGCGCCGGTGTTCGCGTTTCCGACCTACTGGGGCGCCCTCTTCCTCAACGCGATGTTCGGGGTCAACCAGGGCGACGTGGGCCACTACCTGTGGCTGCCGCCGCTGGGGTTCGACGCCGCCGCGATCGCGTTCGGTCAGCTCGCCGCGCGCCAGCGTCGCGCCGAGGGCGTGCCGGCGCGCGGTCTGGTCGCCACCGGCGTGGCGCTGTGCGCGACCCTCGCGCTGCTGCCGCTGACCACCACGCCGTGGCAGGCGACGATCGGCATGTCGATCGCGATGGCCGGCTCCGCCGTGGTCTACACCCTGGTCACCGCCGACCTGCTGGCCCGCATGCCGCTCGGCATCGCGTCGTTCGCCGCCGGCATCCTCGCCGGCGCGCAGTCGCTCGCGCTGATCATCGTCAGCCCGCTGATCGGCCGGCTGGTCGACCAGCTCCACAGCTACGACGTCCCGAGCCTCGCGCTCGGCCTGTGGGCCGTGCCCGGCGGCGTGGTCTGGCTCGCCTGGCGGCCGGCGCTGCGCTACATCCCGCGCGGCCGCGTCCACCGGGCCGGCTGATCGCGGCGGTCACAGGATGACGCACGGAGGCTGTGCCGGGCGCGCCGCCGCCGCGTCGGTGGCCTTGGCGGGCACGGCCGCCGGGCTCACCGGACGGCTCGCCGCCGCCTTGCGGCCCGTCGAGATATCGAAGCCACCGCGCAACCCGACCACCGGAATGATCTGCGCGCCGCTCAGCCCCGGCGCGTTGCCGGACAGGTACGACAGCTGCAATCCGGCATAGACCTCGCCGAGCTGCAGCAGCAGCGAGCCATTGACGCCGAAGAACGCCGTCTGCGTCGTCATCAGGGTGGCCAGCTTGAGGTCGTCGTCGCGGGCCGCGTCACCGCCCAGCAGCCGCGACGACAGCCCGGTGAACACGAACAGCTGGATGCTGCGCTGCCGGGAGATCACCATCTTGCCCGCCGCGCCGGCGTCGATCGCCACGGCGAAGCCCTGGCTCGTGCGCTCCGCGCCGGCGATCGTGGCCGAGAGCTCCCCCCGGCCGACGTCGAGCTGGGCATAGGCACCCAGCGTGAGATCATCGTCGTTCAGGAAATAGCGATATCGCAGCGTGAGGCTCAGATCGGTGGTCGGTGGGCTCAGCACGAACTGGCCATACGAGGTCGCCGGCGCCCCGCTGGCGGGAGGCTTCTGGTTCAATCCGCTGTTGATCAGCAGGTAGAGGAAGTGCCGGGTGTTCTCGGCGGACAGCCCCAGACCGCCCGACAGGGTCGCATTGTCCTTCTGGACCTGTCCGGTCGTGCTGCCGAGGATCTTGATCCGGGTGAAGAAGCCGTCGTCCTTGCCGGCGGCGCCGGCGGCCGGGCTCGCGCCGGTCCCCGGGGTCGCCGTGCCGGCCGGGCTCGCGCCGGCCCCGGGGGTCGCCGTGCCGGCCGGGCTCGCCGCGCCGTCGTCGGCTCCGGCCCGTCCCGCCAGCCACGCCAGGACGATGATTGTCAGGTACGCCCGAGAGCTCATCACGCCACTCCTTGCTCGACGGCAGTCCGTCGTTCTCGGGAGCGTGACACGATCGATCGACGCGGGAGGGTGAAGGTTTGCTGTTCCGCATCCGTGCGCCCTGGTCACGGCGGCGCCCGCACACAGTCGGCGCACATCGGGCCCAGCGAACCGCACCTACCTGGCAATCTGCATCCGCGTCCGGCAGCTCACATCCGGGTCATCAGGAACACCGCGACCAGCACCAGCACCGATTCGATCATGCCGAGCCCGAGGATCATGAGACCGCGCGCGCCGGACAGCGCACCCGGGTTGCGCGTCGAGCCGTCGAGTGCGGCGGCCACCGCGCGGCCCTGCGCCAGCGCCGCGCCCAGGCCGGTGAGGCCGATGCCGAGCGCCGCCGCCGCGCTGGTGTCGAGTGCAGTGCCTCCCGCGGCGAGCGCAGATACCGGATCCATGGCTACCCCCTTGCGATGCGGACCGTCGACCGGCCCGCCTCGCTGAGATGCCGCGATCGGGCGAGCGGCAGCAGCCTGCGACCGCACGCCGCATCGGCTCACACCACGGGCGTGACGCCGGGGGGCGCGGTGTCGTCGAGGATCTCGAACGCTGCGCGCGACGAGTGGAGCACGGTGCGCTCGCCGCCGCGGCGCAGCGTGAGCTCGCAGCGCGCGATCTTGGAGTTGAGGCAGATCTTGCTGCCGCCCGGCGGGTTGCCGTAGCGCAGCGCCACGAAGTCGGCGGGATCGGCGGTGATCCGCAGCGCGAGCTCGCCGGCCGGGCCCGAGGTCTCGATCTGCCAGTCGTAGGGGGCATAGCGGCCGCGGGCGCGGACCGCGCGGAGCAGCCCGTTCCAGGCCAGGGTCTCGCCGCCGAGCCGGAGCAGCACCGGGCTCATCGGCGGCAGCCACAGCGGACCGAGCTGGAGCCGCGCGGTCGAGCACTCGAGGAACGCGTCAGGCGCCTCGTCGAACCCGGCGACCTGGCCCCAGGCATAGCGATCGGTGTGCCGGGCGCCCCAGTTGTGGTTCTGGCTGCCGACCCAGTCGTCGACCGCGAGCGCGGCGCCATCGACGGTGATCGTGCCGGTGAACCGGGCGAGCGGCCGGCCGACCAGCGCCTTGGCGCGCGGCAGCGCCGCGGCGTAGAGCCGCTCGGGGAGCAGCAGCAGCGGCGGCTGGCCCCCGGTGTAGCGCAGGTCCCAGCCGATGGTGTGGCCGGCGGCGGCCGCGGTGCCGCGCAGGGCGCCGTCGTCGAGCCGCGCGCCGCCGATCGCGACGTCGAGCCGGTCGCGCGCGAACCGGCAGTCGGCGACCGGGTGGACCTGCTTGACCGCGACGATGCGCGGCTCGCCGCGGGAGAACGCTATCGCCCACAGCTCGCCGACGGCGTCAGCCGGCCGATCGCGCGGCGCGAAGATCGTGTAGCGGATCCAGAACGCGCGTTGCCCGCTCGGGTCGTTGGCGCGCTGGAACCAGCTCTCGTAGTGGCCGGTCGTCATCCCGGGCTCGTAGCGGGCGGCGTTCCAGGAGTCGCGGGTCGCGGTCGCCATGGCGGTAGTCTGACGCGAGGCCGCGTGGCGGGTGAGCCGCGGCCGCGGGTTTCGTCACCGGCCGGCGGCGTGGAACTGGAACGGGTAGTTGACCTCGACGCCGGCGCCGTCGCCGGGTCGCGGAAACTCGATCGCGCGGATGATGTCGGCGACGCAGCGCGCGACCTGTGCGTCGAAGCCCGTGCCCGACGAGCGCCCGACCGCGCCGGTCGGCGCGATGAAGAAGTTGATCAGGACCTCGCCCTCGATCCCGGGGTGGGCGAGCAGCTGGCTGTTGTAGCAGTAGGCGATCTTGTCGACGCTGCGGCGGATGTAGCGCCGGACGATCGTCTTGTCGTAGCCGGGGTCGACCCGCGGCGTGCCGATCGTCGGCACCAGCGGGGCGTGCTGCCGGGTGCCGACGCCGCGGCCGGGCAAGCCGTAGCGCCCGCCCGCGCCCGGACCGCCGTCGATCGTGCCATAGCGCGCAGCGCCGGCGATCAGGCCGTCGCCGCACGGCCCCTCCGAGCAGCCGCCGCCGAGGCCGGCTCCGGCGCGGCCGGCGCCGAAGCCGCCCCCGCCGCCGCCGAAGTCGCCGATCAGCGCGCCGTCGGCGGTCCCCGGTTCGAACCCGTCCGCGAACGCGGGCCGATCGGCGAGGTCGTGGACCGCGCTGACCAGCAGATCCCGGCCGAGGAAGCCGGCTTCCCGGGCCCTGCGGATCGCATCTTCGCGCGACAGCGCAGGCGGCAGCTCCGCGCCGGCGACGCGGCGCTGGACAGGGTCGGCGATCTCCGGACCGCCGGACGCACCCTCGGGCAGCGCCATGCGCGGGCCGCCGGCGCCGCCTCCGCCGCCCGGCGCGTCCGAGACGGGCCGCACCGGATCCTCGTGCTCCACGCCCTGGATCCCGACCAGGATCGGCTCGGGCGGCGGACGCTCGAGGCTGATCGTCGCGGCCTCGGGCGGGATCAGCTGGAGGATGCCCCAGATCGCGAGGTGGACGGCGAGCGAGCCGGCGGCGTACACCAGCGCGCGGCGCTCGATGCCGGCCAGCAGCGGCGCGGCGTGGCGGCGCGGGCGGGGCACGGCCGCGATCAGCAAGGTCGCCCCGCCGGCGCGTGCGCGGATCCGGGCGTGGCGCGGGATCGCGATCGCGAAGGCGCCGGGAGTGGAGGCGCTCGGCCGGGCCCGTCCGGCGGCGGCGAGCTCGGTCAGCGGGGTCGCGCTGCCGCCCTGCAGGAGCTCGCCGTCGATCCCGGGCGCGAACTGGAACACGAAGTCGTCGCCCGACGGCGCGACCAGCGGGAACGCCGGCGCCGGTGCGCCCTCGATCGCGAGCTCGACGCCGGGCGCGGTGCCGATCCGGTAGTACGGGCTGACCCGCTCGCGCCGCATGCGGGCGATGCCGAGGCCGAGGCCGACGATCGCGAGGCCGAAGCCGCCGAACGCGATCGCGTCGACCGCGGGTCCGAGCCGCACGGGCCGGAACGCGTACGCCGGCCGGTGCTCCACCCGGATCCACGCGTCGAGCCGCTCGTGGTTGTCGGCGGCGGTGGCGACCGAGCCACAGAACGCGATCGCCGAGGCCAGCAGACACACCGCGCCGCCGGCGACCAGGCCCCAGGTGGCGGGCGCGATCTTGCCGCCGCGCGGATCGATGCAGTGCTTCACGCCGACGACCGAGTCGCCGAGCATCGCGGCGACCTCGATCGCCGCCGCCCCCGGATCGCCGGTGGCCACCGCGAGCGGCTCCGCCCGCAAATCGAGCGGCCGCGCGGCGGGGAGCACCGCGGCGCCCGGCGAGACCGGGAGCACCGCGGCGCCCGGCGGCTCCGCAACGACCGGGACGGCTGCCGCAATGGCAGTCGCGGGCGATGGAGCCGCCGCGAGCCCGGGGGAGGCCGATTCCGACGGTGGGGCGGTGCGTGCAGCTGCTGTCACTGCCGTGGGTGGGAGCACTTGCACGGGCGCGACCACCGCCACGGTCTCGATCACCCCGCTGACCACCGTCAGGGGCGCCGCGCCGCGCCGCGCCGGCGTGGGGACCGCCGGAGGGCGCGTAGCGCCACGCTCGGTCGCGAGGGCCGCCGCATCGTGGATCGTCAGCTCGACGCGCGTGTCGCCGAGCGTGATCACGTCGCCCGACTCCAGCCGGGCCTTGTTGACCTTCTTGCCGTTGACGAACGAGCCGCGGGTCGAACCGAGGTCGATCAGGCTGACGTCGCGGCCGGTGACCTCGACGATCGCGTGCATCCGGCTGACCGCGTCGTCGGCGATCTGCAGGTGCGCGGACGGGACCTTGCCGATCTTGATCACGCTCTGGGTCAGCGTCTCCTCGCGGATCAGCTGACCGTTGTGGGACAGGCGAAATGACAGGGCGAGCTTGGGGCTGGGCATGGCAGACCTTCGTCGTCGGCGTCGGGCGCGCCGCACGGCGCCGCCGCGGCCGCCCGTGCGCACCCGCGCACGAGCACCGCGGCCATCGCGGCCGGTGCGATCGCCGGCGACGTGCCGCGCGATCGAAGCTTCCGACACCGCCTCCGGCCGCGGGTTCCCCGGAACCGAGCACTTTTGCGGCGGACGCAGATCTCGTCGCCGCACGACGGCGTGCAACCGCCGCGGCGACGCGCTGTCCGCAGCAACGTAGTGCCGCGGCGCGGCTGCACCGGCGAGCTCCACGATGCCCGTCAGCGCCGGGTGCAGCGGCGGTCCGAGAGCTCGGCAGCGAGGCGCGCGTCGTCGACGGCGATCGCGAGACGTCAACGCGAGCCAGCAGCGAGGCGCGTCGTCGACCGCGATCGCGAGACGTCAACGCGAGCCAGCAGCGAGGCGCGTCGTCGACGGCGATCGCGAGACATCAATGCGAGCCCGGCGGCGAGGCGCGCGTCCTCGACGGCGATCGCGAGACATCAATGCGAGCCCGGCAGCGAGGCGCGTGCCCTCGACAGCGATCGCGAGACGTCAACGCGAACGCGCCGTGGGCGACCGCGAGCAGGATGGGGTCGGACGCCGCGACCGTGACCAGGATTGGCCGGACTTGCCCCGCACATACCTGACGCCGTCCGCGCATGGGTTGGTGGTGATTCGGCGGGCGCGGCTCCGACGCCCATCCGCGCAGCAGCCCACGGCGCGCTCGCGTGCCTGCGTTCTCCTCGGCGCTACGCCCCGCAGGCGCCTCCCGCTCGACGGCGGCGCCGCCGCGCTGCCCCGATCCCGGTCCGCGCGCAGATCGCCCCCGATGGAGGCATCTGGCTCCCTCCAACCGACACTAGCGCATATCGTGCGACGGCGCCGTCGTTTCTATGGGCACCGGGCGCTGCTAACGTGCAGGCGATGGCTGACCAGACCGTGCCGCAGGGGGTTGCAGGTAGTCCCATCCGACGGAATGAGTCGCGAACCGCGAGCATACCCGGCGAAACTGGTCGCATCGACGGCGTGCCCGAGTTCATCGAGCCAGGTGTGACGGGAGATCGTCAATCGCGTCGCTACGCGCACACGATGCGGCGCGACGGCGTGAGCGGACCGATCCGCACCACCGACGCGGTGAGCGCGCCGGTTCGCACCGCCGACGCGGTGAGCGCGCCGGTCCGCACCGCCGATGCGGTGAGCGCGCCGGTCCGCACCGCCGATGCGGTGAGCGCGCCGGTCCGCACCGCCGAGCCCGCCGGTCCGCCCGCCGAGCCCCGCGACGTGATCACGAACCGACCGAGCGCGCGGCTGGATTCGACCGCGCTGTATCGCAAGCGCACCAACCCGACGCTGCCGACCGTGTCGCCCGACGTGATCGCCGGCCTCCAGCCGGTCACCGACACCCCCGAGGTCGATGCGGCGGTCGATGCCGCGATCGAAGCGGCGATGGGCCACGCTCCCCCGCGGCCGGGCCCGGACGATGCGCCGTCCGCCCTGCCGTCGGTCATGCTCGATGCGCCGGCGTCGCCCGGCCTCGGGATGCGCCCGCTCGCGCTGCCTCGCCCGCCGATGCAGCTGATCCTCTCGATCATCGCCGCCGCGCTGGTGGTGATCGGCCTGTGGATGCTGCGCCTCGCATTCTGAGCGCCGGAGCGCCCCGCCCCCGCCGCGCGGCAGGCCATCCGCCATCCTGGAGCGCAGCCGGCAAGTCGCGGCAACGCACCAACCGGGCGCCCTGGCACATGGTGGTCGTCACGCGCGACATTTGCGCGCACTGCACAACGATCCGGGTGCGGCAACGTGACGCTGGCCCCGGGCGATCCCGTGCCTGCTCGACGGGCGAGGCGCGCGTAGGCTCCGACCGTGGATCCCCAGACGTTCCGGGAGGCGTTGCTCCAGATCATGGAGCGCAAGACGCACTGGGCGTGGCCGCGGTTCACCTCGGGCCAGGTCGCCAAGGATCGGCTGCACCTCCACTTCGAGCAGGAGTACGCGACGTACGTCCGCGACTTCCCCGTGATGCTGGGCTGGGCCTACGTGCAGTGCCCGATCCCCGAGGTCCGGCACGAGCTCGCCGAGAACCTCTACGAGGAAGAGACCGGCGGCCTGATCGCCGGCCGCCCGCACCCCGCGCTGTTCCTCGAGTACCCGCGCGGCCTCGGGATGGACCTGTCGCGATTCGAGCACATCGAGCTCGGCGCCGCCGCACAGCGGTTCCGCGCGCTGCTCGACGACTACACCCAGCGCCGCGGCTGGGCGCAGGCCTGCGCGGTGACGACGATCTTCCTCGAGGGCACCGAGCACGAGCGCGGCGAGCTCGATCGCACCGCGCCGCGCCGGCCCGAGCCGCCGCTCGAGCTCCACCCCCTGGTCGTGCACTACGGCCTGCCGCTCGACGCGCTCGCGCTGACCAAGGCGCACCGCCGCGTCGAGGGCAGCCACCGCGCCGCGGCGTGGCGGATCATCCTCGATCACGTCCCGGCTACCGAGCACGCCGGCGTCGTGATCGCGATGGAGGCCACGCTCGCGGCGTGGCGCGCATACCGCGACGAGATCGCCGAGCTCTGCGGCCTGCGGCCCTGATCGCCACCGCGGTCGACCGCGCCGGTCCTGCGATGGGGTCGGCGCGTGGCGAGCGATCGAGAGCAGGAGCTGGCGCGCACGGCAACGGCCGAGGTCAGCGCACCGACCGGGCCGGCTGAACCGCTCGGCGCGACGCTGGGCCGCGACCGCCTCGAGCGCGAGCTCGGCGCCGGTGGCGTCGTCGTGCTCGCCGTCCCGCCACGGCAGCGTCTGGAGTGACCCGCCGCAGCCGGCCTCCGTCATGCCTGGCGATCGTGCGCTATGGTCGGCGCGTGGCGAGTGATCGAGAGCAGGAGCTCGCGCGCACGGCGACCGCAGCGGCCAGTGCGCCGGCCGAGCCGACCGAGCCGGTCGGCGCGACGCTGGGCCGCTACCGCCTCGAGCGCGAGCTCGGCGCCGGCGCGATGGGCGTGGTCCACGCCGCGTTCGACCCCGATCTCGAGCGCCGGATCGCGCTCAAGGTCCTGCGCGGCGCCACCGCCACCACCCAGGCCCGCGATCGCCTGCTGCGCGAGGCCCGCGCGATGGCCCGGCTGTCCCATCCCAACGTCGTCACCGTCCACGAGGTCGGCACCGCCGGCGGCCGCGACTTCGTCGCCATGGAGCTGATCCACGGCGAGACCCTCGCCGACTGGCTGCGCGCCGCGCGCCGCACTCCCGCCGCGATCCTCGACGCGTTCCTCGCCGCCGGCCGCGGGCTCGCTGCCGCCCACGCCGCCGGGATCGTCCACCGCGACTTCAAGCCCCGCAACGTGCTGCGCAGCCGCGACGGCCGGATCGCCGTCACCGACTTCGGGCTCGCCCGCGACACCCACGTCGCGTCGCCGCTGTCGCTCGACGCCACCTTGCCGCTCGGCACCGAGGGCGCCGCCTCCAGATCGTCGGGCTCGGACGCACCGCGCTCGTCCCCGCTCGCCGGGCTCACCGTCACCGGCGCGCTGCTCGGCACGCCGGCCTACATGGCGCCCGAGCAATGGGGCGGCGGCGCGGTCGCCCCGGCCACCGATCAGTTCGCGTTCTGCGTCGCGCTGTGGGAGGCGCTCGCCGGCCAGCGTCCGTATCCCGGACCGACGCTCGACGACCTCCGCGCCCAGGTCGCGCGCGGCCCGGCGGCGCTCGACGCCTCGCGCATCCCGCGCCGGGTCCGCGGCCTGCTGCGCCGCGGCCTGGACCCCGATCCGGCGCGGCGCTGGCCGAGCATGAACGCGCTGCTCACCCGCCTGGTCCGCGTCCACCGCCAGCCCTGGGTGGCGCTCGCGATCGCCGGCGGCGCGCTGGTCGCCGCGGTCGCGCTGGTGCTCGCGTCGCGCGGCGGCGAGGCGCCGATCGCGCTGTGCGATCCGCCGGCGCGCGGCGTCGCGAGCGTGTGGTCGCCGGCGCTGCGCGCCGAGCTCGCGGCCAAGGCGTCCGACGGGCACGTCGCGGTGTTCGACACCGCCTACTGGAGCTGGCGCGCGGCGCGCGGCGCGGCGTGCACGGCGCCGCTGCAGGTCCGCCAGTACCAGCTGGCGTGCCTCGACGGCGTGCTCGCGCGGTTCGATGCCCTCCGCCAGGCCGCCGCGGTCGCGTCGGACAGCAGCGCCGAGGACGTCCAGGCCAACCTGGTCGACCCGGCGGTATGCCGCAAGCCGGCGGCGGCGGACATCCCGCGCCTGACGCTCACGCCTACGCCGGGCGTGATCTCGGCGTTCGCGCTGCTCGTGCGCAGCGAGGCCGAGCACAAGCCGAGCGATGCCGATCTCGCGGCGCCGGCCGGAGCCTCGAACCCCGACGCCTGCGCGCGCGTGATCGCGGCGCTGGCGTTCGACGCCGTGTCGAACGATGTCGCGCGGGACCGCACCGTGCTGGCCGACGCGATCGGCAGCGCCGACCAGTGCGGCGACGAGCGGCTGCGCGCCGATCTGCTGATCGAGGACATCCCGTTCCACTGGGAGCTTCCGATGGTCGGCCCGCGCGGCGACGCCGCGATGCGGCAGGCGAGGATCGCCGCGGCGCGCGTGATGCAGACCGAGGTCGAGGCCCGGCTGGCCGGCAAGGCGATCTACGTGGTGCGCCAGCGCGGGCAGTGGGACGAGGCGTTCCGCCTGGCCGAGGCCCGGCTGGCCGGCTACCGCGCGCGCGGGCTGCCGCACCATGTGCTGAGAGCCGTGATCGACCTCAACTACCTGAGGATCTCACGATCCGATCCCGGCGATCTCGACAGGATCTCCGCCGACGTCCGGACCTGGCGGCCGGTGGCGTTCGCGAGGCACGAGGTCGAGCTCGTGCGCCGGCTCGACGTGCTCGACGCGCTGGCCCGGCTCACGCTCGGAGATGTCGAGCACGCGCACGCCGATCTGGTCGCCCTGTGGCGCACCCAGCCCCCGATCAGCACCGCCGGGACGCGGCGGATCACCGGCGAGGTGGTCGATCCCCGCGGCCGGCCGGTCGCGGGGGCCAGCGTGGCGGCGGCCGGCAACCTGGTCGCCGACTCGGTCGGGATCGGGTTACCGACCTCCGGCACGTTCGATGCGTTCCAGGACGACCTGCGGATCGCGACCAGCGATGCGGCGGGCCGCTTCGTGATCGACGCCGCCGCGCCGACCGGCACGGTCGCGGCCCAGCACGGCGATCTGCGGTCGTTGCCGGTGATGATCGCCGACCGCGTCAAGCTCGTGCTCGCGCCGACCCGCCGGATCACGGGCAAGGTCGAGCTCGGGGGTCTCGCCCCCACCCGGGTGTTCGTCCATGCGACCCCGGATGACAGCTTCGGCGGTCGGTTCCGGATGTACGCCCCGATCGCGGCCGATGGATCGTTCGCGCTCGACGGTGCCCCGGTCGGCGCGGTGTGGGTGGGCGCCGGCATCGAGGGCGGCGAGCTCGCGATGCGCATCGAGTCCCAGCGGATCGCGGCGTCGGCGGCGCCGGTCAGCGGGCTGGTGCTCCACCTGACGCAGTCGGACCGCACGATCGACGTCATCGTGCGCAGCACGGTCACGGCCCCGCTCGGGGGCGCGCAGGTCCTCCTGGTCCCTGGCAAGCACGCGATCACCAAGGCGTCCGAGCTGATGCACCTGCCGGCGGCCGACCTGCAGTACAGCTTCGCGAAGCCGGTGGTCGGCGAGGACATCCCTCGCGCGGTGCGCGGCGCGGTCCACCGCGATGACCTGATCGCGCACATCGAGCACGCCACGCTCGGCGATCTCACCGTGTGCGCGGTCGGGTTCTCCGACGATCTGCTCGATCCCGAGTCGCGACGGCGGTTCTACGCCCACCTCGCCGAGTTCGAGGTCAAGTGCGAGCACATCGGGCCGGCCACCGAGCTCGTCACGCTCGTGACGCCGCCGCAGCAGCGCTACGACTGACCGAGCGGTGACCCAGCACAACAAGCCAGGCGCCGAGCACGCAGCGCCAGGGCATCCTTGCGGCCGGCGCAAGCTTCCGGCCGCAAGCGATTCCCTGGCGATGCACGCTCGACCCCTGGCCGAGACAGCAACTCCCGCTGTGCGTCGACATCACGCAGGAGCGGACTTCGCTCTCCAGATCAACGAGATCGTCACATGACAATCTCGTGACCCGATCACTTGCAGATCTGGAGGCCGAGAATGTTGACCACGGCGCAGACGTCGACGTCGTTGTTGGTCACGGGAATGCTGAACTTGGTCAGGAAGTCGTTCAGCGCGACCACCTGCACGTCGTCCAGGATCTTGTTGTAGTCGAGGATGTTGATGTCCGTGATCTTCACGTTGTTCAGGTCGCCGCTGAGCACGTTGAGCTGGTTGCCGTCCAGGGTCTTGTCGATGTTGACGGTCAGCCCGGTGAGGAGCGCGATGTCACCGGTGCACACGACGCTGATGCTGCCGTTGTTCTGGCAGTCGAACAGACCGCCGTGGCTGGTGGCCTGACCGACCGCGGTCTCATCCGCCGCGTCGCCGGTATCGACGCAGCCAACCGCACCGATGGCACCGAGAGCACAAACGAACATGATCGAGCGAAACATAGCTACCTCCAAGGAGAGTCCCCGCGGGGGGGAGGGGGGAAGAATTGTGCGGGCTGATTCCCGCAGTCCGACATCGCAATTGGAGTATTCGCATGTCGCGCCCAATAGCCAATAGTGATCTATGGCTGTTCACGCCTCTCTAACACCTAGACAACCTCTGCTATGAGCGGACAGTGTGCGATATCGCCACGCCGAGCAGCGATCGAGTTATTCGTGTGATGACATACTGGCGATCTCAGAAGCGTGCGGAGGCGCCACACCGAGTTTGCGCGAGACCACATTTCGAACCCGATTCGGCCGACCCCGCACGCCACATCTCGCGACCGTGTGCGCTTCAGCCCGGGTTTCGGCCAGTTCCGCCGGCCAGGACGTGCAGCACGGTGCTGCACGTGAAGCGGTCATGATCCGACTTTGATAATCGTTTTTCGGTCAAGACCGTAGACAATTCTCAATCGAGCTTCGTCGACTTGACAACGCATCGATCGCCGCAGTGTCGCCGGCGCCATCGAGGATGAATACGCGATTGTCGACGATGCGGACGAACACGCGATCGCCATCGGGCCGCGCCACGCCGCCGGTGAGTAGCCCGCCGCGGTCGCCGGGCGACCTCCGGCTCGATCGTCGCGACCCGGTCCAGCGCGGCCTCGCCGCGGCGCTGCCGGGTGGCGGGGCCTCCCCGGCCGACCACCCCACGGGGCGGTTCCGGAAGTTCTCCCCGGTCGCGGCGGACGGATCGTTCACGCTCGACGAGGCCACCGCCGGCGCACTGTGGGTGGGCGCCGGAGTCCAGGGCGGCGAGTTCGCACAGCGAGTCCGACGTCAACTGCAAGCACATCGAGCCGACCGCCGAGCTCGTCGTGCTCGCGACCCCGCCGCAGCAGCGCTTCGACGAGCGGCCGCGACACAACGAGCCAGGGGTCGAGCACGCAGCGGCAGGGTGGTCCGCGACCGGGGCAAGCTCCCGGCCACGAGCGATTCCTGGCGATGCGCGCTCGACCCCTGGCTCAGACGGCATCCCGCTGTGCGTCGACATCACGCATGAGCGGACTTTCGTCTCCGGATCGACGAGATCGTCACATGACAATCTCGTGACCCGATCACTTGCAGATCTGGAGACCGAGGATGTTGACCACGGCGCAGACGTCGACGTCGTTCTTGGTCACGGGGATGCTGAACTTGGTCAGGAAGTCGTTCAGCGCGACCACCTCGACGTCGTCCAGGATCTTGTTGTAGTCGAGGATGTTGATGTCCGTGACCTTCAGGTTGTTCAGGTCGCCGCTGAGCACGTTGAGCTGGTTGCCGTCCAGGGTCTTGTCGACGTTGACGGTCAGCCCATTGAGGATCGAGATGTCACCGGTGCACACGACGCTGACGCTGCCGTTGTTCTGGCAGTCGAACAGGCCGCCGCCGCCGCCGGTGTTCTGCTCGGTCGCGGATTCATCCGCCGCGTCGCTGGCACCGACACAGCCAACTGCACCGACGGCACCGAGAGCACATACGAGCATCATGGAACGAAACATGGCTACCTCCAAGAGAGAATCATTCGGGGTTGGTACGGGCTGATTCCCGTACTGCGAGTATCACAATTCGAGTATTCGCATATCGCGGCTAATGGCCAATAGCGATCTGCGTCTGTTCACGCCTCTCTAACCGCCATGCGCATTCCTGCTATGATTCATCATGTGCGATACTGCCACGCTTGACAGCGCGAGAGTTATTCGTGCGATGGCACACTGACCATCTCAGAGATGTGCCGAGGCGCCTCGCGATCGTTGCGGGAGCTCACAGTTCTGGCCCCTGATCGCGCGGCACCGCACGCCGCAGCCTGCGGCAGTGTGGCGATCTTGACGTGATTTCGCCCGGATCGGACCGCAGCGGCGCCGCACGACGCTGCACGTGAGGCGGTCATGAACTGATTTTGACAATCGATTCTGGGAAACACTGATTCATGGCGACGCAAGTGACGCGCATTCCGCCCCCGGGAGCCATTGCCGAGGTTGCCATTCCCTCAATCGAGCTTCGTCGACTTGACCAGCGCATCGATCGCAGCCGCGTCGTCGGCACCGTCGACGATGAACACGCGATCGCCGGCGACGCGAACGAACACCCGGCCGCCGCCGGGCCGCGCGATCCCGGCGGCGAGCGGACCGCCGCCGGGAAACCGCGCCGCGAGGCTCGCGGCGTAGGCGTCGGCGAACTGGCGAGCGTCCTCTGTCGTGTCCCACACCGTCGCGATCCGTCCGATCAGGCGGCCATCGCGCCGGCGCGTCACGGCGTAGCGATCGCCGCCCCAGCCGGCCGCGGCCTCGGCGGCGTGCGGCACCTTCCACAGCTCGAAGTAGATCTTCCACTGCAGCTCGCCGAGCACGTTGCCGGCGAGCGCGGGATCGGCGGTGCGCGCCAGGGTGACCCGGCGCGGCCGGTCGCGCACCGGGAACAGCTTGGTCGCGGGGTGCAGCACCTGCTCGGTCGAGCTCGGCGGATCGCGGTACAGCGCATCGACCGCGGCCCAGCCGCCGCGCTCGTAGGCGGTCAGCGCGACCAGCGCACCCTTCATGTACGAGTCGAGCAGCGGCACCAGCACGGCCGGTGGGAGGTCGTCCATCGCGTCGATCGACTTCTGGATCTCGGCGTCGATCCCGCCGAACAGCGCGGACTGCGACCGGAGCTGGGCCTCGAGCGCGGCGAGGTCCTGTCCCGCCAGCTTCTCGATCTGATCGTGCAGCGCCGCGACCACCGGCGGCGTGAGCCGGTCGCCGAGCATCGTGCGCATCGCGTAGAGCAGCATGACCAGCGTCGCGTCGCCCTCGGCGACGAACCGCCGGGCCGTCGCCGCGTCGTCGTCGAGCTTGCCGTCCGCGGGCAGGAACCGCTCGAGGTCGAAGTGCTGATCCTGCAGCGCGTGGGTCAGCTCGTGCGCCGACATCGTGTCGAGCAGCAGGTCGCTGCTCGGCACCATCACGAGGAAGAACGCCTTGGCCGCCGGATCGTAGTACGCGCCGGCCTGGGTCGTCATCGCCTGCTCCTCGACGCCGGCCAGGTCGGTCGGTCTGGCGAGGAACCCGAGGTGGGCGAGCGCCGCGGTCAGATCGCGCGACCGCGCCGCCGGCAGCTCCCGGGCGATCTCGCGGCGGACGAACGCGCGGAACTCGTCCGGCTTCTGGTAGCGGGTCGGCACGTCGCGCTCGAACCCGAGCCGGCGCAGCCGGGCGACCTCCGGCTCGATCGTCGCGACCCGGGCGAGCGCGGCCTCGGCGCGACGCTGCCGTGTGGCCGGCGTCTCCGGCGCGGGCGGCGGCGGCGGCGCCCACGGGTCGATCGATAGGGGGCCTTTCCCATCACCCCCCTCTGGGGGATGGCCCGGCAAAGCCGGGCCATTCACCCCTCCGCGCGCCGCGTCGCGCGGCTCGATCGCACGGGGAGCGTCGCGCTGCTCGGCGACCGCGCTCCCCGCGCTGCCCGAGCCGGCGCTACCGGCGGAGCTCCCCGAGCCGGCCCGGTGCGCAGGGGATCGGTCGCAGGACACGGCCAGGGCCAGGGCGAACACAACCAGCGGGCGCATGGCAGAGACGTAGCACGCGGCGCGCGGCGGCCGGCGCACCCCAGCGGCGCCGAGCGCCGCGGCGGTTCACGGCGCGAGCCGGTCGCGCTGCCAGCGCCCGCCGTCGCGCCGGTAGCGCACGCGGTCGTGCAGCCGCGACGCCTGGCCCTGCCACAGCTCGATCATGTCGGGGACGATGCGATAGCCGCCCCAGTGCGGCGGCCGCACCGGATCGCCCGCCCCCACCGTGCGCTCGGCCTCGGCCACCAGCGCCTCCAGCGCGGCGCGGCTCGCGATCGGCCGCGACTGGGGCGACGCGATCGCGCCGATCTGGCTGCCGCGCGGCCGCGACGCGAAGTACGCATCGCTGTCGGCCGGCGCGATCTTCTCGATCGCCCCCTCGATCCGGACCTGGCGGTGCAGCGGCTCCCAGAACGCGACCAGCGCGGCGAACGGATGCGCCGCGAGGTCCCTGCCCTTGCGGCTGTCGTAGCTGGTGAAGAACACGAAGCCGCGGTCGTCGACGTCCTTGAGCAGCACGACCCGGGCGGCAGGCCGGCCGCGCTCGTCGACGGTGGCGAGCGTCACCGCGTTGACCGACGGGAGCTGCGCGTCGACCGCAGCCTGGAACCAGCGGCGAAACTCGACGAGCGGGTCGGGGTCGCAGTCCGCCGGGTCGAGCGGCATCCCCGCGTACTGCGCGCCGAGGCGCCACAGGTCGTTGCTCATCGCCGTTGCTTACCACGCCGCGCCCGGCACCCGCGCTGTCCCGGGCGGTGACCGGACGCTGTCCCGCCGGCGCGCCCGACCTCGCGCCGCCGCAGCCGCTCCCCGCCAGGGGACCATCAGCCGCGTCTTCCGCGAGTGTGCATCCCGGCGCTTTCGCGCGCGCTCGGCCGCGTGTCAAATACCCACCATGCAACTGTTCGTGATTCGCCATGCCGTCGCCGAGGACGTCGGCCCCGGCATCGACGACGCCGCCCGCGAGCTGACCGAGGCTGGCAAGGCCAAGCTCCGCCGGGCCGTCCGTGGGCTGCGCGCGCTCGACATCCGGTTCGAGCGGATCCTGACCAGCCCGTGGAAGCGCGCCGCCCAGACCGCGCGCCAGCTCGAGCCGATCGCCGCGGGCCCGCCGGTCGCGACCGACCTGCTCACCCGGCCGCCGTCCGCCGAGCTGCTCGCGCTGATCGCCGAGCACCCCGAGGCCACCGCCGTGGTCGGTCACGAGCCCTGGCTCGGCGAGCTCGCGGCGTGGCTGGCGTTTGGCGACACCAGGCACGGCGACGCGCTGATCATCAAGAAGAGCGGCGTCGTGTGGCTCGAGGGCACCGCCGTCCCCGGGGGCATGCAGCTGCGCGCCATCATCCCGCCCGGGCTGCTGCGCGCGATCCGCTGAGCGGCCGCGTCGTCGCGCCGCGCAGCTGCCGCCGGTTGCCTGCAGTCGCTGCGGCCGGGTGCCTGCAGTACCGCTGTCACAACTGCATGGTCGCTTGCAGCTTTATCCGGCGGTGAAGCGGCCGCGGATTTTTCCGTCCTCGTCGAGCGTTGTCCCCGACGGGGCGCCAAAAAACTGCCGCGCACCGAGGTCTTGCCGGGAAGGGTCGGACCGGGCGGGCGTAGCAGGTGCGGCGGATCACGACCTCGTGGGGTGCGAGGCGGACCGCCCACGACGTGGGGGGCGTCGTGAGTTGCAGGCTCGAGTGCGCGATGCTGCTCCGCATCCGGTTCGTCCGCGCGCAGATGTGCTGCCCAGGGAGCACGGTGCGCGCCGGGGGAGCTGTCGCGTCAAATCCACCGCACGCGCAATCCGTCACAGCTGGTCATCCGCTTGCAGCATCCCGCAGTCGATCGCTTGAACTCTCCGCGGCCCCTCGAACGTTGAACCTGGAAGAACGCGAGGCAACACCATGCAGCTCGTCCCTCACACCGCCGCCCTGCTGCGAACCAAGGAACTGGCTCGGAGCCTGGACCTCGATCTGCTGCTGCGCACCTACACGTTCATCCCGCGCAAGATCCTGCGGGACACCGTGCGCGAGTTCGGCAGCCAGCTCGCGGGCAAGGTGCTCGACGTCGGCTGCGGCTCGCAGCAGTACCGCCAGTTCCTCAACTACGAGCAGTACTTCGGGATCGAGTGGAGCGTCGACAAGCGCCCGCCGGTGGTCGCCGACGTCACGCAGATCCCGTTCCGCGATGCCGCGTTCGACTCCGCGCTGTGCACCGAGGTGCTCGAGCACCTGCCGGAGCCCGGGCGCTGCCTCGACGAGATCCACCGCGTGGTCCGGCCCGGCGGCTCGGTGTTCGTCACCGCGCCGATGACCGTGCACACGCACTCCGAGCCGTACGACTTCTATCGCTATACCGAATACGGACTGCGTTACCTGCTGGAGAAGCACGGCTTCGAGATCGTGACCGTGCGCCGGCTCGGCGGCGTGTTCAGCGTGATGGCGTCGCACGGCATCAACCTCGGTTGCGAGGCGCTGTCCGAGCGGCTCGACCGGAGCGCGCTGCGCAAGCTCCGCCGCCTGCTGCTGCTGCCGCTGTCGGCCGGCGGCTCGCTCGCGATGTACTGGCTGAGCAAGCTCGCGGACGGGGTCGAGCAGCGCGATGCGATCGGCTGGGCGGCGATGTGCCGCCGGCTGCCGAACTGACCTCGGCGGCGCCGGCCGCGCTACGCTGCGCGGATGTCCGGACCACCAACCCTCGGCGACGAGGCGCTGTGGCGCGCGTTCCATGACGGGACGCTGCCGCCGCGCGCCCGGCCCCGACTCGACCCACCTGCTCGCCCAGCCCGGCCTCGATCGCGAGGCGCCGCTGGCCTGCTACAGCCGCGCGCGGCTGTTCTCGGTCGCGGCGCGCGCCCGGTTCGTGCCGCCCGATCTCGCCGACCTGCCGGACGCCGGCTGACGGCCTCGCCCGTACACTCCCTCACGGTTGCGATCCGGACTCGCCGGCCATGATTCTCGTGCCTCGAACGCCTGGTTGTGGGAAAAACGCCCCACATGCGCGTCATCGCAACCCATGAAGCAACGGTCAAGCGGGACTGGTTGTGCCGGCATTGCAACAACTGGGGGCACGCGACGGTACGCGCTCGCGGCGAAGGTCAGCGACACGTGTGGTTTTCGCGCGTCGGCGCGGCGGATCGTGCCCACGGCGCGGCGGACGAGGCGCTCGAGCGCGATGCCGAGCGCATCCGCGGGCTGATCCGCTGCCCGAAGTGCCAGCGGTGCGCACCGCACGCCGTCGCGTGGTCGGTCGTGCGCATGGCTCCGCAGCTGGTGCTCGGCCTGATCATCGCGATCTCGGTCGCTGCGACGTGCGCCGCCGAGTGGCCCCATGGCATCTGGACCGCGCCGGTCTTGCTCGCGATCGCGGTCGCCGTCGCGTCGATCGACGAGCGCCGTCGCTGGCGCCAGGCGCGCGACGCCGGCCTCGAGGTCAGCGCGCGTCCGGCTCCGCGCCCCGCCGGCCCCGGCCCCACCCCCCGGCAGGCTCCGGGACCGGTCGCCGGAGGTCCATTCCGCACGCCGCCAGCGTCCACCGTGACCCCGGTCGTGACGGCGCGCGTCGAGCCGGCGACCCCGATCGTTCCGGGCGATCCCGCCGACAAGCCCCGGTTTCTGGTCTGAGCCTCCAGGGCGACAGCCGCACGCTGGACGATGGTGGGGCATGCGCAGGCGAATGAACCAGGCAGACGATCCAGCGCGCTCGCGGGCGGTGGCGCTGGGAGCGTGGGAATCGGCAAGCACGCGCAGCAGACCAGCGAGCTGTTCCGCGACTGGCCACTCGAGCTCGCGGCGTTCACGCTGCCGCCGATGACCGCACAGCAGGCAGGCCTGATCGACCTCCAGCCGATCATCTATGCGCCCCGCATCTTCATGGACGAGCGCCAGTTCGAGATCCTGACCGACAAGACGCGTCACCTGCTCTTCGCGCTCGAGCGGTCGGGCGAGCTGCAGCCAGTCGATTACGCGGCGATCGCGGCTCGCCACGCGCCCGAGGTGGTGGCAGAGGCCGAGGCGATCCTCGGGGATCGCTGCCTGGGAGCACCCGCCACCGAGTCGCGCCGGCGGTGGCTGGATTACTTGACCTCGCCCGGGGGCGAGTTCCCGCCCGGAGCCGGAGCCGAGAAGGAGGCCCTCGTCGCCCAGCTCGCAACCGGTCAATTGTTGAAAGACCTCGGACGCGACGATGTCGCGGCGCTCGGATCGCGCTGGAAGGGCAAGATGGAGGCCGACCTCCTGTGCGCGCACGATCTGTTTGACGTGCTGACGATGTTGCACATCGGAGAGAGTCTCGGCGCCAGGATCCACGACTGGGCGATGTACGGGCCGCTCTACGAGCTCGTGCTCGCGCGCCAAGCCGCCGGTGGAGCTCGCGAGTCGACGGAGATCGTGCCGATGCCGGCGTCCGACTCCGAGCACGCCACCATCCTCCGTCTGCGCGACGCCGTGCAGGACGGGACACGCTCGTGGCCTGCCGCCCCCCGATGTTCGGCCGGAGCTTCTTCGGTACGTGGAACACGCGACACGCGGCGTGGTCGGAGGATCCCGCGAGTCCGGAGCGGACCGGCACCGACGCCGGTCCGCTCACCCCCCAGGAGGCTGCTCACCAAGCTCGCCCCCGCCTGGCGTCGCAGATCGGGAGCATGATGGCGCCGGCGGTCGCACCGTGGTCTCGAGACCGCACACCCACGTCGGGCTGATCACGATCAAGAAGGAGGAGTTCGCGGCGGTGCTCGACCGCTTCGCGCCCGATCCCGGACTGCGCCACCGCGGCAGGCACCGCGACTACGAGGTTGCCGAGGTCGATGCCGAGCACGGGTCGTGCCGGGTCGCGATCACCCGGTGCTTGCTCCAGGGCAATACCCAGGCGCTGGCGACGGCCGCCGACCTGATCGACGACCTGGCCCCGGACTACCTCATCGTGGTCGGGATCGCGGGCGGCGTTCCCACCGTGGATTTCACACTCGGCGATGTCCTGGTCTCCAGCTTCATTCACGACCTGACGTTGGAGGATACCAGCACCGGACAGCCCAGATACAACGCCGCTGGGGGCCCACTGCACGCCGAGGCAGCGCGAATCGTGGCGATGCTGCCGTCGATCCTGCGCTCGAGCGAGCCGTGGAGCGCCGCGGTCGAGGCAGTGCGGCCGCCGTACGAGGGCCGGCCCACAACCGACAATCCACGGTGGAACGAGCGCATCGACGCGGCATTCCGGCATCACGCAGCGAGCAAGCGCTCGACCCCGCTCGTCCGGGCTGCGCGTATCGCGTCCAGCGACCGGCTGATCAAGGACCCCGATCTGATCCTCACGTGGCAGTCGGTCATCAAGGACCTCGTTGCCGTCGAGATGGAATCCGCCGGGGTGTACACCGTGTGCCAGCAGCGCGGCGTTCCCTGCCTTGCTATCCGCGGCATCAGCGACATCGTCGGCTGGCGGCGCGACGAACGCTGGACCCTCTACGCGTGCGAGACCGCGGCCGCGTGTACGCGGGGCCTGGTCGGCTCGGGCGTGTTCTCGGCGCATGAACTCTGAGGCCAGACGGCGACGGCCGAACTGCCCGGCTAGCTGCAATGCCGATCGGTTGGCGCCAAGTGATCGGAATCGATCCGGCTCGTGACCGCGCTTCGCGAGCGGGTGGATCTGCGGAACCCACCGTCCGTGGATCCGGTCGTGCCTGGTAAGGACACGATTTCTCGCCGGACCAAGGCCCGACGCTCGGGCACGAGATCATCGCTGATCCGATCGAGATCTACGGGGGCGCCGCCCCCACGTGGGGCGACATCGATCCTGCTCATCGTCGGGCAGCGTTCGGAGGGCAGATCCCGCTGGACCCAGGCCGGTGCTCGGGCAACCGATCGGCCGGGATGAGGGGTGGTCGACACCGAGGGGCAGACCTTCGTGCGCGGTCTGGCTTCCGTCGCACGGGGGTTGGCATGCCACGGTGATCGAGCATGGATGATCGCCCTCGGGAAGTGGCCGGCGACACGACGGCCTCGGCGAGCGAAAGGGCGACCGCGGTGGTCCATCGTCGAGGCGCAGCGGCTGAGCACGCCGACCGCCGCTGGAGGCGGAACGTGTGTGAGCTCGGCGGCGAGCTGGAGGCCGTCTCCGTCGACGACCTGCCGACGGGTGCGGTACGGCACCTGGGCGCTCAGGCTTCGAGCGCGGTGTAGCGAGCCAGCGCCTGGCGGACTCCACTCGCCATGGCAGCTGCCAAGCAAGGGAACCGACCGATTCCACGGATCCACGGAATCGCCCGGGCACCGCGCCGCCACCGCGGACGGCAACGCCCCACGTAGGTGCCAGCCGCCACGTCGGCGTGGTCTGCTGCCAGCTGCATCGCGCTCGCCATCCCAGCCGCCAAGGGAGTCGACCACGATTCCGCGGAATCGCCCGAGCACCGCGCCGCCACCGTGGACGGCAACGCCCCCACGTGGGTGCCAGCTTGTGCCAGTCTCCGGCTGCAACCCTCGCAGCCCACCGCGGACGGCAACGCCCCCACGTGGGTGCCAGCCGCCACGCGGCGCGGCCTGCTGCCAGCCGCATCGCACTCGCCCATCCCAGCGCCAAGGGCCGACCACGATTCCGCGGAATCGCCCGGGCACCGCGCCGCCACCGCGGACAGCAACGCCCCCACGTGGGTGCCTGTCGCCACGTCCGCGTGGTCTGCTGTCAGCTGCATCGCGCTCGCTGTTGATGGCAACCTGATCCCGCAGTGTTTTGACGGTTGACTCGGTCGGTCGGCGGGTCGGCCGGTCGGCAGGAAACTCGCACCGGCGATGATCGGAGCGGCAGGATCGGTGCAGTGAGGCGCCGAAAAGAACGAGGGTCCCGGGTATGCAGCCCGAGACCCTCAGCCGATGGACGCCGGCTGTGAGCACACGATGCTCGGAGTCGGCGTTGGGGGCAAGTTTGTCGTCGCCACGGTGGGAGACCGATGGTCGGCAAGTTGTTGCTTTGCCTCGAGAGATGCGTCGGATGCCTGCGCCTCTTCATGATCTGCCGCTGCTGTTACCGAGGGCATACCTACTGCGGTGATGGCTGTCGCACGCCAGCGCGTGCGACGCAGAAGCGTTCGGCTCGCTCGACGTACCAGCGCTCGGCCCGCGGCCGTAGGGCTCGGCGCGATCGCCGCTGCGAGCTGCTCAAACGCCCAGCGTCGATCACAAACTTGATGGATCAGGGTACCGAAATACTGGCCCCGTCGAGCAGCGTGTGCTTGCCGCAAGGCCCGTCCGCACCGATGTCCGGTGAGGTCGAGGTCGAGGGCAGGAGCCACGACGATGACGATTCGACCGACTGCGTTTCTGAAAACGAGCCCACGTTCGACGAAGATCCTGATGAGAGTCGACGGCGACGAGGTCTTGAAAGCGGTCTTGCTGACCCCGTCGACACCACATCCCCGGGCGTTGCCGACGCTCCTCGAGGCGATGGCGCTATGGCATCAAGCACCGGTGCACGCTGTGCTGTGTGCCACCGAGGAGGAATCGTGGTGTCGGCTTGGCCTTCTCGACGATCTGTTCCTCAGCGTCGACACGGTGCACTACACGGTCGAGCTTCGCCGGCGCGACCGCGAGCGCCGCCAGCGGATCGCGGGCCTGGGTAACTTCGACGATCTGCGCCAGCTCGTGCTTGGTGGTATGCGATGAAGTCCACGCCTGAGCTCGAGGCGGACATCGTACGCCTGTACTACGCCGAGCATTGGCCGGTCGGGACGATTGCGACGCAACTCGATGCCCACGTGGACCAGGTCCGACGCGTGCTAGGGCTCGATGAGCCCCGTGCGCCATCGACGCTGCGCCCGCGCGTCATCGACCCGTATCGGCCGTTCATCGACGAGCAGCTTCGGCGGTATCCGAAGCTGCTCGCCACTCGGCTGTACGACATGGTCCGCGCGCGCGGGTTTCAGGGCTCGGTCCGCACGGTGCGCGAGCATGTCGCGATCGTCAGGCCCAGGCCGCCGCGCGAGGCGTACCTCGTGACCGAGACGTTGCCCGGCGAGGTGGCTCAAGTCGACTGGGCCCATGTCGGCGAGATCGCCGTGCCCGGGGGCGTACGCGCGCTGTGGATGTTCGTGATGGTGCTCGCGAACTCACGCGCGATGTGGGGCGAGTTCGTCATCGACCTGACCGTCCACTCGTTGTGCCGGTCGCTCGTGCGCGCCGCCCGCGCGCTCGGCGGCGTGACCCGCCAGTGGTTGTTCGACAACCCCAAGGTGGTCGTGCTCGAACGCATCGGCACGGTGGCGCGGTTTCATCCCACGCTCCTGGCCCTGTGCGCCGCGATGCGCGTCGAGCCCAAGCTCTGCGCCGTTCGACAGCCGCGACACAAAGGCAAGGTCGAACGCGCGATCCGCTACCTGCGCGACCGCTTCCTCGCGGGCCGCACGATCACCGGCGTCGACCACGGCAATCGTCTGCTTGCGCAATTCATCGCGGAGATCGCGCACGTCCGGCCCCACCCGACCATCGCGCAATGCACCGTCGGCGAAGCATTCGCCATCGAGCGCCCACGGCTGCTGGCGCTCCCCGAGCCGCTCCCGGAGACCGCGCGCATCGAGCCGATCAAGGCCGACTCGCAGGCGTTCATCCATCTCGACACCAATCGCTACTCGGTGCCCAGCGACTACGCGTCGCGTATCGTCACGCTTGTCGTCGATGACCGCACGGTCCGACTCGTCGATGGTGACAAGTGCATTGCCGACCACCCAAGGTCATGGGGCCGCCGTCAAATCTTCGAGAAGCCCGAGCATCGGGTAGCCCTTCTCGACGAGCGCCGCGCCGCACGCAACCTCAAGGGCCGCGATCGCATCCGCGCCGTGGTTCCGGCGTTCGACCGCATCGTCGAACGCTGGGACGTCGCCGGCTCAAGCCTCGGTTACCGCGTCGCGCGTGCCATCAAGCTGCTCGACCTCTACGGCGACCAGGTGTTCGCCACCGCCGCCACAGACCTGATCGCGCGCGGCCTCTCCGACGTCGGCGCGCTCGCCGTCGCCTGCGAGAAGCACCGCAAGGACCTGGGCCGGCTGGTCCCCCTCACGCTCGTACTGCCCGACCACCTCGACGACGCCGACGTCGTTCCGCACGACCTGGAGTCCTACGATGAGTGACAACGACCTCGGCGAGCGGCTTCGCCGGCTCGGACTTCGCGTCGACCACGCGCAGCTCGCTGCATTCCTCACCCATGTGCACAAGAGCCACCTCGGTCCGACCGAGACCCTCGAGCAACTCGCCGACCTCGAGGAGCGGTCGCGGATCGCGGTCAACCTCGCCCGCCGGACACGGTTCGCCTGCCTCGGTTCGTTCAAGACCCTCGACCGCTTCGACTGGGACCACCCCGAGAAGATCGACCGTGCACTCATCGAGCGGCTCCTCGAACTCGAGTTCGTCGACCGCGCTGAGAACGTCCTGCTCAAGGGCGGCAGCGGGCTGGGCAAGACGATGATCGGGCTCAACCTCGGCCAAGCCGCACTCGCGGCCGGCTTCACCGTCCGGTTCTCGACGCTCGCTGCCGCCCTCGCGGACTTGCTCGCCCAGGAATCGCTGCCCGCCTTTGAGCGCCGCATTCGCCGTTATACCAGCCCAGATCTGTTGATCCTCGACGAGCTCGGCTATTTGCCCTGCGACTCGCGAGCCGCAGAACTGCTCTACAACGTCATCAGCCGCCGCCACGAGCAGCGCTCCACGATCATCTCGACGAACCTGGCGTTCAAGCAGTGGGGCACCACATTCCCGGGCGCCGCGTGCGTCGTCGCCCTCGTCGACCGGTTTGCGCAGCACTGCCACCGTGTCGAGATCCTCGGCGAATCCTGGCGCGACAAGCATCGACTCGATACCGATCGCCCTGACCCGCCGCCAAGCCGATCTCGCCGCAAGCGGACCTGATCGCTCAGCCAGTCGGACCACGAGAACGACCGGCCGCTGAGCGGATCGGCGGTCGTTCCGCGGCCCGCCGGTGATCGGCTCGACCGTCAGATCTCTACGGAAATTCTCCGCCGTCAACACGCTCGCCATCCCAGCCGCCAAGGGAGCCGACCACGATTCCGCGGAATCGCCCCGGGCACCGCGCCGCCACCGCAGACAGCAACGCACCCACGGGTACCAGCTTGTGCCAGTCTCCGGCTGCAACCTCGCAGCCCACCGCGGACGGCAACGCCCCCACGTGGGTGCCTGTCGCCTCGCCGGCGCGGCCTGCTGCCAGCTGCATCGCGCTCGCCATCCCAGCCGCCAAGGGAGTCGACCACGATTCCGCGGAGTCTCTGGCTGCAACCCCTCGCAGCGGACCGCGACAGCAACGCCCCCACGTGGGTGCCAGCTGCCACGCCGGCGCGGCCTGCTGCCAGCCGCATCGCGCTCGCCATCCCAGCCGCCAAGAGAGCCGACCACGATCCCGCGGAATCACCCGGGCACCGCGCCGCCACCGCGGACGGCAACGCCCCCACGTGGGTGCCTGTCGCCACGCCGGCGCGGCCTGCTGCCAGCCGCATCGCACTCGCCATCCCAGCCGCCAAGGGGCCGACCACGATTCCGCGGAATCGCCCGGGCACCGCGCCGCCACCGCGGACAGCAACGCGCCCACGTGGGTGCCAGCGTGTGCCAGGCTCCGGCTGCAACTTTCGCAGCTGACCTGCCGGCAGCGCTGCCACGGCCGGCGCGGGCTGCATCGCGCTCGCCGTGCCAGCCGCCGATGCACCGACACGATTCCACGAATCGCCAGCTTCCGACCGTCATGCCTGCCGGCGCCTGAAGCAGCGACGATTGACCGCGCGGCGTCACCGCAGCGGGCGCATGCCGCGCGCCCGGCGCAGGTCGTTGACCACGCGCGCGACCTGGTCGTCGTGGAGCACCAGCTTCGACAGCGCGCCGGTGGTGATGCCGAGCCGCTGCGCAGTGGCGGCGATCTCGAGGTCGCCGGCGACCAGCAGGTCGAGCAGCTCGGCGATCGCGGCCCAGTAGTCGCCGGTCAGCCGGGTCCGGGCGCCGAGCGGGGCAGTGCCGCCGGCGACCAGCGCGGCGAGCCGCGGCGACGGCGCGTGGCCGTCGAGCGCGACCGGCTCGCGGACCGACAGCGCGATCGCCGCGCGCAGCCGGCGCACCGCGTGGACCTTGTTCTCGGCCTGCGACCGGCTGTCCTCGCCGATCGCGGTGACGCCGGTCAGCCGGTGGCGCAGCCGGACCGCGCTCTCGGTCTTGTTGCGGTGCTGGCCGCCGGGGCCGGACGCGCGGTAGCGGTCGACCTCGCACTGCGCGATCAGCGCGTCGTCGTTCGCGATCAGGTGGTCGATGCGCGGCATCGGTCGTCGTCCAGTCGTCGTCCCGTTGTCGTCCCGTCGTCCTCGCCCGCGCTAGTTGGCCTGGGTCGAGGCCGGCTCCGGGGCGCGGGTCGCGGCGTCGGTCGGCTCGAGGTAGACGTCGACGCCGGCGCGGTCGCCCGCCCGGCCGTACTCGACGCGCGCGATGCCCTCGCCGAGCGCGCCGACCAGCTTGCCGAGCCGCGGCTCGACCCCGACCTTGGCGTCGCCGCACATCCGCTGGATGTCGTCGATCGCGATCCCGGGGAGCAGCGCACCGAGCCGCGTGAGCCTGCCGCCGCGGATCCGGAACGCGAGCGCGAACTGCGGCGAGGTGATCGCGCGCAGCCCGGCGACCAGCGCGGGCGGCAGCGGCGAGCCGGTGAACTCGGCGAACGCGGCGTCGAGCACGGCGACCTGGTCGTCGATCGTCGCGCCCGGGACCGCGAGCTCGACCTCGGAGAACGCCGACTCGCCGATCGACTGGGTGAACCGTTCGATCCGCTCGATGCGGTGATCGTCGACCCACTTCTTGAGCTGGTACTTGGCCTCGTGGGTCCCGAACATGGTCTCGATCCTGGGCCAGTCGTGCGGATCCCAGAAGTGCCAGCCGGTGATCACCTTGCCGCCTGCCACGCCGATCCACGAGCCGACCAGCTTGGGCTCGAGCTGCTCGCCGATCTGATCGAGCAGCGCGGCGTCGCTCCGGGCGATGTTGCACAGCTTGAAGTAGTCCGCCATCTTGGGGACGAAGCCGCGCGGGTCGCCCCACGCGCCCCACCACACCCGCTGCAGATCGCTGCCGAGCATCGCGAGGTAGCTGACCGCCTGCGCGTCGGGCATGTCGGGCGGCATCGGCAGGTGCTCGAGCCAGCGATCGAGGTGGATGTCCATCCACTCCTCGACGATCGCGAGCTGGGACAGGCCGATCTGCAGATTCAGCCGGACCGAGAGCGCACGCTGAAGTGCGAGGTCGAGCGAGGTCATCGATCAAGGTTATCACCCGGCGCTCCCGCGGTCACCGGCTGCCGAGGCCGGTCGGCTCGTTCTTGATCCGCGGGAACAGCATCACGAAGTTGCATGGCTTCAGCCGGTGGTCGAGCTGCGGGATCAAGATCTTCTCGATCCCGGTGCGCACACCAGAGGTCGATCCCGGCAACAGGAACACATAGGTCTGGCCGCACAGCGCGGCTTGCGCGCGGCTCTGGATCGTCGACGTTCCGATCTCCTGAAACGACAGCCAGCGGAACAGCTCGCCGAATCCGGGGATCGGCTTGGTGATCAGCGGCTCGAGCGCCTCGGGGGTGACGTCGCGCGGTGTGACCCCGGTGCCGCCGGTCGCGATCACGACATCGATGCCGGGATCCGCGATCCACTGCGCGAGCTGCGCGCGGATCACCAGCTCACCGTCCTTGACGATCGCGCGCGCGACGATGCGGTGGCCCACCTCGGTCAGCCGCTCGGCGATGTACGTGCCGGAGCCGTCGGTCTCCAGCGTCCGGGTGTCCGATACCGTCAGGACCGCGACGTGAACCGGGATAAAGGTGGCTTCCATGACTGCTAGCTTAGCGTCAGATCGGCAGTCCCTTCCTAGGGTTACTTCTTACGACGCGACGCGTTAGATGTTGTCATCGCGCCGTCACTGCGCTGTGACGCGACGCGTCTTAGATTGACGCCCGTGAAGAAGGAGGAACCCATGACCATGAAGGAGGTCACCATGCCCATTCCCAAGAGCGAAACGCCGTCTGCCCGCCAGGGCATCCTGCCCGGCGTCGTCCATCTCGCGATCGACGTCGCCGAGAAGGGCCAGTCGACCGCGATCGCCGTCCTGCAGGACGCGCGGATCGAGCTGCGCGGCGCGATCGAGCACGGCATCGAGCTGGCCGAGAAGGTCTCGGCCGCCGGCTTCCGGCTCGCCCGCAAGGCCGTGCAGCGGTTCGATGACGCCGCGAACGAGACCCTGACCGGTACGGAGCGCCTGCTCGGCGGCGCGGTCAAGTCGGCGCGCGAGACCACCAACGCGGCCGCACAGCTCGCGACCACCGCCGTCGCCGGCGTCGCCGCGTCGGCCTGAGCCGCGCATCGCGCGCCCACTGGTTGACATTCATCCCGCCGCGGGTAGGATTCCGGTAGGATGAAAGTGAAGGCGTCTATCACACTGGCGGACGACCTGCTCCGGGCGGTCGATGAGCTCGCCCGGTCGTCGAGCCGCTCCGAGGTGATCGAGCGCGCGCTGCGCGAGTTCTTCGCCGCCCGGGCGCGGGCCGAGCGCGATGCGCGCGATCTGGAGATCATGAACGCGCGCGCCGACGCCTACAACGTCGAGACCGCAGATCTGATGACGTACCAGACCTGGATCGACCTTGTCGAGTAGGGGACCGCGGACGAGCAAGGGCCGGGGGCCGCCGTTCCGCGCGGCGGAGGCCGGAGGGCTGCCGTGGGGCGCGCAGCTCCGGCGCGGCGAGCTGTACCGCGTCCGGCACCCCAGCGGCGACACCAAGCGCAGCCGCGTGGTCGTCGTGGTCAGCCGCCCGGCGCACCTGGCGTCGCGGTTCTCGACCGCGATCTGCGCGCCGGTCTACACGCAGCGCAGCGGCCTGTCGACCGAGGTCGAGGTCGGCCCCGCCGAGGGGCTCAAGCACCCGTCGGCGATCCTGTGCGATGTGCTCACCAGCTTTTCGCGCGGCCAGCTCACCGACTACGTCGGCACGCTCGGGCCGATCAAGCTCGCCGCGCTGCGCGTCGCGCTGCGGGTCGCGGTCGACGTCGAGTGAGCCCGCTGCGTCACACCACCAGGTTGACCAGCCGGCCCTTGACGTAGATCGCCTTCTTGATCGGCTTGCCGGCGACGAATGACTGGACCTTGGGGTCGGCCTGCGCCGCGGCCAGGATGTCCGGCTCGGCCGTGTCGGGCGCGACCTCGATCTGACCGCGCAGCTTGCCGCCGACCTGGACCGCGATGATCATCGTGTCGCGCGCGAGCTTGGCCTCGTCGTGAGCCGGCCACGGCGCGTACGCGACCGACGCGGTGTGACCGAGCCGCTGCCACAGCTCCTCGCCGAGGTGCGGCGCGAACGGCGACAGGATCTTGACGAACATCTCGAACCAGTCGCGCGGCACCGCGGACGCCTTGGTCGCCTCGTTGACGAACACCATCATGTCGGCGATCGCGGTGTTGAACCGCAGGTCGGTGACCGCCTGGGTGACCTTCTTGATCGCCGCGTGCAGCGCGCGCTCGAGATCCCGGTTGCCGGCCGGCGCGTCCTCGCTGACCTTGCCGGACAGCGCGCCGGTATCGGCGTCGACCAGCACCCGCCAGACCCGGTCGAGGAACCGCCGGGTGCCCGCGACCCCGGAGGTCTCCCACTCGACGCCGTCCTCCAGCGGGCCCATGAACAGCTCGTAGAGCCGCATCGCATCGGCGCCGTACTCGGCGGCCATGTCGTCGGGGTTGACCACGTTGTGCTTGCTCTTGGACATCTTGTCGAGCTTGGTCTCGACCACGACGTCCGAGCCCTTGACGAACCACGCGATCGGCCGCGGAACCAGCGCGGTCGACCTGCCGCGGAGCTCGAGCACGAGCGCACCGTCGTTGCCGCGGCGGATCGTGTACGGCACGGGATCCCCGGCGGTCGACGTCGATCCGGTGACCTCGGCGCCGTGCGCCTCGCCGGTCAGCCGGAGCTCCTCGTTGCCGATCCGCGCGGTGCCGACCACCCGGGCCCCGGTCTGCTGCACCATCAGCCACGAGCCCTGGTTGTCGGTGTAGCTGCCGGTGAGCTGCGCCGCGCTGCGGGCGAGCTGATCGCGCTGCTCGACCTCGTGGTCGAAGTAGTACTTGCCGTGGAGATCCCGGAACGACGTCTTGTGGATCATGCCCTGGTGGAACAGGCGCTGGAACGGCTCCCGGGTCGACACCAGCCCGGCGTCGTACAGCACCTTGTGCCAGAACCGCGCGTAGAGCAGGTGGAGCACGGCGTGCTCGTTGCCGCCGACGTAGAGGTCGACCGGCATCCAGTAGCGCTCCTCGCCGGCATCCCACGCGACGTCGTCGCGCTGCGGCGACAGGAACCGCAGGTAGTACCAGCACGAGCCCGCCCACTGCGGCATCGTGTTGGTCTCGCGCCGCGCCGGCTGGCCGGTCGCGCGGTCGACCGTGTGCAGCCAGTCGGCCGCGCGGGCGAGCGGCGGCTTGCCGTCGGGCGTCGGCTTGTACTCGTCGATCTGCGGCAGCTCGACCGGCAGCTCGTCCCTGGGCACGAGCCGCAGCGTGCCGTCGGCGAGCTCGATCATCGGGATCGGCTCGCCCCAGTAGCGCTGGCGCGAGAACAGCCAGTCGCGCAGCTTGTAGCGCACGCTGGCCTCGCCCAGGCCGCGCTCGGCGAGCCATGCGATCACCTTGTGGAGCGCCGCGGCGTTGTCGAGCCCGTCGAGGAACTCCGAGTGGACGTGCGGGCCGTCGCCGGTGTACGCGGCGGCCTGGACGTCGCCGCCGGCCGGATTGCGCACGACCTCGACGATCGGCAGGCCGAACTTGCGCGCGAACGCGTGGTCGCGCTCGTCGTGCGCCGGGCAGGCGAACACCGCGCCGGTGCCGTAGCTGGCCAGCACGTAGTCGGCGATCCAGATCGGGATGGGCTTGCCGGTGACCGGGTTGACCGCCGAGGTCCCGAGCGGCACGCCGGTCTTGGGCGCGTCGGCGGCCTCGGTGACCCGGTCGCGCTCGCTGCGCTTGCCGGTCGCGGCGCGGTAGGCGGCCACCGCATCGCGCTGCTCGGGCGCGGTCAGCGCATCGACCAGCGGGTGCTCGGGCGCGAGCACGACCCAGGTGCCGCCGAACAGCGTGTCGGGCCGGGTCGTGAACACCGTGATCCGCTCGGGCCGGCCGGCGACCTGGAACACCACGTTGGCGCCGATCGACTTGCCGATCCATTCGCGCTGCGCCTTGTAGGTGCCGGTCGGCCAGTCGAGCCCCTCGAGATCCTCGACCAGCCGGTCGGCGTACGCCGTGATCCGGAGCTGCCACTGGATCATCAGCCGCTTCTCGACCGGATCGCCGGTCTCGACGTACTTGCCGTCGTGCACCTCCTCGTTGGCGAGCACGGTGTTGAGCGCCGGGCACCAGTTGACCGGGATCTCGGCGCGGTACGCCAGACCGCGCTCGTGAAGCACCTCGAAGATCCACTGCGTCCACTTGTAGAACCGCGGATCGCTGGTCGCGAGCTCGCGGCTCCAGTCGTACGACAGCCCGAGGGTCTGGAGCTGGCGCTTGAACGTGGCGATGTTGCGCGCGGTGATCACCGACGGGTGCTCTCCGGTGCGCTCGGCGCGGCGCTCGGCCGGCAGGCCGAAGCTGTCCCACCCCATCGTGTGCAGCACGTTGAACCCCATCATCCGCCGGGCGCGGGCGACCACGTCGGTCGCGGTGTAGCCCTTGGGGTGGCCGACGTGCAGGCCGTCGCCCGACGGGTACGGGAACATGTCCAGCACGTAGTACTTGGGCCGCGTGCGGTCGGTCGGCGTCCGGAACGTCTGCTCGCGCTCCCAGTACGCCTGCCACTTGGCGTCGATGAGCTTGTGATCGAAACCCGCCATGAAACCCTCAGCTGCTCAATACCGCGGTGAGCCGCTGGGTGATGAGATCCGGGTCGCCCACGCCGTCGACTTGCCGCAAGATGCCCTTCGCGCGGTAGAACGGGATGATCGGCGCGGTCTCGGAGTGGTACTTCTGGATCCGGGTCTGGACCGCCTCGATCGTGTCGTCCATGCGATGGACCAGGCGCGGCGCGACCTCCGGCGGCGGCGGGTTGTACTTGAGGTGATAGATCGCGCCGGTCTGCGGGTCGCTGCGGCGGCCGACCGCGCGCTCCTCGAGCAGCGCGTCCGGGACCTCGATCAGCACCACCGCGTCGAGCTCGACCCCGGCGGCGCGCAGCGCGGCGTCGAGCGCCTCGGCCTGCGGCGCGGTGCGCGGGAAGCCGTCGAGCATGAACCCGGCGGCGCAGTCGGACCGGGCGATCCGCTCGAGGATCATCCCGATCACGACCTCGTCGGGCACCAGCTTGCCCGCCTTCATGTAGCGGTCGGCCTCGATCCCCAGGGCGGTGCCCTCCTTGACCGCGGCGCGCAGCATGTCGCCGCTGGAGATGTGCGGGATGCGGTAGGTGTCGACCAGCCTGGCGGCCTGTGTGCCCTTTCCTGCACCGGGAGGCCCGACGAGAATCATGCGCATAGACTGGCATCCAAGCATGCGGACCGACGGCGCGCAATTGCCCCGGCCAGGCGCGATGCCGCAGCCGGCGAGAGGCGGGATGGGGGGCCTCCAGGTAGGCCTCACGGGCGCCGGCCGGCACCGCGCGCGACGCGCGTGCGCCCGGGCCCGGTGCGCCGTGTGGTAGTTTTCGGGGCATGTCCTCTCGCGTCACCGGCGCGGGTCTCGCGCTGATCGCGGTGGCGCTGATCGCGGTGGCACCTCTCACGCCGGCGGTGCTGCCCGCGCAGCTGGCGCTGTTCGCGGGCCATCCCACGGTCGCCGAGCACACCCGGACGACCCAGGACGTCTATGTCGGGCTGTACTCGGCCGAGCTGTGCAACAGCGGCGGCGATGGCACGTGCAAGTCGGGCGACACCACCGGCGGATATCGTGCGATCGGCTACGCCGAGCTCGGGCTCGACGGCATCCTCGCGGCCAGCGCCCTGACGCTCGCCCTGCTGACGCTGCGCCGCAGCGAGCGCCGCAAGTCCGCCGCGCGCATCGTGTGGGCGTCCGGCGGGCTCGCGATCGCCGCCGCCGCCGCGCTGGTCATCCTGGGGCCGTTCCACGGCGCATCGGCGCCGATCGGCATCGGCATCGGGCTGCAGGCCGCCGGCATCCTCGCCGCCATGATCGGCGCCGCGATCGCGATCCGGCCGCCGCCGCCGATCCGGCTGCGCGTCACCGAGCGCGGCGCGCAGCCGCTGAGCGCGCTGCCGACCGCCCAGGCCTTCAACCGGCGCGCCGCGCGCAGCGACGGTCCGCCGCGACCCGAGCCCGATCCGCGCCTCGGCCACGACCGGTTTTCCCCATCTCAGGCACCCCCTCCGGCACCGTCTCCGGCTGTGCCGCTGCCGGCGCAGCCCGGGGCCGCGGCGTACGGGGACGGGCCGTTTGGCGGGGGTGCACAGCTCCGGCCGCTGTACGACGCGAACCCGGCCCACGGCGGCACCGGCGGGCTCCTGCCGATGGATCCCGGCGGCTCGGTCCCCCGCCCCGGGGCGCTCGAGCGGCCGCCGATCGTGACCGTCCCGGCGCCGGTGGCACGCCCCGCGGCGCCGATGACCGCGATCCCACCGAGGGCGCTCGCCGCCGACGAGCCCACCGTCGGTGCCCCGCCGCTGGATCCCGCGGTGGGCTCTGCCCCCCGCCTCGCCGGGCTCGACGAGCCGCGACCCGCCCTGCCGTTCGCCGACGGCCCGCGCCCGGCGCTGCCGTTCAGCGATGCGTCGCGGCCGAGGCCGGGGTTCGGCGATGCCTCGCGCGCGATGCCACCGCTGGGCAACGCCTCGCAGCCACTGCCGCCGTTCGGCGATGTCTCGCACGCGATGCCGCCGCTGTTCACGCCGGACGAGCTCGACGAGCCGCGGCAGGTGGCCCCGCCGGCGCCACCGTCGAACGCGCGCGCCAAGCTGCCGACCGCCCCGCCGCCGCTGCCCGCGTCCATCGCCGCGGCCGCCGCGCTGCCGACCGCCGTCCAGCCGGCGCACAAGCCGCGGACCCAGGTCTCGCTGGTCCCGCCGATGCCGGACAACGACCTGCCGATCGCACCGCCGACCGCCCAGATCGCCGCCGACGCCCCCGACCCCAGGGTGTCCCATACCGAGCCGGGGTCGTACCCCCGCGCCGAGACCCCGCTCGCCCCACCGCCGCCGCCGATCCGCCGCGACGTCCCGCCGCCGCGGCCGGCGCGCGATAGCCAGCCGCCCCGGCCCGCCGCGCCGCGCGCCTCCGTCCCGATGCCGGCGCGGTCGACGCCGAACCCGACGCGCCCCCCGCCGCCGCCGGCGCTGACGCGCAGCATCGCGTCGCGCCCGACGATCGCGACCTCGGTGCCCCCGATCCCGGCGATCCCCGCGATCCCACCGATCCCGGCGCCGCCGATCCCGGCCGCGCCGATCCCGGCCGCCCGGCGCGCCGATACCGACGTCACCGATCCCGACGGCCGCGCCGAACCCGACGCCGAGAGCGCCACCGTCTCGCGCGTCCCGGTCGAGGTCAACGACTACATCTCGCAGACCAACGTGTCCGCCGGCGCGCCGTCGCCCGACGACATCGAGATCACGACCCGCGGCGCGCCCGACACGTCGCCGAGCGGCCAGCCGATGGCTCCGTTCCACGCCCAGCCCGCCGATCCATCGGCGGCGATGGCGAGCGCTGCCGCGATCGCGTCCCGCCCGACGATCCAGGCCGCCGCCCAGGTGCCACCGCACGCCCCCGACCAGCCGACGATCATCGCGCCACCGCTGTCGCCGCTGCCCCCCGTCGGGCCTGCGCCAGGCGCCCCGGCGGTCCGCGACCGGCCGATGCCCAGGCTACCGATCTCCACCGCGCCCAACTCGCTGCCACCGCCCCGCGACAGCAAGCCGACGAGCGGCCCGTCGCCGGCCTGCCCGCAGTGCGAGGCGCCGATGGCCTGGGTCGAGGAGCACCTGCGGTTCTACTGCAAGAGCTGCCGGATGTACTTCTGATGATGCCAATCCCTGACCTGGACAGCCTGCTGAACCTCGACATCGAAACCCGCCTTGGGGTGGTCCAGAGACTGTGGGCCAGCATTGTCGAAGACACTCGCGGCGGCGCGACACTGGCGCTGCGCTCGAAGGAGCGCGAGTTGCTCGATGCTCGCTTGAAGGAAGATGACGACGATCCCGACGCAGCGATCCGGTGGGCTGAAGCGCGCAATGCGCTACTCGGCGAGCGATGATCCGCGCGGGTCGCCGGACGGCGATGCCGATCAGCGGCGCGCCGCGAGCGCGCGGGCCCGGGCCTCGATGATCCTCGCGGCGATCTCGGGCACGGCGATCCCCGCGGTGATCTGCGCGAACACGGTGGGGCCAGGGCCGCGCATCCGGCGCGCGTCACGGTCCATCACCGCGAGGTCGGCCCCCACGTGGGGGGCCAGGTCGATCTTGTTGATCACCAGCAGATCGCTCTGTGTGATCCCCGGGCCGCCCTTGCGCGGCACCTTGTCTCCGCCGGCGACGTCGAGCACGTAGATCGTGTAATCGACCAGCTCGCGGCTGTACTGCGCCGCGAGGTTGTCGCCGCCGCTCTCGACGAACAGCAGCTCGGGCCGGACGTGGGCCATCAGGTCCTCGAGCGCCAGCAGGTTCGGGCTGATGTCCTCGCGGATCGCGGCGTGCGGACAGCCGCCGGTCTCGACCGCGCGGATCTGCTCGGGCGGCAGCGCGGCATGGCGGGTCAGGAACTCGGCGTCCTCGCGGGTGAAGATGTCGTTGGTGACCACGCCGAGCCGGAGCGAGTCGCGCAGCGCGCGGCACAGCGCGAGCACCAGCGCGGTCTTGCCGCTACCGACCGGGCCACCGATGCCGACCGTGAACGCGCGGCGCACGAAGTCGCGGTCGAGCGGTGGGTCGCGGTCGGCGAACTGCCCGGGGTGTTCCCAGTGCTCGTGGGGGTGGTCGTGGTCGTGACCGATGTCGTGGCCCATGGGACCTCCTAGCTCTGGAACAGCCGCGAGTACAGCTGGTCGTGGGTGGTCTGGAACAGCTCGATCAGCGGGGCGGTCTGGGCGAGGTCGTAGACGCCGAGCCGGGCGCCGAGCGCGCAGGCCGCGTCGAGCGCGGGGTGCAGCCGGAGGTGCAGCGCCTGGGCCTCGGTCGGGCCGGCGACGCCGAGCCGGACCGCCGCCGACAGCGCGCCGCGCAGCGCGACGTGGAGGAAGCCGGCGAGCGCGTCGTCGCGCGCGACGCCGAGCGCGCAGGTCGCGAAGCCGAACGCGGGCGCGAGGTGGCCGTCGAGCTCGCCGCGCCCGCAGCGGTCGCGGGCGGCCACGAGCGCAGCGCCGCCGAACGCGCGCGCGGCGACGTCGAGCAGGGCGCGGCCCTGGGCGCGGCTGGCGCGCGCGGCGACATGGCTCCACAGGATCGCGCGGCTGCGGGCGTCGAGCTCGGCGAGCCGGTCGGGTGCATCCCACGCGGCGCCGACCAGCGGCAGCGCGCCGTGCGCCTGCTGATCGAGCAGCGCGCGGCAGAACGGCTCGAGCGCGTCGAGCTCGCGGGCGGCGACCAGCGCCTCGAGGCCGCCGGAGTGCGCGAAGCCGCCGATCGGAAACGC
>DATAPF010000067.1:0-9206 GCA_036265355.1 Kofleriaceae bacterium | reverse complement strand
GAGCTCGCGCTCCATGGCGTGGCGGGCCAGCGGCGGCACGGTGCGCCGCGCCACCTCGGCGCTGCGCGACAGCGGCGAGTACTGGCTGAACACGACGGCGGTCTGGACCCGGCCCGACGAGGTGGCGCAGGCGGTGACGGCCAGCAGCGGCAGGACGGCGCGCAGCATCGGCCGGTGATACGCGCTTGGCGATCGGCGCGCAACGGGTGTTGTGGCTTTCAGCGCCGTGGCCAAAACCTCGGACCCGTCCTGCCTGAGCGACGACGGCGGCGCGGTGGAGCGTATGCTCGCGGCCAGGGGAGGTTGCCTTGTCGCATTCCGAGCTTGAAGACGTCGGGAAACGAGTTGCCGACCTGGAGGAGGAGGGGCGCCGGATGACGCGGATGCTCGAGCTGCTCGCCGAGCGCAGCGCGACGCCTGCGGTCCGAGCCGGCCGGAGCTGGGATGCCTACGCCGTGGCGATCGCCACGGTCATCGGCGTGCTGGCGCTGCTGGTCTCGGCGTACACCGCCTACGTGCAACGCCAGCAGCTGCGCACCTCGGCGTGGCCGTATCTCCGGGTCTGGTGGGCTGACATGCCGCCGGATGTCGGCATCCACGCCGAGAACACCGGAACCGGACCGGCGCGCGTGACCGCGGTGCGGGTGACGGTGGACAACAAGCCCGTGGCCAGCTGGGGCAAGGCGCAGGAGGTCATGGGCGTGAAACCAGGAGGTGTCACGTTCCGGAGCATCAGCGACAGGGCCCTCACCGTCGGGCAGGACGTGATCATGCTGAAGCCGTACAGTGAAGAGGAGACTGCGCGATTCGAGGAGCCGTTCTTCGGCAGCACGCACAGCGTCGGGGTGACCGTCTGTTACTGCTCCATCGTCGATGAGTGCTGGGTGGCCTCGACGGACTCCGGTGCGAGAGCGTCCAGCGATCCAGAGCCCTGCCCGGTCACCGCGGCCGAGCGGTTCAAGAATTGACAGCTCGGCGACCGACGCGCGTGGCAGTCGCCGCGAATGATCTCAGAATGCGCAATCCCGGGGCAACTCGCCACCGAGGCTGTGCGCAGCGCCGCACCGCAAAAGCGCGCGTCGCTGTCGACCTGGAGCAGTACCATGCGAGCCTGAACTGCTACCTTTTGCTGCAGAGACACAGGACATTCACCTGTGACGACCACTACGAATAGATTCTCAGTTGTTGAGCTGATCACTGCTGTTGTTAATGCAGAAGTCGTGTTCAACGGGTATTGGGATTCGGTGAGGGCGGCTCCGCCGCTCGCGCGATGTCCGGGGGCCAGGCCGGAGCCGGAAGGAATCCCGCGCGCCCTCCGTATTCTGTGCTCGCGGGAGAATGCGTTGAAGGGCGCGAGTAGATCGCCCTGACGACTCCCGGCAATCCAAGTGAGGAGTGCACCGAATGAAGAAGCTTTCTCTGTTGTCCCTCGTCATGCTCTGCATGTCGGCCGTCGTCGCCTGCAATGGCACGATCAAGGCGTCGAGTCCGCCGGCCCCGGCGGTGGCATTGCCGGGATCCGTCATGGACGTTGCGGCCTCCGCCGAGACCACGCGCGACACCGGCATCGTCAGGTGGCAGCTTGGCACCGAGTCGGATGGCACGATCCGGATGCTCGGCTTCGACCTCCAGAACCAGATCCGGTTCACCGGCTCCACCCACAAGCCTGACAAGGACGGCACGGTCGAGTTCCGGTTCCTCGACGGTCGGCTCCTGGTCAAGTCGAACGGCGACGTCGTCAGCAACACGCTCAGCCCCAAGGCGATCGACCTGGCTGGCCGGCTCCACAGCGACACCGATCAGCACGTCAAGGCGACGAACGTCGCGCTGTCGGCGTGCAGCCAGGCCACCGACTACTACAACGATTGCGCGATCGCGGCCTCGATCGCGGCTGCCGCCTGCGTCGCCGACCCTGCGACCTGCGCGGCGCTGTACATCGCCCTCAACTTCGAAGCACAGGCCCGGTCGGCGATGAACGAGATCTGCGGCTCGGATGGCTGTGGTGACCGCTGCGGCGCGCCGTTCTCGTGCGACGCGAGCACCGGCAACTGCATCTGCGTGTCGAGCTGCTCCGGCTTGATGTGCGGCCAGACCGACGAGTGTGGCAACGGCTGCCCGAGCTGGGACATCGACCCCTGCGGTGAGTGCGGCGGCGACGGCACGGAGTGCACGGGCGGCGGCGGCGGTGACGACGGTGACGACGACCCGGAGCCCTAGTCGCGGCGGCATTCCCGCCTCAGCTCGGACGGTGATCGCGCGTACACTGTCGACATGATGCAAGCGATCACCGCCGCGATCACGGTCGCGTGCGCGGCGCTGGCGACCGGCTGTGCCGCGTCGCCACCGGATCGCGCGGAGCCCCGCGTCACGAGCGTCGACATCGTGAACGGCAGCGATGATGACGTGCATGCGAGCGTCGTCGCGCTGGCGCGGGCGGGCCTCGTGTCGTGCTCGGCGACGCTGATCGCGGCCGACACGGCGCTCACCGCAGCGCATTGCGTCTTGCCCGACGCCCCTGATGCCGTGCTCGTCGGTGCGGTACCGAGCACCGCCACGAGCATCGCCGTCCGCGCCACGCGAGCCGACCCCCGGTTCGATCCACGGACGCTCGATCACGACATCGCGCGCGTCGAGCTCGTCGCGCCCGCCGGGGGAACCCCCACGCCACCGGCCGACGCCCACACCGGCGAGGCCCTCGTCGCCGGCGCGACGATCACGGTGGTGGGGTTCGGCGCGACCAGCCCGGCCGATCTCGACCCGCGGCGGCGCCACGCGGGGACCGTGCGGGTCTCCGAGGTCGCGGCGGCGTCGTTCACCGCCGAACCTTCGCCCGCCGTGCCGTGTGGCGGGGACTCGGGCGGCGCGGCGCTCGTCGACGTCGGTGGTCAGGAGATCCTCGTCGGCGTGGTGTCCACGGGAGCCGCCACGTGCGATTCGGCCGCCGCGTATACCCGCGTCGACGCCGCGAGCTTCGACCCGCCTTCGAGCGGCTGTTCGGCCGCGGCGGGCGCGCCGAGCTGGCCGGCGCTCGCGCTGGCGCTCGCGTGGTGTGGACGAGCGCTCCGGCGACGCCGACCACGACGGTTGGCCGCCTAGAACGGACCGCGTCCCCAACGACGCGTGCGATCCGGCAGCTGAGGCACCACCGCACACCCGACGTCTCACGCAGCGCGCAGGTCGTTTATCGCTGGTCACGCCCTCCTCTTGATCGATACTGGCCGGATGAGGAAGCATGTCGTCAGCGTGCTCGTCCTGGTGGCAGGTTGCGGCGGTCCGAGCTCGTCCAGGCAGTCCGATGCGGGCGCAGGGCCGCCGCCGATCGACGCGATGGCGGACGCGAGCCCCGGGACCATGTTCGACGCGATGCCGGATGCGATGCACGATGCGCGGGACCCCATCGTGCGGGTCCATGTCCCGACCAGCGTGCCTGGCGTGTACAGCGCGGCGTTCTACGATCCCGCGAACCACCTGATCGCGATCGTCACCGTCGGTGCCGATGGCATCGCGTCGGCGATGATGCCCGATGGCGGCCTGGTGGTCGTGAACCCCGACCCTCTGGGCTCGGCGATCGACAGCGTGCGCGCCCTGTTCGGCGTCGAGCCCGGCGACGACATCAAGTTGGTTCGCCCCGACTCGTTCAATGCCAACGACCAGCGGTCGATCACGGTGTCTCCGCAGGACGGCACCGCGGTCTACCGGGCCGGTACGTCGTGTGGCGGCGGCGGGTCCATCACGACCGACATGACGCTGTTCCTGATCAGCGACTGCCCGCTGCCGCAGCCGATCATCGTGCAAGCCGAGGACTCCGACGATGCCGAGGCGAGAGTGATCGGCGCGTACCGGAGCACCTTGACCTCGACGTCGTCGGCCGTCACCGGGACCTACATCCCGTCCGAGACGGTGTCGGTCCAGATCACGAACAGCACCATGGACGTCAGCGCCGAGACCATCATGTTTCCGGTGGTCGAGGATCAGCTCCTGAACGAGCTCAACCGCGGCAGCCGGCTGGTCTCGATCGGCGCCGATCAGGGAGCGACGATCAGCTCGACCACGGTGCCCGGGAGCATGATCGATGCGCGCCGGTTCCAGCTGCTGCTCGATGCCAGCTTCGGTACTCAGATCTACCAGCGGATGCTGGCGCCGACCCAGCCGGTGTTCCCGTTCGATGGCCGCACCGACGGGCTACCGTGGTACCAGGCAAGGAACTACGATCCGGTGCAGCGCAAGCTCACGGTCAGCCGCGCGGCAGACCCCGCCATCGATGGTCAGACGGCCGATGTCGACTTCGAAGGCGACTTCTTTCACTACCACTGGACGCTGGTGATGCCGCCGAACGCGACCGAGGTTGTGATGCCCTCCCTACCCTGGTCCAACGTCGATCGCGACACCACACATGGCGTCATCATCCAGTCCAGCGCCACCTCGATCCGCGCGAGCTCGTACAACGGCTATGGTGATCTGCGCCGCGGCGTTCCGCTGACCTGGTCGATCGGCTCGTTCTACGACACGACGTCCCGCTGATTCCTCGGTCCTGATCTGGACAGCAGCGCGAGCTCGGTGACGCTGCCCGCGTGTCGTGACGAGCGCGCGCCGAGCGAGGCTGTCAGGAGCGCCAGTCCGGATGCGTGATGTTTGCGTGAGTGCTCGGCGGAGCCTGGTCGCGGCGTTGCGGAGAACGCGCGCAGGTGAGACGCTGGTCCAGAGTGATGGGCATGCGAAGCGCCAGGACAGGCATGGCCATGCGGTGGTCCGTCGCCACGACGCTGCTCGCCGGCAGCCTCGCCCTGGGGTTCCTGGCTCCGGGCCGCGCCCGTGCCGAGCCGGATGCTCCCGCCACGGTCGCGTCCGCGCCGAAGGAAGGATCCGGCGGTGGAGGGGTGGTGATCCTCCTCATCATCGCGGGCGTGTTCGTCGGCGGCTACGGCATCGGCTACATCATCGGCAGGAGCCGGTCGTTCAACTTCGAGAACGCACACGGAGACGGCCGCGTGGTCGACTTCGTGGCGGCCAACGCGGACAAGCGACCCGTGGAGTTCCGGATCGAGCGCAGTCCCGACGGCAAGCTAGGCGCGCTGACTCCGACCCGGGTGATCTATTCGTTCAAGGTCGGCGCCACGAAGTTCGTCTATGACACCGCGGATGGCAAGCCCGGGAAAGTCTCGCTGTCACCCGCGGAGCGAGACGATTCGCACGTTGCGCGCAACGACCTGACGATCAATGCGGCCATGGGTCTGCTCAAGAACCCCGTGCTTCCCGCCGCCACGACGGCCGCCACGGCGGTCGTCCTCTATCCGCACCAGGCGGCCGCCGCCGTCCCCGACTTCACCACGCTGCTGTCTCACGGCTCGCCACTCGATCGACTGAAGCTCGTCGTGCTGGGTGCGCTTGCGCTGCTGAGCGGTTGCGCGCTTGGCTTCAAGTCGGGCTATCGCGACAAGCCCGACATGGGCACGGGCAGGCCCTACAGCTTGCTCGACTCCGACATGTTCTGGCAGAGCGTGGCACACAGCTATGGACCGCCGCGCTGGGTCTTCGTTCAGATCTCGGGTGCAACGCTGGTACAGGTGAAGCCCGACAGCGACGAGTCCAGCGTCCACCTGTACCTGAACGCCCGGCAAACCGTCCTCGGTGTCGAGCGTCGACTGCAGGTCTCGGCGCCGCCGAAGGATCTGGTGGCAGCCCTCGAAGCGGTCGGAGAATCGGAGCTGTTGCGCAGGCTCGCCCGGCAGGTGGGTACCTACCTGCCGCTTCCGAAGCTGCCGTAGGCGGCCGGGTCACTTCACGGCGATCTTGTCGAGCTGCTTCATCGCCTTGTCGCGCAGGTTCTTGGGCAGCGGGGCGAAGTCGAGGTCCTTGAGGAACTTCTGGCCATCGCCGAGCAGGTGTCGGGCGATAGCTTGAGCTTGTCGACGCCGTCGAGGTTATAGCTGATGGTGATCGGGCCGAGCAGGATCGGGAAGTAGAGGACGTCGCCGCCCTTGTTCTTGGCGAGGTCGGCGTCCTTGTACGGCGAGTCGGCGCCGGCGAAGTCGACGACCATGTCGGCGAGGTCCTGGCGGCCCTTGCCGCTGCCGCCGCCGCCGTAGTTGATCTGGACGCCTGCCGTCTTGGTGTAGGCGTGAAAACAATAATCACGACGATCGCAGGGCGAGTGACGGGGCGACAAACAGTGTGTGAACGCTGGATGACAACCGGCGCGGCGCTACCGGGTCGGTGGCCGGGGCGGGGACCCGGTCGGAGGATAGACGGCGGGGCGCTTCTCGACGAAGGCGCGCATTGCCTCGCGGCCATCGGGGGTCATCGCGCTGTGCGCCATGACGTCGATCGCCTCGGCATAGGCGGCCTCGACGTCGAGATCGATCTGGCGGTAGAAGGTGCGCTTGCCGAGCGCCTTGGAGGCCAGGCTGCCGCGGCTGGCGGCGCGCGCGAGCTTGTGGGTCTCGGCGACGAGGTCGGCGCGCGGGACGACGCGGTTGACCAGGCCCCAGGCGAGCGCGGTGCGCGCGTCGATCGAGTCGCCGGTCATGCCGAGCTCGAGGGCGCGGCGGGCGCCGATCGCGCGGGCGACGGCGACCATCGGGGTGTGGCAGAACCACCCGCCGCGGCCGCCGGGGGTGGAGAACGTGGCCTCGTCGACCGCGACCGCGAGGTCGCAGCTCGCGACGAGCTGGCAGCCGGCGGCCGTGGCGATGCCCTGGATGCACGCGACGACGGGCACGGGCAGCCGCGCGAGTCCGAGCATCAGCTCGGTGCACACCGAGAGCAGGCGGCGCATGCCGTCGAGGTCGCGCTCGATCATGTCGCCGAAGTCGTGGCCCGAGGAGAACACCGGGCCGGCGGCGGCGAGGAGGACGGCGCGCACGCCGGGGGGCTCGACGGCGCGCTGCAGCGCCGCGCCGAGGTCGACCAGCATCGACTCGGACAGCGAGTTGCGGCGCTCGGGGCGGTTGAGGGTGACGGTGGCGAGATCGTCTGCGATGTCGACGAGGACCTGATCCGCGGCCATGGCTGTGTGTACCACGGCGCGCACGCCGGGCCGGCGACGCGTCGGCGCGGTGCGCGCGTGCGCACGACCGCCATTCACACCGCAAGAGCGAGTGGCGGGGCGGCGGCGCGGTAGCATGGCGCATGGCCGAACCGCGCGACCAGGGCGCCACGCCCCTGGTGAACTTCGGCGGCAACGTGGCGTTCGCGCCGCGCCATCGCTACACGCCCAGCAGCGAGGCCGAGGTGCTGGAGGTGCTCGACCGCCACGCCGGTGGAACGATCCGCGTGATCGGCTCGCTGCACTCGTGGAGCGACGACACCGTGAGCGACGACGCGATCCTCGATCTCCGCCTGTTCGATCAGGTCGCGATCGAGACCCGCGGCGATGAGATCTGGGCGACGATCGGCGCCGGCTGCGTGCTCACCGACGCGCTGGCGCAGCTGCGGGCCGCCGGGGCGACGCTGCCGACGCTCGGCGCGGTCACGGTGCAGTGCATGGCCGGCGTGGTATCGACCGCGACGCACGGCTCGGGCTGCAGCAGCCTGTCGCACCACGCCGCGGCGCTGCGCGTCGCGGCCTACGATCCCCTGACCGGCAAGGCGAGGATCCTCGAGCTCGACCGCGGCGACGAGCGGCTCGCGGCGCGCTGCGCGGTCGGCGCGATGGGCGTGATCCTGGCGGTGCGGATGCGCTGCGTGCCGAGCTACCTGGTCGAGGAGACCCTGGTCCAGCGCGACACGCTCGACGAGGTGCTGGCCGGCGAGGCGAGCTACCCGCTGCAGCAGTTCGTGCTGGTGCCGTACCTGTGGGCGTTCGTGGTGTTCCAGCGCCGGGACGCCGGCAGCGAGCGCACGGGGCGGCCGAGCTGGTGGCGCCTGATCCACCGCGCGTACGCGTTGCTCGGCATCGACGTGCTGCTGCACCTGCTGATCAAGGCGCTGGTGACGATCGGCCGGCCGAGCTGGATCCGCGGGTTCTTCCGCTCGGTGTTCATCCACCTGGCCTGGAAGGACCGCACGGTGGTCGACCGCAGCGAGCTGGTGCTGACCTTGCACCACGAGCTGTTCAAGCACCTCGAGATGGAGCTGTTCGTGCCGGCCAGCCAGCTGGCCGATGCGCTGGCGATCGTGCGCCACGCGATCGCGGTGTTCGACGGCAGCGACGCCGAGCCCGACCCCGCGGTCGAGGCCGCGCTCGAGCGGGTCGGCCTGCTCGACGAGCTGCGCCGCGGCGCCGGCTCGTACACGCACCACTATCCGATCTTCATCCGCCGGGTGCTGCCCGACGACACGCTGATCTCGATGACCGCCGGCGCGAGCGAGCCGTTCTACACGATCAGCCTGTTCTGCTACCACGAGCCGCGCACGGCGTTCTACGCGCTGTCCGACTTCGTCGCTCGCGCGCTCAACCGGCTGCACGGCGCCTGCCCGCACTGGGGCAAGTACTTCCCGCTCGGGTACGCCGATATCGAGGAATACTACCCGCGGCTGCCCGCGTTCCGCGCGATCTGCGAGCGCCACGACCCGCGCGGTACGTTCCGCAACGCGTACGTGAACCGCGTGTTCGGGTTCTCGCCCGCACGATCGGCGATCATCGCGCGGCGTCGCGATCGCGGCGCGGTGCCGGTGCATCGAGCGGCACGACCGCGGTGATCCGGAACACGCCGCCGTCGTGGGTCGCCGCGGTCAACCGGCCGCCGGCCGCGGCGACGCGCTCGCGGATCTCGGACAGGCCGCCGGGCTCGCCGCCGGCGGTGGGGTCGGCGTCCACCCCGTCGTTGGATACCTCGAGGTGGACGACGCCGCCGGCCGCGGTGAGCGAGATCTCGGCGCGCTGCGCCTGGCCGTGGCGGACGATGTGGGCGACCGCCTCGCGCGCGACCCGGGCGAGCAGGTCGTCGATCGCAGGGGGCAGGGCGGCGACGACGACGCTGGTCCGGACCTCGACGCCGGCGTCCTCCAGCACGCCCTGGGCGCGCTCGAGCTCGGCGTCGAGCGAGCGCGCGCGATAGCCCGACACCGCCTCGCGGACCTCGTCGAGCGCCCGCTGCGCGATGTGCTCGAGCTCGGCGACCTCGGCCTGGGCGCGCTCGGCGTCCTGGTCGAGCAGCTGGCGGGCGAGCTCGGCCTTGAGCGCGATCACCGACAGGCTGTGGCCGAGCAGGTCGTGGAGCTCGCGCGCGAACCGCAGGCGCTCCTCGAGCCCCGCGTCGGCGGCG
>DATAPF010000066.1:0-45565 GCA_036265355.1 Kofleriaceae bacterium | reverse complement strand
GCCAGGTCGCGCAGCGCGGCGGCGAGCGGACCTGCGATGTCGCGCGCGGGGGCGGTGCCGGCGCGATCGAGCAGCTCCTCGACCCGGCGCCGCGCCACCCGGACCTCGGCGGCGTCCTCGCGCTGGCCCTGGGTGCGCAGCCGGTAGATCCGCGCGATCAGCAGGCCGAGCGGGATCGCGTAGAGCAGGCCGACCAGCAGCCACAGCGCCGCGCCGCCGAGCGGCCGGTCGCCGGTGCGCTCGGGGCTCGACAGCGCGAGCTCGGCGGGCAGCGCGCCGTCGAGCACCAGCTCGCCACCGGCGGGGCGGGCGGCGGGACCACCCGCGGCCGGGGTCGGTCGGGCCGAGACCACGTCGCCGGCGCCGACCACCGCCGATCCGGCGACCGACAGCGCGATCGGCTCGGAGCGGACCGTCTGATAGGTCGCCTTGGTCGGATCGAAGTACGAGAACGCGATCGCCGGGACCTCGGTCGCCGGCCCGGTGAGCTGGACGGTCACCTTGAACGTCTTGGTCTTGCCCTCGTCGGACAGCTCGCCGGTCGGCAGGTCGGCGGGCACCGCGAACTTGTCCCTCGGCAGGCCGCCCTCGCCGTCGAGCCGGCCGAGCGCCAGGGTATCGAGCCGCTGGTTGCTCTTGACCCGGATCGCGAGCTCGACCGGCTCGCCCAGCTTGACCACCGAGCGCGAGGTCGACACGTCGATCGCGAACTGCTCGCCGACCGCGCCCGCGAAGCTGCCGGGCCGATCGGTCTCGGGGAGCGGTTTGACCTCCAGGGTGCGCGCCACGTCGGCCGCGCGGAACAGCCGGCTCGGCGCGTTCCCGAAGAAGTCGGCGCGGCCGACCGCGAGCGGGACGACGACCGACGACGCCGGCACCTCGAGCTTGCCGACCTTGCGGGGCGCGAGGAAGAACGTCGTGGTCAGCCGGTTGTAGGCGGTGCCGCCCTGGTCGACCTGATCGAGGGTGTACGGCAGCTGGAGCTCCTTGCCGCTGGCCTGGAACACGAGTGGCTCGCGCGCGTTGCCCACCGGCGGTCCGCTGACCGTGAACGCGTCCATCGTCATCAGCGGGATCGCCCACCGCGGGCGGTCGGCCGGCTGGCCGCGGAACAGCCAGGTCAGCGTGACCGGCACGGTCTCGCCGACGAAGATCGGCCGGTCGGGCAGGGCGAGCGAGAGCTTGATCGCGTCGCTGGTCGGGATCGTCTCGACCTCGATCTCGGCGGGCCGGGTGGTGACGCGCTTGCTGCCCTGCGACACGGTGAGCGCCGGGACCCGGAGCCGGCCCTCCTTGTGGGGGTCGATCTGCCAGCGCACCACCCAGGTCAGCTTGCTGGGATCGGCGCGCCGGCCGTTGATGATGATCTCGAACCCGGACGGCAGGCTGGGCCGCGCCTCCACGAAGCTGACGTCGGCGTCGGGGAGGGTGAGCTTGGGGATCTCGGGCTGCGGGGACTTGTCGAAGCCCTCGATCCGGAGGTCGAGGTGGAACGGGATGCCGACGTGCGGCGACTCGCGGTCGCCGAGCTGGAGCTCGGCGCGGGGCTCGTCGGCGCGTGCGCGGCCCGCCGCCGCCACCAGCGCGACCAGGAACGAGATCCACCGCATCGCGCGGACGGCACTCGCCATCGCTTCGCTCATCACCAGTCCTTCTCCACCGGATCGCTCTGCGCGTCGCGATCGCGGCGCTCGCGCTGGCGGCGGGCGTCCTCGTCGCGGGCGCGCTGGCCGGCACCGCCTTGCTGCGGCTGCTGGTCCTGCTTCTGCTTCTGTTGCTGCTGCTGTTGTTGTTGCTGCTGCTGGTCCTTGTCGTTCTGGTTGTTCTTCTGCGGCGGCTGCAGCAGCTTGAGCGCGTTCTCCAGGTGCTCGAGCGCCTTGCCCTGGCTCTTGACGCCGGGCGCCAGGCTCTCGGTCGTGGTCTTGCTGTCGCGCGCCTTGACCAGGTTGGTGCCCGCATCGGCCATGTCGCCCTGCGACTGGCGGACCTCGTCGGCCGCGGCGGCGAGCGATCTGGGGTTGGGGCCCTGGCCCTGGGCCTGGCCCTGAGCCGGCTGCTTGGCGGCGGCGTCGGCCTGCCGGGCCAGCGCCTCGGTGATCGCCTTGGCCAGCTGGGCGTGGCCGTCCTGGCGCGTGATCAGGCCGGGCAGCTTGGGGCCGCGCGTGAAGTCGTCCTCGCCGCTCGCCGCCGAGGTCTGGTCGCGGGTCTCGCCCTGGTCGCGGATCAGCTCCTGGAGGTGCTCGATCACCGAGAAGAACAGCTTGCGCAGCTCGGTGAGCTTCGCGTCGGCGTCCCTGGCCGGCGGCATCGGATCGGCCGTGCCCGACAGCGCCTTGTCGAGCGCCGCGAGCGCGGTCTGCGCCTGGCCGCGCAGCTCGTCGGCCTGCGTCATCTGCTGCCTGGCCTGATCGAGCTGCTGCCGGGCCTGCTCGACCTGGTTCTGCGCCTCGGCCTGCTTGGGATCCTGGGCGGAGCCGGCGCCCGATCCGGTGGCCGATCCGGCGCCCGATCCAGTGGCCGATCCGGTGCCCGATCCGGCGCCTGATCCGGCGGCCGATCCGGCGCCCGATCCGGCGCCCAGGCCCGCGGCCGCGGCCTTGGCCTCGACCTGCCTGGCCTGCTCGTCGAGCCGGGTGAGCTCGTCGGCGATCAGGTCATGGATCCGCGGCATCCGACCCTGGTTCTGCGACAGCAGCTCGTGGGCCTGCCTGCTGCGGGTCGCGGCGTCGAGCTGCTTGGCGGCCTCGGGGGACAGCAGCTGGAGCAGCGCCTGGTGCTCGGCGTACGCCAGCTCGACCAGCTGCTTGAGATCCGAGAACTGCTCGATCGCGCGGGCGAGCGCCGCCAGCGCCGCCTGCTCGTGGTCGAGCGCCTGCTTGACCTGCTTGTCGGCCAGCGCCTGGCGCGCCCGGTCCATCGCGGTGGTCGCCTCGCCGACGGCCGGCAACGCCGCCCGGACCCGCTCCAGCAGCTTGGCGCGCTGCGCCTCCTCGGGGCTCGGGGGGGCCGCCGCAGGGCTGGCCGGGGCCGGCGCCGCGGCCGAGCTCGGCGCGCTCCGGTTCGGGGTCAACAGCACCGCCGAGCCCGCTCCGCTCCCCGCTGCGGGGGCGGGCGCGGCCGTCGATCCGGACGCGGTCGATCCGGACGCGGTCGATCCGGACGTGGTCGATCCGGACGCGGTCGATCCGGACGCGGTCGATCCGGTCGGGTTCGGGGCAGCCGCCGGCGAGCCCGCCGCCGGCGCCGGCGCGGGGGCATCGGCCGCCGCCGCCTGCAGCCGGGCGCGGACCTCCTCGAGCCGGTCGCGGATGCTGCCCTGGCGCTCGGCGATCACCGGCGGCTCCAGCCAGCCGGGCAGCACCGCGGGCGGCCTGGCTGGCTTGCTGTCCTTGCTGTCCTTGCCGTCCTTGCCGTCCTTGCTGTCCTTGTCCGCTCCGGCGGCCGGCGCGAGCTCCAGCGCCCTTGTGTCGGCGTGCGCGGTGTCCTGCAGCACCGCGAGCTCGTCCTGCGCGATCAGCTTCATGACCATGATCGGATCGAGCAGCTGCTCGCGCGCCCGCTTGAGCGCGACCAGCGCGGCCTCGCTGCGCCCGACGCCGTCCTCGGCCGCGAGCTCCTGGAGCTTGCGCCGGGCCTCGGTGATCCGGGTCCGTCCCGCCATCAGGTAGTGGTCGAGGTTCTTGAGCTGGATCACCCGGACCTTCTCCTGCTCGCTGCGCTTGTCCTCGGGCTTCTTGCCGATCGCATCGATCTCGTCGGCCGCGAGGTCGCCGACCACGCCGGCCTCGGCGACGATGCCGCGCTCGCGGTCGGCGAGGTGGGTCAGCGTGCCCTGCTGGGCCAGCGGATCGCTGCCGCCGGTCTCCTTGATCGCCAGCCACGCGCCGCGCGCCTCGTCGAGCACCTCGCGCTGCTCGCCGATCAGCCGGTCGAGCCGGACCTCGAGCTTGCCCTCGCCCTTGAGCAGCTCGTCGCTGATCGCCTGGACCTTGGCGCGCGCGATCGCGAGGTTGGCCCTGGTGTCGGCGTGGTCCGGGCGCAGCCGGCTCGCGTCGGTCAGCCACGACACCGCCTGCTGTGCGAGGTCGAGCGCGGCGGTGAGATCGGCGTCCTTGCCGATCCGCTTCTGGTCGGCGTGGGACGCGAGCGCGAACCCGAGGTCGTAGGCGGCGCGGAACCGGAGCTCGGGGTCGACGCCGGCGTTGCTGCGCGCGTCGAGCAGCGCCTTCTCCGCAGCGCCGTAGTCGCCCTTGACCAGCGCGGCGACGCCTTCGTTGTAGCGGTCGCGCGCGGGCCGGTGCTCACCGGCCGCCAGCGATCCGAGCGCGCGGAGGCGCCCGAAGCCGAGCACCCCCAGGGCCACGACGATGACGATCCGCGCGATCGTCCAGATCAGCCTCCTGCGCGTCATGGTGTCCTCCCGACCCACAGCGCCGCGAGCAGGAAGCCGAGCGAGGCGAGCACCAGCCAGGCGTAGCGCTCGGCCGGGATCACGCGCTGGGCCGACGCGACCGCGGCCGCGACCATCGGGGCGACGTGGGTCCGCATGATCGACTCGAGATCGACCGCCGAGGTCCCGGCGGGGATGTAGGCGCCCTCGGTGACCAGCGCGATCTTGCGCAGCCGGTCGCCATCGAGCTTGCTGATCACCGGCTTGCCCTCGTACATCAGCTTGGTCTTGGCGCCGGTCTGCGGATCGGTCAGCGTGATCTCGCTGCCGGTCTCGCTGCCCAGCCCGATCACGACGATCTTGATCCCGGCGTCGCGCGCCAGCTTGGCCGCGTCCTCGCTGTAGAGATCCTGGTCGTCGCCGTCGGTGATCAGCACGATCAGCTTGGCGCCCTGGCCGGGCGGGAAGCCGCGGACCGCGGTCTTGATCGCCTCGCCGACCCGGGTGCCGCCGCGGCCGGCGCTGCGGGTGTCGACCGCCGCCAGCACGGTGGTGAAGAACGCGTGGTCCGGGGTCAGCGGGCACAGCATCGCGGCGCGACCTGCGAACGCGACCAGGCCGACCCGGTGGCGGTCGAGCTTGCCGACCAGCTGGCCGATCTCGGCCTTGGCGCGGGCGAGCCGGTTGGGCGGCGCGTCCTCGGCGAGCATCGACCGCGAGGTGTCGAGCACGAACATGACGTCGGCCGAGGCCTGCACCGCGGTCACGGTCTCGGTCTCGCCGCGGACCTGCGGCCGCATCACCGCGCCGATCGCGGCGAGCATCGCGCACAGCAAGAGGCCGAGCCGGGCCAGCGTCCGGCCCAGCGTGAGCTGCGCGGTGAGCCGGCGCTGCATCACCGGCGACAGGAACGCGCCCAGCGCGCTGCGGCTGCGCAGCTCGAGCACGGCGAGCGCGATCACGGCGACCAGCGCCACCCACACCAGGTGGATGCGCTGGACCTCGGCGAACTGCCAGTCGATCACGGGAGCCTCCGCAGGACGGTGCCGCGCAGCGCGAACGCGCCGAGCACCAGCAGCATCGCCGCGATCACGAACCCGGCGTAGAACTGGCGGTACTCGGTGAACTGCTGGTCCTCCAGGGTCGTGCGCTCGAGCTTGTCGATCGCCTCGTAGATCTTGACCAGCCCGCCGTGGTCGGTGGCGCGGAAGTACTGGCCGTGGGTGCGGTCGGCGATCCTGCGCAGCAGGGCCTCGTCGATCGAGACCTCGAACTGGCGGAGCTCGCTGCTGCCGTCCGGGTGCCGGAACCGGATCGGTGCGACGCCGGTGGTGCCCGCCCCGATCGTGTAGACCTTGACGCCGGCCTTGACCGCGTCGTCGATCGCGGTGTCCTCGTCGATGTCGTGGATGTTGGACTCGCCGTCGGTGAGCAGGATCGCGACCTTGCTGCGCGCCTTGAACTCGGCGAGCCGCTGGACCGCGAGCTCGAGGCCGGCGCCGATCGCGGTATGCGACTCCTCGTCGCGCGCGAACGTGACCTGGCGGGCGGCGGTGATCAGGTTGCCGTGGTCGAGGGTGAGCGGGCTGCGGGTCTCGGCGTAGCTCGCGAACGCGACCAGGCCGATCGCGTCGTCGGGCCGGCCGGCGAGCTTGTCGCCGCCGAGCACGAACCGCTCGAACGTCTGCAGGACCGCGTCGAGCCGGGTCAGCTCGCGGCCGCGCTCCGACAGGTCGAGCGCCTGCATCGACCCCGACACGTCGACCGCCATCATGATCGCGATGCCGTCGCGGCGGACCCGGGCGCTCTGATCGCCGGCGCGCGGCCCGGTCAGCGCGATCGCGAGCGCGATCACCGCGACCGCGATCAGCGCGTCGGGCAGCCAGGCCAGCCGGGTCCGCCAGGTCTGGCCGCCGAGCGGCAGCGCGCGCAGCGACGAGAACACGACGCGCCCGGCCGACCTCCGCGACACCGCGTAGGCGGGGATCGCGAGCAGCGCGAGCAGGATCAGCCACGGGTGGGTCGGCTCGACGTGAAACGCGCTGTACAGCCAGCGGATCGCGGTCTCCATGTCAGGCCGCCTTTCCGTCGCCCTGGCCGTCGCCCGGGCCGCTGCCCTGGCCGGCGCTCGGGCCGCTACCCTGGCCGGTGCTCGGGCGCGCCACCGCGACCGCGATCGGCTCGCGCAGCCGGGTGTCCTCGACGAAGCCGCGCGCGGCCTTGAGCGTGGCGAGCGACTCGTCGGCGTCGGGCCGGTAGCCGGCGAACTTCACGCGATCGCAGCGCTCGAGGAACGAGCGCAGCAGGCCCCGGTGGTCGGCCGACAGCTCGGGCCGCGCGGTCGCGACCTGGAGGAACTCCTCGGTGGTCAGCTCGGGCGCGCGGATCTCGTAGCGCTGCTCGAGGTAGTGCCGCACGATCGCCGACAGCGCGACGAACCACGCGTCGGCCGCGGTGTCGTCGGGCGGCCCCGCCTGCTCCAGCTCGCGCAGCCGGGTCACCGCCTCGTCGTAGGCCGAGCGCTGGCGCTCGATCCGGCGGCGGGCGCGCCATGACCGGTAGACCAGCACCGAGCCGGCGCCGAACACCACGAGCACGCTCGCGATCCCGAGCACCATGTTCCAGCTCAGGCCGTTGATGTCGGGATCGAGCTCGCCGAACGCGGCCTTGAGCGGCGCACTGGCGGCCTCGGCGGGCAGCGGCGCGATCTCGAGCGGGACCTCGTCGGTCAGGACCTCCTGCGGCTTGCCGGCGGCGGATCCCGCGCCCTGGCGCGCGTCGGTGATCTCGAACCGCAGCGGCGGGATCCGCTGGCGGCCGCTCGCCGGCGCATCGAGCGTGTAGGTCTGCTCGTGGTGCTGGCCGCCGTCGGGCTTGCGCTGGGTATCGCGCGTGAACGCGACGACGCGGAACCGGCCGAGCCGCTGGTCGCCGGCCTCCTGGAACGGCGCGTCGATCGCCACGCCGGCCGGCGCCTCGATCTCGAGCCGCGCGTAGATCGCGTCGCCCAGCGTCGGCTTGGCCGGCCAGACCTTGATGGTCGCCTTGACCGGGCCGAGCTCGGTGGTCTTGCTCAGCGCGTCCTTGGCCGGCGCGATCGGCGGCGCGCTGGCCGCGGGATCGACGGTCTCGTCGTCGTGGCAGCCGCCGGCGGCGGCGAGCGTGGCGCCCAGGCCCACCAGGCAGGCGAGCGCGAGCCGGGCGTGGGCTCGCAGCAGGGTGCGATCGGTCATCGGCGCAGCCGCCTTTCGCGTTCGCGGAAGAACCGCAACAGGGGGTCGACCATCGAGCCGGACGCATCGAACACGACCAGATCCATGCCGGTCGCGCGCAGCTGGTCGCGCAGGCTGGTCTGGCGGTCCCGCGCGCGCGCCGCGAGCTCGCTGCGAAAGCTCGCCGACCGGGTGTCGACCAGCCGGAGCCGGCCGGTCTCGGCGTCCTCCAGCGTGACCAGCCCGGCGGGCGGCATCTCGGCCTCGCGCGGATCGGTGATCAGCGCCGCGACCACGTCGTGCTTGCGGTTGGCGTGGCGCAGCACCTGCAGGTAGCCGTCGTCGAGGAAGTCCGAGATCAGGAACAGCACCGCGCGGCGCGGCAGGACCTGGCGGCAGAACTCGAGCGCGGCGGCGATGCTGGTCGACCGCCGCGGCTCGTTGCGGGTCCTGGCGGCGAGCCTGGCGAACCACCGGCGCACGGCGCGCGGCAAGTTGATCCCCAGGGGGCCTTCCCGTCCCCTCTCCGCAGGCGGAGCCGGCGGATTCACCCCTCCGCGCGTCGTGTCGCGCGGCTCCAACCGCGGCCCGCGCGACGGTCCCGACGCCGCACCTTCGCCGCGCGCGAGCACCTCGCGGACCACGCGCAGCGCGTGCTTGCCGCCCTTGCGCGGCGGGATGTAGAGGTCGGCGCCGCCGTGGAACAGCAGCAGGCCGACCTTGTCGCCGTTCTCGACCGCGCTCATCGCGAGCAGCGCCGACAGCTCGACCGCGGCCTCGAGCTTGCTGCGCCGGCCCGAGCCGAAGTCCTGCGACGCGCTGACGTCGACCAGCAGCATGACGGTCAGCTCGCGCTCCTCGACGAACCGCTTGACGTGCGGCTCGCCGGTCCGCGCGGTGACGTTCCAGTCGATCGTGCGCACGTCATCGCCGGGGACGTACGGGCGGACCTCGTCGAACTCCATGCCGCGGCCCTTGAACACCGACAGGTACGCGCCGGCCATGACGTCGGATACCTGGCGGCCGGTGACGAACTGGATGCGCTTGACGGCTTGCGCGATCTCGGCGGGCAACATGTCGCAACTCGCGCGGCTTACGGGACCGGCACGTTCTCGAGGATCTGTGCGATCACGTGATCGGTGGTCTTGCCCTGGGCCTCGGCCTCGTACGACACCAGGATGCGGTGGCGCAGCACGTCGTGGGCGATGGTCTTGACGTCGTGCGGCGAGATGTAGCTCCGGCCCGACAGCAGCGCCTGGGCCTTGGCGACCTTGATCAGCGCGATCGACGCGCGGACCGACGCGCCGTTGTCGATCAGCGGCGCCAGGGCGGCGAGGTTCGCGGCCCTTGGATCGCGGGTCGCGCCGACCAGGTCGACCGCGTAGCGCTTGACCTTGTCGTCGACGAACACCTGGCGCGTCACCTCGCGCGCCGCGAGGATCTCGTCGGTGGTCATCATCTTGCTCGCGGTCGGCTCGGCGCCCGCGCCGGCCATCCGGTCGATGATCTTGACCTCGTCGTCGCGCGACGGGTAGCCGACCTTGACCTTGAGCATGAAGCGATCGAGCTGGGCCTCGGGCAACGGGTAGGTGCCCTCCTGCTCGATCGGGTTCTGGGTCGCGAGCACGAGGAACGGCTCGGCGAGCCGGAACGTCTGGTCGCCGAGCGTGACCTGCTTCTCCTGCATCGCCTCGAGCAGCGCCGACTGGACCTTGGCCGGCGCGCGGTTGATCTCGTCGGCGAGGATCAGGTTGCCGAACACCGGGCCCTTGCGGACCGTGTAGGTCCCCTCGCGCGGGTTGAAGATCTGCGTGCCGACCACGTCGCCCGGCAGCATGTCGGGCGTGAACTGGATCCGCGAGAACGAGCCGGCGACGGCGTCGGCCAGCGTGCGGATCACCAGGGTCTTGGCGAGCCCGGGCACACCTTCGAGCAGGATGTGGCCGCCGGCCAGCATCCCGAGCACGAGGCGATGCAGCATCTCGTCCTGGCCGACCAGGACCTTGCCGACCTCGGCCTTGAGCGCCGTGAACCGGCCCTGGAACTTGGTGACGTCTTCTGTGAGGCGATCGGACATGGGGAACCTTGCGGGTGCCGGAGCAAACCGCCCGGCTAGCGGCGTGTCAACCACCCGGACCCCCGCTGCATTCCCCGCCGCCAGAACCCGCCGGGGGCCTGGAATTTCGGTGACTTGGTAGGTCGGGCGAGCCCGGAGGGCGCTGGCAGCGGCGTGCGACAGCCGCGTCGCACGCGGTGTGACGTCGCACCGCGCCTCCGGGATGTGACCTTCTGCAGGGTTGGTCGCGCGCGCCGCTGGCACGCAACGTGGAGCGCGGACCCTTCGCGATGGGGAGGCCGGGGAGGAGAACGATGTCGAGACACGGAGGTAGGTTTCGATGAGCTGCGCCCAGGACCCGAGCAAGTGCAAGCCGACGCGCGTCGATCGTGGGATCCGCGTCGACGATTGCACTGCCCGCGGCGGGCGAGGCTCGTGTAGCTGACACGAGCGCACCGTGACCGCCGCGGGCTCCCGGTCGACTGACCCCCGGAGCCCGTTTGTTTTCAGCGACGACCGGGACTCCACAGCACCGCTTGCTCGCCATGCCGCCGGCATGGCCTCGAGGCCTGTATGTCCTTGTCTGTGAGATCTGTTTCGTCATTGCCCTGGCTCGAACGGCCCGGACGCGAGCTCGTCCGCCTGGCCTGGCCGATCACCGTGTCGATGGTGTCGTTCTCGATGATGACGCTGACCTCGACCGCGTTCGTCGCGCACCTCGGCGCCGACGAGCTCGCCGGGGTCGGGCTCGCCGGCGTGGTCGGGTTCGCGCTGGTGTGCTTCGGGATCGGCCTTTTGCGCGGCGCCAAGACCCTGGTGTCGCAGGCGGTCGGCGCCGACCGCCGCGATCGCATCCCCGAGCTGTTCGCCGCGGCGCTCGCGCTCGCCGTCGCGCTCGGCGTGGCCGCGATGGTGCTCGGCCACCTGATCGCGCCGTTGCTCGTGCCGCTGTCCGCGTCGCCCCGCGCGGGCCGGTTCGCCGCCCAGTACCTCACGATCCGGTCGGCCGGTGCGCCGGTCGTGCTGGTGTTCGCCGCGCTCCGCGAGGCGCGCTACGGCCAGGGCGACACCCGGGCGCCGATGCGCGCGTCGCTCGCCGGCAACGCCGTCAACATCGCGCTCGACGCGACGCTGATCCTCGGCCTGGGCTGGGGCGTTCGCGGCGCCGCCGTCGCCACGATCTGCGGCAACCTCACCGAGCTGGGGGTGCTCGCGTGGCCGATGCGGCCCGCGCTGCGCGGCCTGGTGGTGCGGCGATCCGCGATCCGCGAGGTCTGGGCCCAGGGTCTACCCAACGGCGCGCAGTTCATCATGGAGGTCGGCGCGTTCCTGATCCTCACCGTGCTGGTCGCGTCGATGTCGGCGGTCGACGCCGCCGCGCACCAGATGGTGCTCCACCTGATCAACGTGTCGTTCCTGCCCGCGCACGCCCTCGCCGAGGCGGCGGCCGTGCTCGTCGGTCAGGCGGTCGGCGCCAACCGCGACGCCGTGGTCGGGCGCGTCGCGCGCCGCACCTTCCTGATCGGCGCCGGCTACGCTGTCGTGTGCGGCGTGGTCTACGCGGTGCTCGGCAGCCTGATCACCCGGGCGATGGCGTCGGGCAACGCCGCGCTCGCCGCCCGGGCCGGGACCCTGATCCACGTCGGCCTCGCGTTCCTCGTCGCCGACGCCGCCAACGTGATCGCGCGCGGCGTGCTGCGCGGCGCGAGCGACGTGCGCTATGCCGCGGTCGTCGGGATCGCCACCTCGTGGTTGACCACGCCGCCCCTGGCCTGGGCGCTCGGTGTCGCGTGCGGGCTCGGCGTGGTCGGCGGCTGGATCGGCCTCGCGGTCGAGATCATCGTCGGCGCGAGCCTGTTCTGGCTGCGCGTGCTGCGCGGCGGCTGGCGGCCCGCGGCGGCCGCGGCGCGCCGGTCGATCGCCGGTGCGGCGGTGTGAGCGCCGCGGTCCCCTGCGTCACATCGCCACCCGCGGTGCGGGTTTCTCGGCCGGCGGCTGCTATGGTCGGCGGGTGCGCACCGCCGCGATCCTCACCGCACTCGCCCTGTCGATCGCCGCCGTCCACGGCCAGGCCCGCGGCGATGTCTCGCGCGCCTGGGCCGCGGCCAAAGCCGGGCTGCCCGCCGACGCCAAGGTCGTGATCGGGGTGGACGTCGCCGCGGTCCAGAAGACCCAGCTGTTCGCGACCTACTACCCCAGGCTGCACGACCAGCCCGACGTCGCCCGGATGCTCGACGCGATCAAGGACGGCTGCAAGCTCGATCCGCTCGCGGTGATCCAGGGCCTCGTGTTCGCGGCGTCGCGCGAGCAGGGCGACGGCGTGCTGTACCTCGCGGTGTCCGGCGTCGATCGCACCCGGCTGTCGTCGTGCCTGCAGACCAGCGTCCAGGCCGCAGCGCCGGCCGCCGAGGCCGGTGACAGGCCGGCCAAGGTCACCGTCAAGCAGACCGGCAACATCACCGAGTTCAGCCGCGGCGGCGAGACCGGCTACTTCGGCTGGGTCGGCAAGGACGTCCTCGTCCTGACGTTCCATCTCACCGACCGGGCAGCGCTCGTCAAGTGGATGGGCGGCAAGGGCGCGCTCGCCAGGTCCGATCTCGGCAAGGCCCTCGGCAGGATCAACACCGGGGCCGCGATGTGGGGCGCCGCCAGCGAGACCCGGGAGCTCCAGCCCGGCATGACCGCGCGGGGCGCCTACGGCGCGGTCACCTACGCCAAGGGACTGCTGTCCGCCGACCTCCACGCGGTGATGGAGAACGCCGGGCAGGCCGGAGCGGCGTCGATGATGGCCAACCAGCAGCTCGCCCAGATCAACCTGCTCAAGGTGACCGGCCAGATCCCCCCCGAGATCGTCGCGGTGCTCACGGCGATCACGGTCTCGACCGACAACGACGAGGTCCGGATCAAGGCCAGCGTCGCCGAGAAGGACGTGCTGGGCGCCATCGCGTTCGCGATGAACAACCTCGGCAGCCCATGACCCCGACCGCCGTACCCGCATGACCGACGATTTCAAGCGCCAGGCCGCGGTCGCCGCGCTCGCCGAGCTGCCCGCCGACGGCGTGATCGGCATCGGCACCGGCTCGACCGCGCGGCTGTTCATCGCCGCGCTCGGTGAGGTGGTCGCCGCCGGCCGGCGCTACACCTGCGTGCCGACCTCGGAGGCCAGCCGGATCCAGGCCGAGCAGCTCGGGATCCCGCTGCTGTCCGACGACGGCCCGTGGGACATCGCGGTCACCGTCGACGGCGCCGACGAGGTCGACGACGCGCTCGACCTGATCAAGGGCGGCGGCGGCGCCCACACCCGCGAGAAGATCGTCAACTTCAGCTCGCGCCGCAACGTCATCATCGTCGACGCGTCCAAGCTGTCGCGCTGGATCGGCCAGCAGTGGGCCGTGCCGGTCGAGGTCCTGCCGTTCGCCCACCTCGCCACGCGCGCGCACCTCGCCCGGCTCGGCGCGCCGACCCTGCGGATCCGCAACGGCGCCCCGTTTCGCACCGACGCCGGCAACCTGATCTACGACCTCGCGTGCGGCCCGATCGCCGACCCGCGCGCGCTCGACGCCGCGCTCCACGCGACTCCCGGCGTGGTCGAGACCGGGCTGTTCCTCGGCCGCGCCGACGTCGTGCTGATCGCCGGCGCGACCGGCGTCGAGCGTCGCGCGCGCTGACCGGCGCCCCGACCCCATCCTGCTCGCGGACGCCCACGGCGGCCTCGCGCTGGCGTCGCTGATCTCGTCGTCGCGCGCGCCGCGGCTGCGAAACGCGGCCGCCGCATCGTCGCGCGCGACCCGCACCGCGATCGCCAGCGGGGTGTGGCCCTCGAGATCGCGCGCGGCCAGCGACGCGCCGCCGTCGAGCAGCACCTCGAGCATCGCGAGGTCGCGCCCGAGCAGGGGCGCCGCATGCAGCGCGCCCCCCACCGGCCCCAGCGCCGTCCGGCGTGGTCGACCCACGCGCCGTGCGCGAGCAGGATCCGCGCGGTCTCGCGATCGTCGCGCTCGACCGCGATCTCGAGCGCCTCGCGCAGCTCCCACAGCTGTGCGGTCGCGAGCGCCTCGGTCACCGGCGCGCCCGCGCGCACCGCGGCATGCAGCGACGGGATCGCGCGATGCTTCATCCGCGCCCACGACGGGAAGCCCGCCTCGCGCGCGACCACCAGCTGGGCATCGGCGAGCTGGAGGTCGCCTGCCGCGCGGGCCGTCGCGCGCGAATGATGCCGGCGGACGCGCCGGATCGCGTCGGGTTCGTTGCGCCGGTACGCGCGAAGCAGATCCTTCGCGCGCTTGCGCTGTTGCTCGAAGTTCATGTGACCACCTTCCGCGATTCCGGTGTCCGCCTGCCGGATGGAAGAGGTCCACGTGGATGCCTCTCGAGCAACGACGAGACGGGCGCAGCCCTTTCCGCGGACCGGATGCACTCTCGGGGTGCGCAGCGATCCTAGCGCAAGTCGCGCGGCGCTGCATGCGCAGCGCCAGGGTGAGGACGGTGCCTCCGGCCGGGCCGGCCGCGCTATCGTCGCAGGGTGCACGTCCAGCTCGATGCCCTCCCGCCGCCGCTGACCCGGTACGTGTCCGCGCTGCACTACCACGAGGGCAACGCCGACGGCCAGCGCGAGCGCATCCTGCCCGCGGGCAACATCCATCTCATGGTCAACTTGCACGCCGACGAGATCCGCGTCGATCACGGCAGCGCCCGCGGGGCGGTGCTGCAGGGCCCGCAGGCGCGGTCGCACGTCGTCGACTTCTCGGTGCTGCGCGCGTTCGTCACCGTGGACTTCACGCCCGGCGGCGCGGCCCGGTTCTTCGCATCGCCGCTCGCCGAGACCCGCGATCTGCTGGTCGACCTCGTCGATCTGTGGGGGCCGGCCGAGGCGGCGCTGCGCGACCAGCTGCTCGAAGCCGCGGGGCCCGCGCGCAAGCTGGCGGTGCTCGCCGCGGCGCTGCAGCGACACCTCGATCCCGCGCCGCCCGATCCCGCGATGGTCATGGCGGCGGCGGCCCTGCGCCGCGGCGCGTCGGTCGCCGGCGTGGCCTCACACCTCGGCCTCCTGCCGGGGAGCTTCGTCCGACGGTTTCGCGCGGCGACCGGCCTGGCTCCCAAGCGCTTCGCGCGGGTGCAGCGCCTGCAGCGGGTCGTCGCCGCCGCGAGCGCGGCACGCGGCCGGCCCGACTGGGCCCGGATCGCGACCGAGCACGGCTACGCCGATCAGGCGCACCTCATCCACGACTTCCGCGACCTCACGGGGCTCACGCCCACCGAGTACTGCCCGATCTCCCCGGACGCACCCAACCACCTGGCCGTCCCGGGCGGTCGATGACGATTTTCTACAATCCACGGCGCGGCCGGCCTGCTACGACCGCCGCATGGCTCACGGAAAGATCTGCTATCTCGAGCTTCCCGCCACCGACGTCCAGCGCTCCTCCGAGTTCTACGCAGCCGTGTTCGGATGGAAGATGCGGCGGCGCGGCAACGGCGCGGTCGCATTCGACGACGCGACCGGGCAGGTCAGCGGCGCGTTCGTCGTCGGCCGCGGCCCGTCGCCGCAGGTCGGCCTGCTGGTCTACATCATGGTCGACAGCGCCGCCGCCGCGGTCGACGCCGTGACCGCACACGGCGGCGAGATCATGCAGCCGATCGGCGCCGATGCCCCGGAGATCACGGCGCGGTTCCGCGATCCGGGCGGCAACGTGCTCGGCATCTACCAGGAGCCGGCCGCGCGCAGCTGATGCCTGCGACATCCTGCACGGCACGGCCGCAGCACCCCGCACCGCGCCGGTGAGCGCACGCCAGATGCGCGCGGATCGGCGAGGAGCCGTCCGCGCTATCGTGATCTTCGATGACCCGCCTCGGACGTCTCGTGCTCGGAGCCGCGATGATCGCGCTCGGTGTGTTCTGCCTCCGCGGCGACTTCTTCTACACCTGGTCGGGCATCCCTGACGGCTTGCCGGCGCGCGCCATGTTCTCGTACGCCAACGGCGCGGTCCTGATCGCGCTCGGGGTCGGCGTGATGATCGACCGCGCGGTCCGCGGCGCCGCGCTCGGGCTCGCCGCGCTGTGGTTGCTGTACACCGCCTGCCACGTCCCCGGGTTCGCCCGCAGCTGGCGCCCGTACCTCGGCCAGATCGCCGAGCCCGCCGGCCTGGCGGGTTGCGCGCTGGTGCTCGCGGCGCGCGGTCGGGGCGATCTGCGGTCGACCGTCGGGCGGGTCCTCTTCGGGCTCTGCCTGCCGCTCTACGGCGTCGTCCATCTGCTGTACCCGCAGGCGGTGGCGGACTTCATCCCGGCGTGGATCCCGGCGCGCCCGTTCTGGGCCTACTTCACCGCGTGCGCATTCATCGCCGCCGGCCTCGCCGTGCTGTCCGGCGTGCTGATCCGGACCGCGAGCGTGCTCGTCGCCGTGATGTTCACCCTCTGGGTCGTCATCCTCCACATCCCGCGGTTGCTCGCGGCGCGCGACGACCCGCACGAATGGGCGACCGTGTTCGTCGCGCTGGCGTTCGCCGGCGCCGCGTGGGCGTTCGCCGGCCGCCAGGCCGCGTGATCGTCGCGGCTGCGGTCATCGCAGCCTGGGATCGCGACCTCAGCGCGCCCGCGACGCGACCCGCTGCTCGAGGTGCGTCGCCGCCGCCGCGGACAGTCCGAGCCGGGGCAGGTCGCCGTGCAGCTGCGCGAGCGTGCCCTGTCCGGCGACGTACCCGTTGAGCCGCGCCGCGACCGTCGACTCGACGAGCTCGCGCGGCGTGTAGTCGGCGAGCTCCGCGATCAGCGTGCGGTCGTGACGGAGGTAGTACTTCTGGTGGTAGTCCTCGGCGAGGTGGAACCGCGCGCCGGCGATGATCGGCGCGCTGATCCCGAGCCGCCGCGCGGTCGCCTCCTGCTCGGCGTCCATGCAGAACACCGCCTCGAGGTACTGCCGGCTGTAGCTCCGTCCGCTCCGCCGGTTGGCCCAGCTCTGCCGCAGCAGCTCCTCGTAGGGAAGCTTCGCGGGGTCGAAGTCGACCTGGAACACCTCCGTGTGGTCGGCGAGATCGTGATACGTCGGATCGCTCGTGCTGCCGCCGGCATAGCCGACGCGCGTGCGAACGATCGCGGGATGACACCCGAACCGGGCGTCGGGACCCCAGAATCAACCGAGGCCGAACGTCGCGGTCCGGGTCGCCGGCGGCGTGCGGTCGAGTGGGCGCAGCATGCTCCAGTATACGTCCCGCGGGCAGCGGTGGTTACTCGGGCTCCATGCCGCGCCGGTTCTGGACTACGGCTCGCCGGCTATCGGAGCGGGCGGCCACCAGTCGTGGACGTTGAGCGGCACCGCATCGAACGGTGCGATCCGGACCTCGGTCTCGTCGCTGTAGGTGCCGATGATGCGCCAGTCCGAGGAATCCAGCCGGTGTGCGGTCAGCACGCGTGCTTCGATATCGACGAGCCACATGAACGGCACGCCGACCTTGGCGTAGTACGGCAGCTTGTGCAGCAGGTCGTGGCGGCGCGTCCTCGGCGACAGGACTTCGCACACCCAGTCGGGCACCACGCGGATTGGCTCGTCGACCGGAAGCTCTGGCATGCACTCGCGGCGCCAGCCAGTCACGTCGGGCGAGATCTCGGGCGTGTTGGGAAGCTCGATCCCGGGCTCTGCGATGATCCACCATCCACCGGGACCGCCGCGACCGAGGTCGAACGGGCCGCGGAGGTCGCCGCTGATCCCCGTGCCGGTACGCTGGTGCCGCGCGCGCGGCTTGGTCATCGTGTAGAGCACGCCCTCGATGATCTCGCCGACGATGCCCGGGGGAAGGGCGTCGAGATCGGCGAGCGTCGGAGCTCTCGGGCTCGGCTTGGTCGTGCTCATCGGAGCTAGCTTACCCGACCCGCCGCCTCACGCCGCCGCCCGTAGCACCGCCGCGCGCATCGCCTCCGCGTCGGGCGCGGTGAACCGCCGGCCGTGGCCGGGCAGCACGTGCGTGAACGAGTAGCCGGCGAGCCTGGCGATCGACGCGCGCTGCTCGGACCACGAGTACCAGCACACGTCACGACCGGCCTCGAGCCCGGTCTGATCGTCGGTCGCCCACAGGTGATCATCGCGCGCGAACACCTCGGGGGCGATCTGGCGGCACAGGTCGCAGTCGATGCACGAGCGGTCGACGAAGAAGTCGCCACCGACATTCGCTGCGATCGCGTCGGCCTCGCGCGCCATGATCCAGTATGACCGCGATCCCGCGACCTGCATCCACGCGGCGCGCGAGCCATCGCCATGCCGGCGCGCGCTACACTCGCGGCGTGCTACCACCCGGACCGAGCTCGCACCCCGTCCTCAACATGATGCGCTGGGTGCGCAAGCCGCTGCCGATGCTCGAGCAGCTCGCCGCGACCTACGGCCCGGCGTTCTCGATGCGGTTCCCGCGCATGCCCCAGCCGATCGTGTTCTTCTCCGAGCCCGCGGCGGTCAAGGACATCTGGACCGGCGATCCCGACGTGCTGCGCGCGGGCGAGGCCAACGTCATCCTCCGCTCGGCGCTCGGCCCGAGCTCGCTGCTGCTGCTCGACGGTCTCGAGCACCTGCGCGAGCGCCGCCTGATGCTGCCGCCGTTCCACGGCGATCGCATGCGCGCCTACCGCGACGCGATGCGCGACGCCACGCTCGCCGAGCTGGCGCGCTGGAAGCACGGCGTCGCGTTTCCGTTCCAGGACGCGATGCAGCGGATCACCCTGGAGGTGATCATGCGGACGATCTTCGGCGTCGGCGACGAGCCGCGCCTGCAGCCGCTGCGCGACGCCCTCGTGCGCTACACCACGCTGGGCACGTCGCGGGTCGGCACCGCCGTCCTGCTGCTCACCCCGTCGGAGTATGCGGTGCGGGTCCAGCAGGCCGCGGCGCGCGGCCTCGGCCGCCTGCTGCCGTGGGCGCCGATCGTCCGCGCGCAGTCCGAGACCGATCGCATCGTGCGCGACGTGATCGCCGCCCGCCGCCGCGACGGCACCGCGGGCCGCACCGACGTGCTGTCGATGCTGCTCGACGCGCGCGACGAGCACGGCGCGGCGATGACCGACGGCGAGCTGCGCGACGAGATGCTGACGCTCCTGCTCGCGGGCCACGAGACGACCGCGACCACGCTCGCCTGGGCGATCCACCACCTGCTCGCCCATCCGCCCCACCTCGCGCGCGCCCGCGCCGAGGTCGACGGCGCCGGCGACGACCTCGAGCGCCTGGTGTTCCTCGACGCGGTCATCAAGGAGACCCTGCGCCTGACGCCGATCATCCCGCTCGTCGCCCGCCGGCTGTCGCGCCCGGCCACGATCGGCGGCCACGCGCTGCCCGCGGGCGCCGTCGCCGCGGCGGCGATCTACCTCGTGCACCGTCGCCCCGACCTGTGGCCCGACCCCGCGCGGTTCGACCCGGCGCGCTTCGTCGGCAAGAAGCTCGATCCGACCCACTACTTCCCGTTCGGCGGCGGCACGCGCCGCTGCCTCGGCATGGCGTTCGCGACCTTCGAGATGAAGATCGTGCTCGCGACCCTCCTCGCGCGCCTCGACCTCGCCGCCGCCTCGGACCGCGTCCGGCTCGTGCGCCGCGGCATCACGCTCGCGCCCTCGGCCGGCATGCCCGTCGTCGCGCGACCGCGCTAGCGGCGTCGTGTCTACCTCAGCGGGACTGTTGTCCCGATCGCGGCGCAGTACCGCTGCAGCGTGGACATCTTGACATCGCCACCGGCCTCGAGTTTCGACATCACCGACTGCGACGTCCTCATCCGTGCCGCCACTGCGGTCTGCGTCAGGTGCTTCTTCTCACGATGGTGACGAGCTTGCGCGCGACCTTGCGGCGCCACGCTGCTTCGCCGACCAGGCTGGGAAACTTCGGATTGGCAGCCGTACGCTCGGCCTCGATCTCGTCGAGAAAGTCCCTTGCCATGCTGTCAGCCAGGTTTGAACTCATCGCTTGTCCTTGGCGCGTTCTTGCAACGTCGCGACCAAAATCGGCAGCACAATCCGATCCTTCGGTCGACCGGCCTTTGTCTTCGCCGCAATCAGCGTCGGCAGGTCGAGCACGTGTAGCAGTTTCCCTTCATCGTGCACCGAGACACTGTGCGGCAGTAGCTCGTCGTAGCCTTGGCCCTCGTCGAGCTGGCAGAGAGGGTCGATCGATCTCAGCGATGTGGAGAGGTTGATCTGTCCTCTCCCAGCGAGCATTTCCGCGGTGGGGCGGAGCCCTCGTCGGGCAAGGTCGTAGCGCATGGTCGCGTCGAGCTTGAGCAGGACATCGAGTAGACGCGCTACGTTCTCGGGCGTCCGCCGGTGGACGATGTCGAGGTCGGTGGTCGTGATCGGCGCGCCCTGGAGCACGGCAGCGACACCTCCGACGATGATGAACTCGACCCCCGCTTCGCAGAGCGCTGCGAGCAGCGCCGGGAGATCAGCCGCCTTGGGATGCGATGGCATCACGGATCCTGGCGAGCGTCTCCGCCATCCGGGACGCCGACCTCAGTCGATCCCAGGGCGATTGTTGCAGCGCGAGCGCGATCAGTGTCCGGTCCACGTCATCGATCGCCGCGCGCACCTCCGGGTCAAGGGCCTCGATGAGGGCCTTGATCGTCAGCGCCTCGGCTGCTCGTGCAACCATGCACCACCTTACCATCCGCGGCGTCGTTCGTCGTGGATCGGTGTCCAGGGATTGCTCTGGGCGAGCAGCGAGCCTGAGTCACTGCCGCCCGAGCAAGCGCGATGCTTGCTGCTGCATGCTCGCCACGACGAACCCGGCGACGGCCCGGATGTGCCGCGCGAGCTTCGCCTCTCGCCGGTACGCCAGCGACAGCTTGCTCGTCACCGGGGGTTGCCTGGTCAGCCGCACCAGCTCCGGCTCGGCGTCGGCGAGAAAGCACGGCAGGACGCCGAGACCGAGGCCGCCGACCACCGCGGCCACCATGTCCGTCATCTCTCGACTGCGGAGCACGATCGTGGCGTGGTGCGCGCGGGCCTCCAGCCACCGCGCACCCGGCAGCGCCGACAGCGCAGGATCGAACGCGATGACGTCGTGCCCGGCCAGGTCCGTCGCGTCGATCGGCATGCGCCGGCGGCGCAGGTAGACCTTCGCGGCGTACAGCGCCAGGGCCACCTCTCCCAGCTTCTTGACCACCAGATCCGGGTCCTCCACCGGACCGACGCGGATCGCGAGATCGGCTTCTCCCCGCCGGAGGTCGGCCAGGCGCGATCCGCTCACGATCTCGAGCACGATCTCGGCGTGTCGCGCGCGCAGCTGGGGCAGCCCGGGCGCCAGCAGCTGGCTCATGCCGGAGGGCACCGCCAGCCGGACACGCGCTTGCTCCGAGCTCGCCAGAGCGTGCACCGCCTGCATGGCGCGCTCGACCTGCTCGGCCAGCGGGAGGAGCTGCTGCCCGAGCATCGTGAGCCGGAGCCCGTCGGGATTGCGCAGCACGACCGCGGCGCCCAGCGATCGCTCCAGGCCCGCCAGGCGACGTCCGATCGTCGAGTGCTCGATGCCGACCGCGCGCGCCGCGCCGGCCAGGCTCCCGGCGCGAGCCGCCGAGAGGAAGTACCGCAGGTCGTCCCAGTTCAGCGCTGCCATCATCGTCAGAATAGCTCAGCTGGTTGTGCATTTCTGCACATGGGTGTGCGGGCATCACGAATCGACGGTTCGCCCGAGCGAAGCCAGGATGCCGGCAAGGAGAACGCATGTTGACGATCGCAGGAGTGACAGGACGAACCGGGAGCGCCGTGGCCGAGTCGCTGCTGGCGCGGGGCGCGAAGCTGCGCGTGCTGTTGCGGGCGCGCGAGGCCGGCGAGCGCTGGCGGAGCCGCGGCGCGCAGATCGCCGTCGTGGATCTGCAAGACCAGGCAGCGCTCACGGCGGCGCTCGGTGACTCGGAGGGCATGTTTGCGCTGCTACCGGAAGACCTGAAGGTTCCGGATGTTCACGGCCATCGCCGCCGGATGGCGGATGCCCTCGCGGCGAGCGTGCGCAGCGCGCGCGTGCCGCACGTCGTGTTTCTGACCGAGCTCTCGCAACACGCACCGCGGCGATTGCTCGACCTGCTCGCAGCCTCGTGAGCTGTCCCGTCACCACCACCGTCACAGCGCCGCGACGAATGCGGGACGATGTCGATGCAACACGTCGGTTGCGTGCATGACGCAATTCCGGCACACACAACCCTCGAGCAAGGGCACGAGCCACGCCACGGGTCGTGGAACCCTGAGCCCATGTTCACCACGCGGCCTCGTCTTCCCTCCATGCTCGTCGCGACCGCCGGTCTTGCCGCGGTCACGCTCGCGGCACCCACCCCGGCGCTTGCGGCGCAGAGCCGGACCAGCGTCGTCGTCACCGAGATCACCAGTGCGAACGCGCAGCTGCCGGCGGGGGTGCGCGCCGAGAAGCTCGGGCTGATGAAGGCCTCGGCGTTCGCGTTCTTCCGCGGCTCGAATCACCTGTTCTGGAAGGACTTCGGCAACTCGCCGCAGCTGGCGACGTACGGCGGCGTGAGCTCGACCCGGACCTGGCTCAGCGGCGATGCCCACACCGACAACCTGGGCTCGTTCGACGACGATCAGGGCGACATCGTCTACGCGCTCAACGACTTCGACGAGTCGGTGATCGGCGACTACCAGCTCGACGTCTGGCGGCTCGCTGTGAGCGTGGTGCTGGTGGCGCGCGAGAACGGGTTCGGTGCGACCGACCAGGCTGCGTTCGTCGACTCGTTCACCGAGGCGTACCTCGACGCGATGGCGAGCTACGCGGGGAACTCGTCGGAGACCACGCTGAAGTTCGTCGCCGGCAACACCTACGGGCTGCTCGATGACTTCCTCGCCGACGTCGCGTCGTCGAACAGCCGCACCAAGCTGCTCGACGACTGGACCGTGGTGGTCGGCGGCGTCCGCACGCTCGATGTCGCGCACAATCCCGATCTCGCGCCGGTCGGCGCGGCGGTGGATTCGGACGTGCGCGATCACATGCCGGCGTATCGCACGACGCTGAGCGGCGGCACGTCGTTTCCGGCGAGCTATTTCGCGGTCAAGAGCGTCGCCCTGCGGCTTCACGCGGGGATCGGTTCGCTCGGCGCGACGCGCTACTACGTGCTGATCGAGGGGCCGTCGTCCAGCCAGAACGACGATCGGCTGCTCGACGTGAAGGCGCAGCGCACGCCGACCGCGTGGCCGTACCTCGCGTCGAGTGCGGTGTCGCAGACCACCGCCGCGTGCGGCGGCAACATGGCGCTGCGCACCGTGCTCGCCTACAAGGCGCTCGGCTATCGCGTGGATGACCTGCTCGGATGGACGGCGCTGTCCGACGGTGTGACCTACAGCGTGCGGGAGCGCTCGCCGTTCAAGGACACGTTCGACACCACGACGCTGACCTCGACGACGCGACTGACGAACCTCGCCGAGCAGTGGGGCACGATCCTCGCGACGCAGCACGCGCGCGCCGACAAGGACCGGGACAGCTCCGTGGTCCCGGGCTCGATCGACGGCCAGGTCAACACGCTCACCAGCGGCGATCACGCCGGGTTTCGCGCGAAGGTGCGGGCGCTGGCGCTGGACTACGCTGACCAGGTCGCGCTCGACTACGCGAGCTTCCAGGCGAGCTTCTGATCGAACTTGGGATCCGCGTTCGTGATCGTCCGTGCCTTTGCTGGGCGCCATCCGACCAGTGGAGGCCGATTACCCCGGATAGAAGGTCTCGATCACGCGCTCGATGCCGCTCTCGAGCGCACGCGCCTGCCTTCCATCGACGGTCCGGACCCGGGCTCGTAGCGCGTCCAGTGCCGCCCTCAGCTCGGGATCTTCGTCTTCCATCCGCTCGATGTTGGGCTCCACGACGAGCGCGAGATACTCTCGCAGTGACTCGTGAAGGCGGGGCTCGTCGGTGCCTGGGGCCGCGTTGCCCGGTTCCGACACCAGGTGCGCGATCGGCGAACCGAGGATCCATCCGCCGTAGCGTCCCTGATGAAACAACAGGTCGGTGTCGCGAGCGATCGCGAGCCGCAGCGAGTCGCGATTGGCGCCCGGGAGCCCCGCGCTTGCAATGACGAGCGCGCCCGTATCGTCGTCGAGATGTCGCAGATCCAGCGGATCGACGTGGAAGCCGTTCTCGCGATCGTCCAGTACCGGGATTCCGGTCCGTCGGGGGAGGGCGAGCCATGATCGTGCGATCGCCGGTTCGACCGCTCCGGCTTCCGGCGTCTTGAGCACAAAGCTCTTCAGCCTGCCGGTACGTTTGTCGAACCTGAGCTCGTCGCTCCAGTCGTACGAGCTGCCGATCGTGACTTCCAGGTGCCGGTCGTACGCTGGCGAAGATCGCGCCGGGCCCGCATTCAGCGTCTGGAGCGACCACGTCGGTACATCGTCCAGGCTCGCGCCGGGCTCGACGCGGGCCCTCGCCTGGCCATCGGGGTTCGATGTCGGGAACGTGACGGCCATCGAGATTGGATGGTCGGTCGCTGTCATGGCGCTATTTGTACCGCTTTCGGGATCGGTGGCCGGCCCTTTGCAACAGGGATCGTACCATTCTTGATCATCGCATCCGTGATTGGCGCTCCAGCGTCGCTAGCAGCACCGCCAAGCGCTGCGGCGCCACTGTCTCCTTTGATTCCGCTCGGACCGTACCCCGTGATCACGCTCCCCTGTCCACTGCCCGGGCCTTCCACCATGACGATGTCGCTCCCCTTGCGGAAGGTCAGGCGGCCCGCCTTCCCTTCTGACTGGTAGATCGCGTCCGCGTCCTTGAGGATCTGCAACACGGTCGCCTCGTCGAAGTGTGCATGGTAGTTGCCGGACTTGAGCAGCTTGCCGTTGCGAGCGCGCTGGATGACATCCTTGACGACCTTGGTGAGCCGCTTGTCCAGCCCCTCCGGGATCTTCAGGCCGCTCTCCTCGCGAGCCCCACCGCTCCCTTCCTCCTTGTCGGCCTGCATCATTGCGTTGCCGGCGACGCCGATCGAGCCGGGGCCGGGGCCGACCAGGACGCCGGTCGCACTTCCCGCGCCGACCATCTGACCACCGCCCACGACGCCCAGCGCCGGCAGGCCGCCGGTCGGCATCGAGCTCGCGATCTTGAGCGCGTTGCCGTAATTGGCCCTCGCACCGAGCGCCGACAGCGCCGCGACTGCGATGCCGACAAGCATCTTGAGGAACTCCTTGCTGGCCGCGGCGATCCGATCATCCTTGCCCTGGGATGTCCACGCGATGGTGAGCCACTCGATGGCGTGCTTGATCGCCTCAGCGCCTGCCTGGATGGCACCGGCGGCGCCGAACGCGGACAGGCCGAGCTGGATCACCGTTGCAGCGATCTGACCGACGCCGGTCGGTGTCGCCCCGAGGAACGCCGAGGTCGCCTCGGCCATGACGAAGCCAGCAACGATGCCAACGATCTCGGGCAGGTGATCGCGGATCGCCTGCGCGTACTCGCCGGCGACCTCGCTAAAGTGATCCGGCGAGCGGGTGACGCTGTGGAGGATGTCCTCGAGATGGCCGACAAAGCGCTTGACCTTGGCGACTGCACCGCCGGTCAGCGAACCCGACGGCACGACAGCCTCGAGGGCTTTCGCATAAGCCGGGCTGACCAGCCAGATGCGGTGTCCTGCGACCAGCTGCACGTTGTTGCTGCCGCCGCCGAGGATGCTCGGATCCTGGTAACTGCCGATGATCCCGGCGCGCCCTTGCTGCTGGTTCACGTAGAGCAGCACGTTCTCGTAGTACCGGAGGTCGTGGCCGTCGCGCACCGAGCTGCCGTATTCGTTCGTTGCGAGCTGCTCTGCAGTGTCCCCGCCCACGACCTGGTGGAGCTTGGCTGTCGGTTCAGGGAGCGCCGTTGTGACGCGGAGTTCCTGGACGTAGCCGCGCACCATGGTGCCGTCGAGATACGCGGTGACGTACCACCACTGCGACGCAGTGGGATGTGTGCCGCTCACGAACACGCGTGTCGCGGGCGGCAGCGGCTGGTCTCGCACTTTCTGGCCACCCGACTCGGCCGGTCCGGTCCGGATATTCGCCCCGTCGCTGTTGTCGATGAAACCGGTCTTGTTGATGCCACCTTTGGGCGGCGTGACGGCGGGGCCGCCACCGCCGGAGGCCGCGCTCGTGTCGGCGGGCTTGCGCTGCACGGCCGCGCCCGGAGCCCCGGTCTTCGACACCTGATCAAGCAGCGGAGCTGCCGATCGACCAGCGACCACAGTATCCGCGATGGCATCGGCGTGTTGCTCACTGGCGTCGCCGGGCTGATCGACGCCACCCTTGAGCTGCACGCCCCCGCGCTGCTGCACGACGTGCGCGGCCTCGCAGCCGCGCGTTCTCGTCGGCAAGTGGGTTCTTCTGCGGCTTGCGTCCCCGTTGCTTGGGCGCCAGACCCGCGAGCTTCGCCCTCATCATACTCACTCGCCACGCGGTGAGGTACGGCGAGTACAGCCCCTCCCGGCGCAGCAACGCGCACCGACGGAGTCCTCTCCGCCCGAGGCGAGTGCATACTCTGCCTCCCCGACGATACGCAGCTTGTACTCAGCCGTGAAGTTCCGGCGCTTCGGGCGCTCGGGGGACGTGAGCGGCAACCACAACACGGTCGAGTTCGCTGCGGTCGACGCGCTGGACGTGCTGGGCAACCAGAACACCGTCCAGCGCGCCGCCAAGACCAAGGTCTCGAACCTGGGGACCGGCAACACGATCCACACGAAGAAGTGACCGCGCCGGTCACTCCTCACTCGAGGTTGCGGAAGTCGGCCCTCGCATCGACATGGCCGGAGAGCGCCTCACGCCGCCGCCCGTAGCACCGCCGCGCGCATCGCCTCCGCGTCGGGCGCGGTGAACCGCCGGCCGTGGCCGGGCAGCACGTGCGTGAACGAGTACGCGGCGAGCCTGGCGATCGACGCGCGCTGCTCGGACCACGAGTACCAGCACACCTCACGCCCGGCCTCGAGCCCGATCTGATCGTCGGTCGCCCACAGGTGATCGCCGGTGAACAGCGCGTCACCGTGGAGCAGCGCGATCGACCCGCGCGTGTGACCGGGGACGTGGATCAGCCGGAGGTCCGGCGCGAGCTCGGTGTCGCCCTCGATGATCCGCTCGCACGCGCGCGTGTCCCCGCGCACGTCGGCGCGATGGATCACCCGCTCGCAGCCGAACCGCGCCCGGAACTTCGCGTGGTCCGCGACGTCGTCCTGGTGGGTGAGCACCATGGTGCGCACGCCGCCGAGCGCCGCGATCCGCTCGACGAGGATCTCGGCGAACCGCGGCGAGTCGACCAGCACGTTGCCGTCCGGTCGGCGGATCAGGTAGCTCGCCGCGCCATACGACGCTTCGCTCGCATAGCCGCAGAACGCCACATCGCCGAACAGCGGCTCGGGGAACGCGCGGGCCGCAGCGCGCACGTCGTGCTTGCCGCGCGTGCCGATCGAGCTCGTGGGGCAGGTCACGAGCGCCATCAGCGCACGATGCCCACCGGCAGGCGCGGGCTGGGCCGCGACGAACGACTGCGCGGCGCGGTCATCGCGCGCGAACACCTCGGGCGCCAGCTGGCGGCACAGATCGCAGTCGATGCACGAGCTGTCGACGAAGAAGTCGCCACGGACGTTCGCTGCGATCGCATCGGCCTCACGCGCCATGGCTCAGTATGACTCTTACCTCAGCGGGACTGTTGTCCCGATCGCGGCGCAGTACCGCTGCAGCGTGGACACCTTGACGTCGCCACCGGCCTCGAGTTTCGACACCACCGACTGCGACGTCCTCATCCGTGCGGCCACTGCGGTCTGCGTCAGGTGCTTCTTCTCCCGGATGGCGATGAGCTTGCGCGCGAGCTTGCGGCGCCATGCCGCTTCGCCGACCAGGCTGGGGAACTTCGGATTGGCGGCGGTACGCTCGGCCTCGATCTCGTCGAGAAAGTCCCTTGCCATGCTGTCATCCTATATCGTCCGAGCTATATCGTCAACGACATATCTTGGGCGCTATGGGTGCGAAACGTTTTACCTAATTTTTCACGCGGGCGCGCCAGTCCTTCAGGCGCCTCTCAGCGAGGTCGATCTCCTGGGTGGGCGCCTTCTGCGTGCGCTTCTCGTAGACCGGAGAGCGACAGCAACACCTGACTGTACTTGCCTTCGCAGGAAAACAGGAGCCGGAAGCTGCGCGTCGCGGCATCGGCGCGCACCTCGTAGATGTCGCCGCGGAGATGGCGCGCTGCTGCGGTCCCTCGATCGCGAACATCGCGCATACCAGCCGCGATCGCAGCGGCCTCCTCGTCGCTCAGCCTCGCGAGGAAGTCCTTGACCGGCCGGGCACCGCCGGGGGTCCGGTAGTCGCGCCACTGACGACGGTACTTCAGAGCCATTGACGGCTACGCCTAGACCCGGAGGGAACCGAGGTCAAGGGCGGTGCGAGTGCCGACAGCGCTACGGCTTGGCGGGCGCGGGCGCAGCGGGCTTGGCCGCGTCGGGCTTCGCAGTCGCGGGTGGAGCCGAGGGCGGAGCGGCAGCCGGCTTTTCGGCCGGGGCCGGCGGCTTCTCGGCCTCGGCCTTGGCGGTGTCGTCGCCGAGCGAGGCGGGCAGCGGCGGCAGCTCGCCGATCGCGGGCAGGAGGGCGATCTCGATCCGGCGGTTCTTCGCGCGATCCTTGGAGACCGGGTCGTTCTCGCCCGCGCCGGAGGCGACCAGGTTCTTGGGGCTCATGCCGGCCTGGACCAGGACGCGGGTGACGGTGAGGCCGCGCGCGGTCGACAGCTCCCAGTTGTCCTTGTAGGTCGTGCTCTTGAGCGGCTGATCGTCGGTGTGGCCGACGACGAGGAACCGGCGGTCGGCGAGCCGCTTGAGGTTGAAGCCGACCTCGAGCACGGCCATCTTGCCGGACTCCGAGAGATCGGCGCTGCCCGACGGGAACAGCACCTCCGACGGCAGCGACAGGACGAGGCTGCCGCGCCGCGCGGTGACCTTGAGCTGGCCGGTGTCGATCATCTTGGCGAACTGCTTCTGGATGTCGGCGATCGCGGCGAGCCGCTTCTCGGCCTCGGCACGCTGGACCTGGAGCTGTGCGAGCTCGTCCTTGGAGGCGCTGAGGTTGTTGGACAGCGCGGTCATCTGGACGTCCTGCTCGTGGGCCTTCTTCTCCTGGTCCTGGAGCTTCTTGTTGTTGTCGTCGAGCAGCTTGTTGCAGCCCTCGTACTTCTTGGTGGCCTCGTCGACCTGCGGCTTGGCCTTGTCGAGGCTGATGCGGCAGGTGCCGAGATCGTCGCCGGCGGCCCGGGCTTCCTTGCGGTACTGCCAGGCGTAGTTGCCGGCGAGGGCGGTGGTGCCCGTCATCGCGAGCGCGAACAGCCACAGGCGAAACGGGAACGGCCGGACCTTGCGCGGTTTCCCGGGTTTACTGTCGTCGGTGTCGGGCTTGGCCATCGGACCTCCAGCCATGGACGATAGCGCCCGGATCGGCCCGCGCCAGGGGCCAGTGGGGGGAGATGTGATCCGGTGTGCCGAATCGCCCCAAGGCTCAGGCGCGCGGGGTCAGGTCGGCGGCGGACAGGGTCTCCTGGTAGAACCGCTCGCCGTCGGCGCCCAGGCCGGTCAGGGTCAGCTGATCGCCGGTGATGTCGATCAGGCCGGCGTTGTAGCGCACGGCGCGAAACAGCACGCCGGGCACGGCCGGCGGCGGGGTGCCGAAGCCGCGGCCGAGCGGGCCGACCTGGATCTCGCGGACGCCGAACGCGTGGCGGTGGGCGGCGAACCAGTGCTGGTCGGCGCTCGCGAACAGCACGCCGGGCGTGCCGATCAGCCCGGCGAACATCGCGTCGCGCTCGGTCGTGAACGACGTCCAGTGGTCGTCGCCGTTGCCGTGGTCGAGCGGGATGCTGGTGAGGATCAGCTTGAAGCTGGCGGTGCTGGAGGTGACGCCGTCGACAAGCCAGCGGTGCTGCTCGGCGCCGAGCATGGTCTTGGCGGCGTCGTCGATCGCGCTATTGGCGCTGCGGAACCGCCGGCAGTCGAGCAGGAAGCACTCGAGGTGGGCGCCCCAGCGCCAGCGCCGGTAGCGGATCTCGCCGGCGGCGGCGCGCTGCGGGAAGAACTCGTCCCAGACCTGGAGCGCGGCGGCGTAGCGCGCCGGCTCGTCGAGCCGGACCCGGCCGTCCCAGTCGTTGCGGACCTCGTGGTCGTCGTAGATCGCCCACATGCCGCACGCCTCGTGCAGCGCGCGGATCGGCGGGTGGGTGCGGGTGTCGAGGTGGCGGGCGCGGTACTCGGGGACGGTCATCGCCGGCGGGCCGTTATCGGTGTACGGGAAGTCGCCGATCGAGAGCACGATGTCGGGATCGGCGGCGATCAGGGCGTCGACGACGCCGCTGGCGAACATCGGGCTCGGATCGTAGTCGCCCGTGATCGCGACCCGGACCGGGCGCGGATCGTCGGCGCGCGGCGCCGTGCGCACGCGGTGGGGTCCGAGCACGCGACCCGCGACGCGGACGGTGACGTCGTGGGCGGTGCCGGGGACCAGGCCGGTCAGCACGAGCCGGCCGATCTCGCCGTCGAGCGTGATCCGGGCGCCGGCGACGGTCCGGCCGCCGGCGGTGGCGGTGACCTCGGCGAGCGCCCCGTCGCGATCGGCCCACAGCGCGACGACGACCGAGTCCTCGTCGGGGTCGAGCGCGGCGCTCGCGGCGGCGACCTCGTCGTTGTCGCCGCAGTTCACCAGCCAGGTCGCGGCACCGAGCGCGTGCAGGAAGCCTCGCCGGCTCAGCGGAGCGGTCACGCGGGCAGGGTAGCGCAGGCGCCCGGTGCGCGTGGGGCGGGCGCGTGGCAATGGGAGGGTGGTGCGGCGGGTGCGGCCGTGCGAGGCTACGCGCGTGACGCCGACCCGCCTCGAGATCGCAGGGCTGACCGCGTGGATCGTCGGTCCGCCCGACGCCCGGCTGACGTGTGTGCTGCTGCACGGCTTCGGCGCGTCCGGCGACGACCTGGTCAGCCTGGCCGGCGAGATCGACGCGCCGGTCCGGCTGGTGTTCCCGGCCGCGCCGCTCGAGATCAGCGGGCTGTACGGCGACGCGCGCGCGTGGTGGCTGCTCGATCTGGCCCGGCTGGAGGACGCGATGCGCCGCGGCGTGCCGCGCGACGTGCGCGACGAGGTCCCCGACGGGCTGCCCGCGGCGCGCGACCACGTGATCCGGCTGCTCGATCAGCTCGCGGCGCGGTTCGAGATCGCCGACGACCAGCTGGTGCTCGGCGGGTTCTCGCAGGGCGCGATGGTGTCGCTCGACGTCGCGCTGCACCGGGCGCGGCCGCCGGCCGGGCTGATCCTGATGTCGGGCACGCTGCTCGCCGAGGGCGAGTGGCAGCCGCGGATGGCGTCGCTCGCCGGGGTGCCGGTGATGCTGTCGCACGGCCGGCACGACGCGCTGCTGCCGTACCACGTCGCCGAGCTGCTGCGCGACCGGCTCACCGAGGCCGGCGCGGCGGTCGACTGGCAGCCGTTCGCCGGCGGCCACGAGATCCCGCGGGCCCCGATCGACGCGGCGAACCGGCTGTTGCGCAAGCTCACGGAACGACGCGGGTGACGCGATAGCCGCGGTGGGCGAGCAGGTCGAGCACGCTGCGCGGGCCGACCAGGTGGAGCGCGCCGACCGCGACGAACCCGCCGCCGGCGGCGTGGAGCTGCTCGATCGCCGCGATCCACGACGCGTTGCGGCCGTACAGCAGGTCGTCCAGCTCGCGGTCGTACTCGGCGGCGGTGTAGCCGTGGCGCAGCGCATCGGCGCGCTCCTCGTCGCTGAGCGCGAGCATCGTGCGCTCGTCGCCCGCGACGTACGCGGCGAGCATCGCGCGGGCGTGCTGCTCGCCGGACGGCAGCTCGTCGAGCATCAGCTTGAGCGCCTTGAGGTCGATCCAGCGCGCGAGCAGGGCGAGCTGGCGGCTCGCCGGCTCGAGGAACACGATCGGCTTGTGCGCGCCGGCGGCGCGCGCCGCCAGCACGCGATCCATCTGCGGCGTCGACGGCAGGCCGCGCAGCGACAGCGACGCGGCGGGGATCATCGGCGGCAGGTGCTCGACGGCGCGCGCCGCATCGGCGCCCAGCGCGGTCTCGAGCTTGCGCCAGTACGCGTCGCCGAGCGCATCGCGCAGCGACCCGGCGGTCGGGCGCATCGCGTCGGCGGCGGTCGGATCGTCGAGATCGGTCTCCATCGCGAACGCGCGCGCGGCGTCGAGCTTGGTCCACACGATCGGCGGCAGCCGGGTCGCGGCGTCGACGCCGGAGTGCATCGTGCCGAACAGGTACGTGGTGCGGCCGTCCTTGTCCGCCGCCCACAGCAGCGGATGGGCGAGCGCGCCGGTGGCCGGCGCGGCGTCGGAATGGCTCCGGCATGCGCCGCCCAGCGCCGCGGTCAGGGCGACCAGCACGACGACGCGCTTCATGTCCGTGTACGTAGCATGCGATTGGTGCGCGCGCTCACAGACATGCCGGTGCCATGTCCGCATGCTGGGTGCGTGCGATCGGCGACGGCGCGTGCGCTCCTGGCCTCGGCGGTCGTCGCCTGCGGCCTCGCCTGGGAGCCCGCGGCATCGGCCGACCCCACGGTGCTGCTCGCCAGCCGCTGGCCGAGCGTCCCCGACGGCCACGCGCTGACGCTCGAGGATCAGATCGTCGAACGGCTGACCCTGCTCGGCAACACGCTCGGCCAGCACCTCGATCTGCTCAGCCACGACTTCGTCCAGCTCCGGGTCGATGCGCGGCGGCGGCGCGCCCACCTGCAGATCGGCGGCGGAGACAGCGACGGCCTGTCGCTCCGGCTGCACAGCGACATCCAGTTCGACGACCTCAACGCGCGGGTCTGCGCCCGGCTCGATGTCGCGCTGCGCGGCCACGCGGTCCAGCTCGAGCTGCCGACGTTCGAGATGTCGCCGGTGTCGTACCGCGGCGACCACGGCGTCGAGTTCCGGGTGCCGCTGTTCATCCAGCAGTTCTGAACCAGCGCGGGGCGGCGATCAGCGCCAGCCGCCCTCGATGTAGACCCAGACGTTGCCCTGCAGCTCCCACCGGCCGTCGTACCAGGTGAGCTTGGCGCGGATGTGCTCCCAGTGCCCGGGGAGCCACTCGTAGCGACCATGTTGCCAGGCCCACCGGCCGCTCGCCCAGATGTAGCCGCTGGGCGCGGCAGGGTGGGTCTCGACCTGCGGCGGAGGCGGCGCCTGGGTCGGGCCCGACGCCGGTGGCGGGGCAGGGGCCGGTGGCGGTGCGGGAGCCGGCGCTGCGGTCTCCTCGATCCATCCGCCCTCGACCCACCCCCAGTGATCGCCGTAGAGCTTCCATCGGCCGTCGACCCAGCGCATCCGGACGCGCTCGTGCTCCCAGTGACCGGGCAGCCAGGTCCAGCGGCCGTCCTTCCAGTCCCAGTGGCCGCGCGCCCACACGTAGCCGGCCTTCGGCGGGACGTTCTCGATCTGCGGCGCCGGCGGCTCCTGGGTCGGGCCCGACACGGGCGGCGACGGCGACGGCGGGACGGATGTCTCGGCCCAGCTGCCATCGATCCACTCCCAGTGATCGCCGCGCAGCTCCCAGCGGCCGTCGACCCAGCGCATCCGGACGCGCTCGTGCTCCCAGTGACCGGGCAGCCAGGTCCAGCGGCCGTTCTTCCAGTCCCAGCGGCCGCGCGCCCACACGTAGCCGGCCTTGGGCGGGACGTTCTCGACCTGCGGCGCCGGCGGTGCCTCGACCGGGAACCGCAGATCGGCCGCGATCCAGTCGCCGTCGACCAGGACGTAGGCGCCGTCGCGCAGCTCCCAGCGCGGCTCGCGCCACCGCTTGCCGCGGCGCTCGGGCTCCCAGCGCCCGGCGAGCCAGTCCCAGCGGTGCTCGCGCCGGTTCCAGTCCCAGCGCCCGCCGATCCAGACGAAGCCGATCTTGCGCGCGTCGTGGGGCTCCGCGCGCAGCGGCGGCGGCGCCTCGCGGGGCGCGGCATCGCGGTCCTGCTCGCGATCTTCGTGGCGGCGATCGCGCGGCTGCGCGAGCGAGCTTCCGGCGGTGCCGAGCAGCGTCGCGGCGGCGAGCCCGGTCGAGACAACCAGTCGATGTAGTCGAGAGCGCATGGATCCTCCTGAGGCGGGCCTCCTGGATCGGGCCTCCTGAATCGGGCCTCTTGAAGCGGACGCAGTCTACCCTCGTTTATTCATCCCGGTGGCCGCGGCCGCAGGTGAGCGACGATCGATCTTCGCCCTGCGAGGATCCAGGGGTAGAGTCCGCGCAGCATGAGACCGGTTCTGCTTGCGCTCTGCGTCCTGATCGCGTGCTCGCACCCTCCCGCCCCGAGTGCACCCGCGCTCGGCGACGGCAGCTGGCGGCCGATCGGGCACGAGCCGCAGCCACCGGCGCGCGGCCACGCGGTGACGATCTCGATCGTCGGCACCAACGACCTGCACGGCGCGCTGGAGCGCCTGCCGCTGTTCGCCGGGTTCGTGGCCAACCTGCGCGCGGCGCGGGCGGCGGACGGCGGCGGCGTGGTGCTGGTGGACGGCGGCGACATGTTCCAGGGCACGCTGGAGTCCAACCTCGGCGAGGGCACCGACGTGGTGCGGGCCTACAACCAGCTCGGCTACGCCGCGGCCGCGATCGGCAACCACGAGTTCGACTACGGCCCGGAGGGTCCGGCGGCGACCCCGACCGGCCCGGGCGACGATCCGCGCGGTGCGCTCAAGGCCCGGGCGCGCGAGGCCCACTTCCCGTTCCTGGCGTCGAACATCGTCGACAACACGACCGGCTCGCGGGTCCTGTGGCCCAACATGCCGGGCTCGACGATGGTCATGGTCGCCGGGGTCAAGATCGGGATCATCGGCGCGAGCACCGAATCGACGCCGTACACGACGATGCCGGCGAACTTCGTCGGGTTGCGGATCCTGCCGCCGGCGCAGGCGATCGTCGACCAGGCGACCGGGCTGCGCGCCCAGGGCGCCAAGCTGATCATCGCGACCATGCACATCGGGACCAGCTGCAAGGAGTTCGATCACCCCGACGACAGCTCGTCATGCGACCAGCGCGAGGAGCTGTTCCGTCTGTTCAAGGACCTGCCGCGCGGCACGGTCGACGTCATCGTCGGCGGCCACACCCACGCCGGGGTCGCGCACCGGATCGACGGCGTCGCCGTGATCGAGTCGTACTCGCAGGGCCGCGCGTTCGGCCGGGTCGACGTCACGGTCGACCCCGATGGCAAGGTCGCCGAGATCCACATCGACAAGCCGCACCTGATGTGCCCGGTCGACCAGAACTTCAACCCGGCGCCGGTCGCCGACTGCCACCCCGGCGACTACGAGGGCAAGCCGGTGACCCCGGATCCCGAGGTCCAGAAGATCGTCGACGCGGCGATGGCGCGCGCCGGCGAGCGCCGCCAGGAGAAGCTCGGCGTCGTGCTCGCCAGCATCGTGAGGCGGGCGCATGCGGTCGAGTCCGCCGAGGGCAACCTGTTCACCGATCTGATGCTCGAGGCGCGCCCCGACGCCCAGGTCGCGCTGACCAACGGCGGCGGGCTGCGCGCCGACCTGCCCGCCGGGATGCTGACCTACGGCGCGCTGTTCGCGGCGCTGCCGTTCGACAACCGGTTCGCGATCGTCGAGCTCACCGGCAAGGATCTGCGCTCGCTGGTGGCCACGAACCTGGCGCACGGCGGCGGCATCCTGTCGTGGGCCGGGCTGACCGCCCGGGCGCGCTGCAAGGCCGGCAAGCTCGACGTCCAGATCCAGGTCCACGGCAAGCCGCTCGACGAGGCCGCGAGCTACAAGCTGGCGACCAGCGACTTCCTGGCCTCGGGCGGAGACGGCGTGATCGCCCGGCTCCAGCTGCCCGAGGGCAAGATCCAGGTGACCGACACGATCATCCGCGAGGCCGTCGCCGACGTGCTGCGCGGCTGGAAGGCGTCGCCGCGCGCCGCGATCGACCCGGCGCGGCTGTACTCCGCGTCCCGGCCGCGGCTCGACTACGAGGGCAAGCGCCCGGTCGCGTGCGGCGGGTCACCGAGCTCAGCGGCAAGCCCGGCGAACGGTGACGCCGGCAAGGAGCCTGGACCATGACGATGGCATCGGTATTTCCGTTCGTTTCTCCCTCCGGCCACGCCGAGGTCGACGCACCCAACTGGTCGCCCGACAGCTGGACGCACCGGCCCGCCCAGCAGCAGGTCGAGTATCCCGATCGCGAGGTGCTCGCCGGCGTGATCGAGCAGATCGGCCGGCTGCCGCCGCTGGTCACCTCGTGGGAGATCGAGCACCTGCGCGGCGAGCTGGCCCGGGCGGCACGCGGCGAGGCGTTCGTGCTCCAGGGCGGCGACTGTGCGGAGAGCTTCGATGAGTGCCGCTCCGAGCCGATCGCCGCCAAGCTCAAGATCCTGCTCCAGATGTCGCTCGTGCTGGTCCACGGCACGCGCAAGCCGGTGGTCCGGATCGGCCGGATCGCGGGCCAGTACGCCAAGCCGCGCTCGGCCGACGTCGAGACCCGCGGCGACGTCACCCTGCCGGCGTACCGCGGCGACCTGGTCAACCGCGACGGCTTCACCGCCGCCGATCGCGCGCCCGATCCGTCGCTGATGCTGCGCGCCTACGAGCGCGCCGGGCTGACCCTCAACTTCATCCGCGCGCTGGTCGACGGCGGGTTCGCCGACCTGCACCACCCCGAGTACTGGGACATCTCGTTCGCTCACGGCTCGCCGCACGCGGCGCAGTACGAGCGGATCGTCGAGTCGATCCGCGAGTCGCTCGACTTCGTGTCCGCGATCACCGGCGTCGAGAACGAGGTCCTGCGCCGGGTCGACATCTACACCAGCCACGAGGCGCTCGCGCTGCCCTACGAGCAGGCCCAGACCCGGCGGGTGCCGCGCCGGCCGGGCTGGTACAACCTGTCGACCCACTTCCCGTGGATCGGCATGCGGACCGCGCAGCTCGACGGCGCCCACGTCGAGTTCCACCGCGGGATCCTGAACCCGCTCGGGATCAAGATCGGCCCGGCGATGACCACCGAGTGGCTGATCGGCCTGCTCGACGCTCTCGATCCCCAGCGCAAGCCCGGCCGGATCACGCTGATCCACCGGATGGGCGCGGGCCAGGTCGCCGGCAAGCTGCCGCCGCTGGTCGAGGCGGTCCGCCGCACGGGCCGCGAGGTGCTGTGGATCTGCGATCCGATGCACGGCAACACCGAGACCACCGCGACGGGGATCAAGACCCGGCGGTTCGACCGGATCGTCGACGAGCTCGAGCAGAGCTTCGCGCTGCACGCCGGGCTCGGCTCGCGGCTGGGCGGCGTCCACATCGAGCTGACCGGCGAGAACGTCACCGAGTGCACCGGCGGCGCCCGCGGCCTGTCCGATACCGACCTCGAGCGCGCGTACAAGACCCGGGTTGATCCGCGGCTCAACTACGAGCAGGCCCTGGAGTGCGCGATGCGGATCGCCCGCCACGTGCGCGGCACCCGGTGATCGAGCGACCGGCCACGCGCGATGCCGCTGCGGCGCGAGCGACGCCGGCGCGGGCGCCGAGGCTCCGGTGATCGGGCGAAGATCGAGCGGTGATCGAGAGAGGATCGACCGATGGCGGACCTGACCGATCTGATCGTCCGCGGCTGGGGCGTCCTGTCGCGCTGGGCCGTGCCGGTGATGATGGCGCTCGCCTACACGCTGCTGGTCGCGACGTCGGAGACCGACACCCGGGGCAAGGAATGGATGGCCGCGGGCCTCGTGCTCGTGCTGATCGTGTGGTTCGCGTTCCGCGCGCTCGCCGCGGCCGCCGGGCTGTCGCGGGCGCTCAGCGTGGGCGACACCGCCGCGCTGACCGAGATCGCGGATCGCGCGCCGGCGCGCCGCCGCCGGCCCGCTGCCCGTGCGCGGCCGCTGATCGCGCGCGGGTTCGCCCAGCTGCTGCGCGGCGAGCACGCCGCGGCGCTGGCCGCGCTCGACGAGGCCCGCCCCGGACCGGAGCTGCAGCCGCTGGTCGCCGCGGCGCGGATCGTCGCCTGCGTCGAGCTCGGCCGGGCGTGCGACCCCGCCGACCCCGCCGCCGCGTCCGCGCCCCGGACGCCCTGGCTCGGCTGGCTCGCCGGCGGCGCGATCGCCTGGCGCGACGGCCGGCTCGACGACGCGGCGCCGCTGCTCGCCCGGGTGATCGACGACATCCGCGCTGGGAGCGCGCTGCGCGCGATCGCCCACCTCTACGCCGCCCGGATCGCCGACGCCCGCGCCGCTCCGGCCGAGGCGGGCCGCCACCGCGCCGCCGCCGCCGATCTCGCGGCGCCCGACGCGGCCTGGCTGCGCGGCGCCGCGCCCCCGCCGCACGCCGCCTGACCTCCACCCCGGAGCCGAGATGCATCCCCTCACCCCCGACCAGCGGTCCCTCCAGCTCCGCGCGCGCGAGCTCGCGCAGGGCCAGTTCGCCCCGACCGCCGCCGACACCGATCGCACCGAGCAATATCCCTGGGCCAACGTCGCGCTGCCGCGCGACGCCGGCTTCATGGGCATGACCTGCCCACGCGGGTCGGCGGCCAGGGCCGGAGCCACCACGACGCCGTGATCGTCATCGAGGAGATGGCCCGGGCCTGCGCCACCATGGGCCGGATCACCGTCGAGGCCAACATGGGCGCGATCGGCGCGATCGCGCGCTACGGCACCGAGCCGCAGCTCCAGCTCGCCGCCGCGGCCGTGCTGTCCGGCGACAAGCCGGCGATCTGCATCTCCGAGCCCGGCGCGGGCAGCGCCGCCAGCGAGATGACCACGCGCGCCGACCGCCGCGGCGATCACTACATCCTCAACGGCGAGAAGTACTGGATCACCGGCGGCGGCGTGTCCCGGCTCCACCTGATCTTCGCGCGCGTGTTCGACGATGGCGTCGAGCAGGGCATCGGCGCGTTCCTCTGCCTGCGCGACGGCGATGCACCCCGGGAGCTGGTCGTCGGCAAGCGCCTGTACGCGATGGGCGTGCGCGGCATCCCCGAGACCCACCTCGAGTTCCACGACCTGGCGATCCACAAATCGATGCTCCTCGTCCCGCCCGGTGGCCTGGCCCGCAGCTTCGCCGCGCTGATGGCCGCCTACAACGCCCAGCGCGTCGGCGCCGGCACCGTCGCCCTCGGCATCGCGCAGGGCGCGTTCGAGGAGGCGGTGGCCCACGCCAGGACCCGCCACCAGTTCGGCCGCCCGATCGCCGAGTTCCAGGGCCTGCAATGGATGCTCGCCGACATGTCGATCCAGCTCGACGCCGCGCGCCTGCTGCTCCATGCCGCCGCGTGCAGCGGGACCGACTTCCCGGACCTCGCCCGGGCCGCCCAGGCCAAGATCTTCGCCGCCGAGATGGCCAACAAGGTCACCAGCGACGCGCTCCAGATCCACGGCTCGGCCGGCTACGGCCGGCATAACGCGCTCGAGCGCCACGTCCGCGACGCCCGCATGTTCACGATCGCCGGCGGCACCGCCCAGGTCCTGCGCACCCAGGTCGCGAGCGCCGTGCTCGGCATGAAGCTGCCGCAGACCCGCGACGGCTACCTGGCCGCGAAGCGCGAACCGCGGTAAGACGTCGGTCGGTCCACGACGCATGGGATCGCCAGGCGCGTCGTCGGAGGAGGTTGCGGTCGTCGGCAATGGCGCGAGTACCGGCCGATCGAGCTTCCGCGAAGATCAGCCCGAGGGCGTTGCCACGACCCGGGCCACCTCGCCGTTGTGTATCGCAACCTACGCGAACGCGGGCTCGATCTTCAACGCGTGATTGCGGATCCAGACGGCTTGCGGGCCATCATAGGCGCGCCAGCGGTTCTCGTCCTCGTTGTAGCGCATCGTGAGGACATGCCGCGAGGCATGCGGCGCCGCGCTCAGGGGCTCTCCGATGAGGAACCCCAGGAGCATGCCGGGGAACTCGGTCTGGCGCACCACCTCGGGGTCGAGTCGACCCTGTGCGAGCTGATCGCTCGCCAGCTCCAGCCGTCCCGCCGCCCGGCGGGTGATCTGGGCCATGCCGGACCGGTGGACCTTGATCTGATAGTCGGTCCCGTTGCGCCGGAAGCCGAACCAGGCGCGGTCGGGTTGCTCGAGGTCGAGGCGCTGTAACTCGCCGAGGCGGCCGTGCTCGAACACGTCCCTCAGCTCTTGAACGTGCCACGCGAAGACGTCGAGGACGAAGTACTCCTCACCATCGCGTTCCAGTCCCTCCACCAGCTCGGTGAGCGTGAGCAGTCGGGATGCCGTCATCTCGTTACCTCCAGGATAGCGCGTTTCAGCGCCGTGGAAGGCCCCCGCCACTGGGAGGCGAGGTCCCGGAACTTCTTTCCGAACTTCGTCACGAGCCCGAGCACGAGCGCGACCACGTCGTCGACATTGTCGTTCTCGGCCCGTAGCAGGTTCCGGGCGACCTGGTGCCCGCGCACCAGCGCGGCGTGGACATCGAGCTCTGCTAGCGAGTGCGCGGTGAGCGGAGCAACGGCGACGCTCAGGAGCCGGTGCAGCTTTTCGATCTCGCCCCGGAGCGGTCGGTCGATCGCCTGCTCGAGGGCGAACCGTAGAGCCTCGGACGTCTCGAGCATGCGCTTGCTGCTCTCGATCTCACGCGCCCGGCTGCTGGCAAGCCGAGCTACCACGTCGTCGAGACGACGGGTGGCATTGAGAACGTCTCGCAGCTGGCGCTGCACGTCGCCGCTCGGCGAGACATCCTTTCTCTTGTAATCGATGTCATGCGAGAGCTCGTTGAACACGTGGCACGCGATCGACGTGACCTGTACCTCGCACACCGTGGACAGAAGCGCGAGGTCCACCTCGGGAGCATCGAGGATCACGAGCAAGTGGGTTGCCCGGTACCCGGAGTCCTTGTCGAGCACCTCGTAGGACCGCGCGGCTTGCCACAGGGAGAAGGTGCGCCGGACGATGTCCGCCGCAGCGGACTCCTGGCGGGGGTCGTACACGATGAGCCGACACCCCGCGACGTCGGTCATCACGTGGTTCATGTTCGCGAGCAGCGCTTCGTGGCGGTAGCGTCCGTCGTCTGCGCGCCTGCGCAGCTTGTCGAGCACGTCCGCCGGGTGCTTGGCCCGCGACGAGAGCAGGGCCGGGATCGCTGCCTCTCGGAGCTCGCGGCGGAGCCGCTGCTCGACGAACCGCGCCGCTCCGTCATAGCGCGCCATCTCCAGCCTGTAGCGCTGGACGATCTGCTCGATCTGCGCCTCGGTCAGGCTCGCTGGTGCCGGATCCGTGCTCATGGGCCGGAACGCTAGCACCGCCCTCTGACATCGCGCCGGGCCGAGATCTGAGTATGTCCGAAATTCGGACATCGTGTCCGAGCAGCACCAGATGCTGCTCGGTGGTCAGTGGATCCCGGCGTCTGGGTCAGAACCGGCCGAGGGCGATGACGCCGACATGATCGCCGGTGACGTCAAGCGCGACGCGGGACTGGGCGTCGGCGCCCTGGAAGCTGTGCGGTGAGAAGTACCAGAGGACGGCGCCGGCGGCGGCGACCGCGAGGCCGACGCCGCCGACCACGGTGGCGTCGGCCTCGCGGTCGTGGCCGTAGACCGCCAGGCCGACGCTGGTGATGAACGCGGCGCCGCCGGTGAAGGTGGCGATCTGGCCTATCCGGCGCCACGAGCTGGTGGCGGTGACCGAGCGGGCGAGCGCCGGGATGACGATCGCCTTGCGCTCGGCGGGCGCGATCACGATCGTGGCGCGATGGGGCAGGCGGTCGGGGGCGCTGACCACGACGACGTGCTCGCCCGGATCGATCGCGATGTCGCCGAGCGCGTCGATGGCAACGACGTGATCGTCGACCAGCACCTTGGTCTCGGGGAGCTGCTGGGTCAGCCGGATCGCGAGGTGCGGGATCTTGGGCTCGAGCGCCGCGAGATGGTCCTCGGCGGCGCGCATGAGCTCGGGCAATCCAAATTCTCTGGCGTTGTCGCGGGCCTCGGTGAATCTGGCGACCGCGGACGCGACGCGGCCGAGCTTCTCGTTGCATAGCGCCACGTTGAGCAGGGTGCCGAACGCGGTGGGGTTGTAGTGCAGCGACTCGGTGTACTTGTCGCACGCCTCGCGCAGGTTGGATGACTCCAGCGCCTTGGCCTCAAAGAACAGCTGGTCGGCCTTCTCGACCCAGGGGTCGGGCTTGCCGACCTGCGGGCCCGGCCGGTTGGCCGGCGGGTCAGCGCTCGCGGAGCGACCCGCCGCGACGACGGCCGCGAACGCGAACGTGACGAGCCGCCGGGCGACGCGCATCATGGCAATTCTACCAGCGCGGGTCGGCGGCCGGTCAGTCCTCGGGCGTCTCGGGAGGACAGGGCGGGAGGCCCTTCGAGCGCGCGAATGATCCTCGTCGTCCTGGCAGTCGATGCCGGGGTGGAGCAAATGGCCGCGCCGGACCTTGTGGGTGGACCTGGCCGGCGGGTGTGCTGCTCGGAAGCCGCGCTCGGGCTGCCGCCGTCTGTGGGGCGGGCCGCTTCACTCTCCGTACTCTCCGTTGGCCCGGCCGGCGCAGCCACGGGCGCGGCTACGGGCAGCGGAGCGCCTGGCGTTCCGGACCGTGCGGGACCAGAGGCAGCACCGGGGCTCGGTGCGGCGATCATCGTTCGCACAATATCCGACATGCCTAGCCCCTGGAGTCGCGGGCCGAGCGAATGCTCGTTGTGATCGACCATACAATGTCGCCCAACGCGGCGTGCGCGATCGCACTACCAGGGGTAGCCGAATGGAGTCTGTGATCCGCTTTCGAGACGTCGTCTCACAAGATGACCAGGCCGCATGCGATGCGGTCGACGGCCGCAGCTGCATCGCCGTGATCGGAATCGATCGCTACCGCACCTGGGAGCCGCTCCGGAACGCGGTGCAAGATGCACGGGGCACGCTGAAGCTCTTTACCCAGCTTGGGTTCGAGCCCGTGTGCGAGCCGCTGTTCGACGACGATACCACGGGCGCAGCATTGCGATGCCTCCCGGACAGGCTCGGCGTACTCGGTCCCGACGATAGCCTTGTGCTGTTCTTCGCGGGGCACGGTCACACGGTCACGCGGACCTACCCCGGCGGGGCATCGGTGAAGAAGGGTTACGTCATTCCGGTCGACGGTGACGGACCGGATGGCGACGCCAGCACGTGGCTACGTCTTGATACCTGGTTGAGCGATATCGCCCAGGTGCCGATGCGACACCTCCTCGTCTTGATCGACGCGTGCCACAGCGGTGTTGCGCTCGACCCCACCGTGCGCTGGCGCGGCAAAGGGATCGGCTTTGCTGGGCCACTCGGGCAGCTCCACACGCGCCGGAGCCGGCGCATCATCACGTCAGCGCTCGACGACGAGCTCGCGATGGACAGCGGTCCAGTCCCAGGCCATTCGCTGTTCACCGGCTGCCTCATCGAGGGTCTCACCGGAGGGCTCCTCGGCAGCACATCCAACGCGCTCGTCACCGGCACCGATATCGCGCGATACATCCAGCGCCGCGTCATCGATTATCCGAACTCGAAGCAGACTCCCGACTTCGGTGCGCTCGAGCTGGATGATCGAGGTGAGCTCGTCGTGCGCCTCGTGGTTCCGGTCGCCAAGCCGCAGGATGAGCCTGTCGCGCATTCTCCCACAGCGACCGCGTTCGACACCATCGTCGACCAGCTCAGTGCAACGGCGGAGGATGCGGCGAACACCGCACCGGTCGCTGCAACGGAGAGCTCTCGTCGGGCGGAGGGCTCGCCGGGACCTTCGGAGTCCATATCCGAGACAGTCCGAATCGTTCGCGATGACAACAGGCGGCGAAGCCGCGGCACGCTGGCGATCGCGACCGCCGTGATCGGCTCTGCTGCGCTCGGCGTCGCGATCTCGCTCCTCCGCACGCCAGCGCCCGCTCCGTCCGCTTCGCCGGCATCGACCCGCGGCAACACGAGCGCCGCGCCTCCCGCTGGACTGCCCGCGCCAACCATGATCCCCGGGGCCGCGACGCCACCGACCGTTCCCCCGATGGCCGCACCGACCGCCGTTGCCTCCGATCCCACACGGTCCGGCCCGCCGCACGCTCCGCCCGAGGCTACGCCGGCCGTGCCGGCTGGAAGCCACAAGACCCGCCCGGCGAGCGGCAACAGCCCGCGTGATGCCCGCGCCCCGTCCTCCAGATCCACCCAGGGCAACGTCCCGCGCGGCTCCGTGCCCATCCCTGGCATCACCTGCAGGGACACCGAGCATCCGGAAGCGTACCCGCACATGGACCCCAAACTCCCGCCCTGTCCCAAGTAGACGCCCGGCAACTGACCGGGCGCCTGCCTGAGCTGGGAGAATCGCCCCGATGCGCGTCGCTCGACGGCTCGCCGCTCTCGCGCTCGCAGCCCTCGTCGCGGCGGGGGGACCGCAAGCGCTGATCCGCAGGCCGACAAGCCCGATAAGCCCGGCCCCCAGGCCGACAAGCCCGACCCGCAGGTCGAAAAGGCCGACCAGCTATTCGCCGAAGCCAAGGCGCTGGAGTCGTCCAACCTGCGCAAGGCATGCGACAAGTACACCGAGTCGCTGCACTACAACCCCGCCGCGATCGGCACCCTGCTCAACGTGGCGCTATGCAACGAGAAGCTCGGCCGCGTCGCGTCCGCGGTGGCCATTCACCGAGGCCCGCGACAACGCCAGAGAATTTGGATTGCCCGAGCTCATGCGCGCCGCCGAGGACCATCTCGCGGCGCTCCAGCCCAAGGTCCCGCACCTCGCGATCCGGCTGACCCAGCAGCTCCCCGAGACCAAGGTGCTGGTCGATGATCGCGTCGTCGCCCCTGCCGCGCTCGGCAACATCGCGATCGATCCCGGGGAGCACGTCATCGTGGTCAGCGCCCCTGACCGCCTGCCTCACTGCGCCACGCTCGTGATCGCGCCCGCCGAGCGCAAGGCGATCGCCATCCCGGCGCTCGCCCGCTCGGTCACCGTCACCAGCTCGTGGCGCCGGATAGGCCAGATCGCCACCATCACCGGCGGCGCCGCGTTCGGCATCAGCGTCGCCTGGCGGCTTACGGCCTCCACGTCCACAACCAGCAGTTCCACGGGCACTGCACGCACCGCCCCGGCGAACTCGACGGCTGCGACGACACGGGCCAGGCCGCCAACGAGCGCGCCCAGACCTACGGCAACGTCGCCACCGTGGTCGGAGGCGTCGGCCTCGCGGTCGTTGCCGCCGGCGCCGTCGTCTGGTACCTCGCCCCGCGCAGCTTCCAGGGCACCGACGCCGCGCCGCGCGTCGTGCTCGACGTCACCGGCGATCGCGTCGGCGTCATCGCCCAGTCGCTGCTCGGCACGCCGGCCTACATGTCGCCCGAGCAGATGCGCTCGGCCCGCAACGTCGACGCGCGCACCGACATCTGGTCGCTCGGCACCGTGCTGTACGAGATGCTCGAGGGCCGGCGGCCGTTCGAGGCCGAAAGCTTCTCGGAGATGTGCGTCAAGGTCGCGGTCGATCCCCCGGGCGCGATGACCCATACGCCGCCCGGGCGCCGAAAACAGAACCGCCAAGCGGATCATCCGCGCATCGAAAGGCCGCGTCGCCTGCGTCAATGCATGCCCAGGAGGACGGCGCGTGGACCGACGGATCAGAACCGGCCGGTGGCGACGACGCCGAGGTGATCGGCGGTGACGTCGAGCACGACGTGCGGCGGGGCGTCGGCGCTCTGGGAGCTGCGTGGGGCGAGATACCAGAGCACCGCGCCCGCGGCGCCGACCGCGAGGCCGAGGCCGCCGACCACGGTGGCGACGTTGCCGTAGGTCCGGGCGCGCTCGTTGTTGGACTGGTCCGGGGCGTCGCAGCCGTCGCTCTTGCCGGGGCGTGGCTTGCAGTGCCCGGGGAACTGCTGGTTGTGGAGGGGGAGGCCGTAGAGCGCCAGGCCGATGCTGGTGCCGAACGCGGCGCCGCCGGTGATGGCCGCGATCTGGCCGATCCGGCGCCGTGAGCTGGTGACGGTGATGGTGACCGAGCGGGCGAGCGCGGGGACGACGATCGCCTTGC
>DATAPF010000065.1:0-35627 GCA_036265355.1 Kofleriaceae bacterium | reverse complement strand
TCGAGCACGTGCTGGTAACCCGCGAGCGCGTCCACATGGAGCGGCTGGGTCTCGTCGACCTTTCCGCCGGAAATGAACATGTACTGTGCGACGCCGCTGATGAGCAGCAGATAGGCCGCGCGCAGACGCGCTCGGTACTCCGGCTCCACGAGAAAGCCGTCTCTTCCATCCCAGGCCCGATGATGCCCCACCGCTTCGGCGCTGCTGGGAACATTCACGATCCAGAACTCATGATCTCGATAATGTTGGCGCAGCTGCTGCTCCAGCGCCTGCAGCACGGACCGATTGTCAGCTTGGAAGTCACGCGGCGTGCGGTCGATGGTTGTCCGGCCGGTGAACGAGGCATAGTAGAGGTCGCGGATCGCAGGGTTGGTATTCAACGCGTTGTGCAGGCGCGCCAACTCGGCGTCGTTGGGGGCCTCGGGTAGGTTGGTGCCGCCGGGAGTGAAAATGCGGGACGGGCTCCGGTTGGACTGTCCGGGTTGCGGCAGGGGTTTCGTCTCCGTGGAGGCGTCCAGCCAGCTCATTGCTTCCCTCGATCGATTGCGCCGATCGTCCGGTTTGAGGTACGAAGCTGCGGTCGGAGGTGACGGTTGCTAGGACCTGTACCGGAAGATCTGGCGCTCGCCGTATGCGGGCAGGTGGCGGAAACGCTCAATCTCCCATTGCACCGTGTGCGCCTCGACTCGCTGCTCATGCACGACCTTGGCATGGACTCGCTCGGGCTGCTCGAAATCCTCATGCGACTCGAGGTCCACTTCCAAATACAGATCCCGCGTGGCGGCCTCGAGCTGGCCGCACGCGGGGACCTGACCCGCGAGCAATTTGCTCCGCGCGGTGTCCTGTCGCCGCTGGCGTGCGAGCGGCTGCGATCGCTCCTTCCCGATGTGGCGGCTCGCATTCAGCCTGGCTTGCGCGTCCGAGACATCCCGACGCTGTACACGGTTGGAGCCCTGGCACGGCTGGTCGCGTTGCAGCTCATCGGGGACCCATAGTCGCGGTAGGGAGCTTGGTCACGGTGTCGAAGCGCAGGCCGCTCGATGCCGAGCCGGCGCCGGTGGTTCGCACGCGGGCGACGAACGACCAGGAGCTGCCGTCGCTCCAGCGGCAGCGGAACGGCATGCGCCGCACCCGCGCACCCTCGCGCGGGACCGCCTCTTCGCGCACTCGCAGCGCGGGGCGCAGGAGCCGCCCGTCGGGCTCGACCAGCGTCGAGGGATCTGCGCTGGCCGGTAACTGCGCCAGCTCCAACGCCACTTCGCCGCGGACGGTGTCGAGCGAGATAGGCAAGAGCGGCAACCAGTGCTCCGGCACCTGCGTCTGAATGCGGTAGCGCAAAAGCTCGCCGCGTCCGTCGGTGGGCGGTGGCGTTGGCGAGGAGGCCGTGGATCGCTCGGCCCCTGGACGGGGCGCGCCCAGCGCGTTGGCGGTGGTCTCCTCGATCGCCCAGGCCATGCTCGCGGCTTCGTCGCGCAGAAAGCGCACCTCTTCGATCGCGGGGCCGCGCTGCAGTGCTCCCGCCGCCGTCGGCGGCAAGAGCAGGAAATCGGCGCGCAGCGACGGGTCGCCGGCGCTGCCCAGTGAAAACAGACTCCAGCGTGCATCGTCGGAGCCGGCGCGCGCGACCTCCAGCTCGCGACCGAAGACGTCGCGCACGATGAGCTTGTCGATCGACGACAGCGTTCCGGTGGGCTGCGACAGCGGAAGGACGTACCAGTCGTTGCCCTGCACGAGCAGGAACTCGAGGAACACCAGCTTGGCCACGTCGCGCAGATCGGGCGACATGGCGCCGAGATCGGTGTCGCGCGGCTCGAAGTCCCAGAAGCCGGCAGTGGGCATGCCGCGAAAGCGCACGTGGGCTGGCAGGAGGCTGAGCGGCGGCAGCCGGGTCGGCGTTGCGCCGCCGGGTGCCGGCGCGGCTGAAAGATCGAAGGAGAACCACTCAACGTCGCCCGACTGCGCCGGTTGCACGGTGAAGATCGCGTGCTCGCCGCGCGGGGTGCCGCCCTCCACCTCAAGCTGGTACGAGAGCTGCGAATCCTGCCATGCGGCGGGAGCGCCGTCGCCGATCGGTCCGAGCACCGCCTCGGCCCAGGACGACAGATCGTCGAGAGCGCTGCGCGCATTGGTGGCATCGACGCTAGAGAGCGGCGGCTGCGCGGGCACGGACGGCGCGCTGGCCCGCGCCGCGGCCAGGAGCGCTCCCCCGTCGAGGGAACGCGTGCCGCAGACGCCCAGGAAGCGCGCCGCCTCTGCGTCCCCATCGGGTGCTGCCGGCAGCGGATAGGCGGCGCGAAATACCGCCGTCAGCGGCGCGGCACCGCGCGCGGCCAGCCGCTCTTCGAAGAGCTGGCCCAGCTCCACCCGCGTGGCCAGGTCGAGCACCCGCGGCTCGCGCAGCGCCAGGAGCTCAAGCGGGGCGCTGCCGTCGAGCGGATGCAACGCGCCGCCGGGAGCGCGCCAGCCGTCGAGTCGCGAGAGGCTGCGCTCGACGCGCACCCAGGCGGGTGTCCCCGCGTCTTCGCCTTGCAGCTCGCCGAACTGCCACTGCCGCGTCAGCATCCAGAGCGGGTCGCGCACCTCGGCCCCGAGCGTTCCGGTGATCGACGCCGTGCGGGGGCGGGGCTCGAGGCGGTTCCAGTAGGTGATCGACGGCATGACTGTCAACCTGTCGGCGCCGGCGCGATGATCGCTTCGGCGGCCACCATGAAGCGAGCGCCGATGGTCTCATCGTGCGTGTTGGCCGCGACGAAGACGGCAGGCAGGAGCTGGCCCAGCTGTCCCAGAAGGTCGAGGTCCACGGCGCGCACCTTGGCCAGCGCCATGGTCTCGCGCACCACCGCGATCAACGAGTCGAGGCTCCAGCTCTCCGCTGGAATCGGCGCTACCGCCAACAGCAGCGCGTTGGGCGCGCGCGCATGCGGCGAGAGGTGATGGAAGGCCAAGCCGGTCTGCTCGGCGACCGCAGGGATCACCTCACTCCACTCGTCGAGGAGCAGCCCGACCCAGGGGGAGTCGGCGGCCAGCATGGCGGAGGCGTGCAGCAAGAGCGAAGTCCTTCCCGCTGTGGGCCGATTCGCCGCCGTGAATGGCAAGCCGATCCAACGCTCACCCGCCACTGCCGGGAGCTGCGCCACCAACGGCGGCGGCAGGGGCGCCCCCACCGCGGTGGCATACAGTGACAGCCGCCGCCACCGTCCCAGCGGATCGCGCAACTGCGCCGCCTGTCGAAGCAGCTTTTGCGGTGCCAGCGGATCGTCGGCGACGATCGCCGGTGCGGCTGCCAGCGCCTGGGCCAGCTCGGCGGCGACGGGCGGCAAGATCCGCGGCAGAAAGCGAAATCCACGGCCGAAGATCGCCTGCATCTTCTCGACGGCGGCGTCGACCTGCGCGGACGGCGACGGGCCCGGCCGCACCGCGGCCGCGGCGGCAACGCGGCGGGAGACCTCGGCCTGGACTGCCAACCCCTGCGCGTAGAGGTCGGCGGCCGCCCGGGTGCGCGCCGCGAGATCGGCCTGCGCGCGTCTCTCCGGGTTTGCCGCCAGATCACGCGCCGCCTGGTTGGCCAGCGCCCGCGCAGTGGCGTCGCGCGGTGGGGGCGTGGCCGGTCCCAGCCGCACGGCGGGAAGCGCGCCGGCCACGCCAAACAGGGACGCTCGCGAGAGCGCCGCCCGTAGCGATGGCAGATCCGCGTCCGGATGGGCGGTGAGCGCCAGGCGCGCCGACGAGACCGCGGCGTCGAGCATCGTCTTCAGATCGCCGAGCGATGTGGGCGCGCTGAGGTTTCCCGCCGGCAGCTCGGCAGCGCTCGCCCGTGTCGTCGCCTCGTCGGCCAACCAGCTGCCACCGACTGGAGCGTCACTCTCGTCGGCCACCAGCAGATCGCGCGGCTGCAGCGCCCGCGCGCCGCCCACCACCGCCTGCAGCGCCGAGCAGAGCTCCAGGAGCTCGGGGAAGGTGCGTACGCGCGAGCGATCCCACGCCGGATCCGCGTCGTACACCACGCGCAGATCAGTCAGTCCGGGCGACGCCGCCAGCGCCGCGGCGCCCACGCGCTGATCGACCTCGGAGGCCTGCGCCTCGGGAGTGGCCTGCGCTAGCGCCACCAGGTCGATCGGCCGGAGCGCAAGTTGATCCAGCGTAACCATGTGGTCATTCACGCGGCAGCGGTAGGCGGTGGGATCGCCCAGCAGCGTCCCGGCCCAACCGTCGAGCGCGGGCTCGGCCAGCGCTCGTGGCGTAAGCTCCACGGTGGCCCAGGCAGGTGCGCCTCCACTCAGGATCACAGCGGCGCGATGGACCAGGTGGATGCCGCTGCGCGGTTGGCGCACCACCTCCGGGTCGGGCGCCCTCGCGCCCCTGGCCAGTGCGTCAAGGCTGGCGGCAGCGCCGGCGTGGGTGCCACGAATCGTCTGAAACACCGACTCGGCCAACAGCAGATCGGCCACCGCGTCCACCGCGTCGTCGAGCGCCGACAACTCGGCGGACAGCGCGTCGCGCTCGGTGCCAGCAGGTGGCAACGCGGAGGCGAGCCGGGGATCGGCGGCGACGAACGCCGCCCGCAGGGCCAGGCCGTCTACCACGTTGCGATCCATCGCCGCCTGCGCCGCGCCGTCGGCTCGCGTGCCGGTGGCCTTGCCGCCGACGAGCGGAAACAGCCGGCGAAAAGGATCGATGTGGCGGTCGAGAGCGCGGGCGTGAAGCGCCGCCTCGAAGCGCGCTCCCAATACGCCGCCGAGCGGCTGCTCCTGCCGTACCGCCTCCAGGAGCGAAGTGGCATTGCGCACCCTCGCCGACGACAGATCGACGGTAAACTGCTCCCCGGCGTCGCCGGCGTGGGTGAGCTGGGCGTTGCGCAGCACCGCCGCCGCCGAGGCGTGTGTCATCGACGGCGCCTGCACGTAGCCGCCGCTGTCGATGGGACCGCCCGGCGCTGGGCGCAGCCCCTCCACCCAACCGTAGGCGCCGACGTGCAGCCCCGCTGCGCTCTTCTTTTCTCGGCGCAGCATCGCCAGCCGCGCCGTCGCCAGCGAGGTCACCCAGGCATCGAGGCGGTGTGACGAGAGGTCGAGCGTCTCGGTGAGCAGACGCTCCAGCTCGGAGGTGGGGACGCCCGCGAGCGAGCGTAGCGACTGGCGGTAGCTCCAGAGCCGCCCATCTCCGGGCTGACTTGCCAGCCGGCTCAGATACTCGCCGAGTGGCGCGCTGCCGCTGACCGCGGGGAGCGGCTGATCGAAGCGCTGCCAGATGGTGAGCCGCTCGATCCCGGGCACGAAGCCAATCAGCTCATACTCGCGGCGATCGGGTGGGCTCGCGGAGTGCTGACCGAGGACGTCCCACGCGGTGCCCGCGAATTCGCGCAGCGCCGAAAGACGCAGCAGTTGATAGAGCAGCGCCGCCGGCCGCGTCACGCCGTCGGGGAAACGCTCGTTGCGCAGATCGTCGAGCGACGCCTGCGCGATCCATTGCACGTAGTCCCATGCGAGGCCGGTGTCATCCGAGAGCGGATCGGGCGCGACCAGCGGCCCGGCGAAGGCGAGCGCATCGTGCGCGAAGCTGAGGTCGCCGATACGCGGCTGCCAGTCGGGATGCCCGGCCAGCGACAGCGCCTGCGCAGCGATCGCGCGCTGCACTGCCTGAGCGACGTCGAACGGCAGCCCCAGGAGGCCGAAGAGGTTGCTCTGAAAGTCGCTGCCGGTGGCGCTGCGCACGCGCACCTCGCGGGCGCTGGCGTCGAGGCCGAGCGACTCGAGCAGGTCGCGGCCGGCGTCGGTCGAGCGGCCGAGGTGCGGCGCGTTCTGCGCCGCCGCCTGCCACAAGGCCAAGAGCGGACGAAGCCCGCCCGGCAGCGCGGCGTCGGCGCCGGTGGCGTCCGCCGCGGGTTGCCATGAAGCCAGCGAGGTCGCCGGTAAGAGGCCGTAAGGGCGCGAGCCGATGCGCAGCGACGGAAGCGGTCCCCGCCCACGCACGTTGGCGACGAAGTGCCGGCGTGCCTCTGCAATCGCGGTGGCGTCGAACACGGGATCCATCATCTGCTCGAGGAAGTAGCCGAGCGTGACCGGCCAGAGCGCGTCGCACATGGCGCGGGCCCGCTCCTGCTCCCTGCCATCGCCGCCGTCGAGGTGCGCCAGGCGCGCGGGGTCGAGGCCGAGGGCGCTCGCCAGAAGGCCGCCGTCGTGGCCGGTCACATCCAGCCCCAGTCGTTCCACCTGGTAGCTGCGCGCACCGTCGGCGTCGTCGGGTGGGAAGGCGGACGGTTGGGCGCTGGTGTTGCTGGTCGGGGCGCCCTGTGGCGCCACCGCCAGCCCGCGGCTGAAGCGGTGCGCGTCGAGGAGATCGGCCAGCGCCAGGGCCATCTGCTCGGGCGCCACCGACGACTTGACACCCAGCACCAGCAGCTGGTCGACCGAGTCACCGACTTGCAGTCGCAGCGCCATGCCGTCGCGCTCCGCGCGCGCGAAATCGACGGTCCATACCAGGGCGTCGTCGAGCTTCAGACCGTCGCCCGACACGTCGCTGGCGGCGTCGCCACGCGGCGACACGCTGAGCGCCAGCGGCTCGGCGATGGGCCGCCCCACAGTGCGCGCCACCTCGGCATCGTTGCGGTAGGCGATGGCGAGAAAACGGTCGGGCAGGAGGCGGGCCTCCACCGCGCGGGTCCAGCTGGTGGCGCGCAGTGACGGCACGGGACCGGCCGGGTCGGTCGCCTGGACGATCCAGGCCGCGTGCGGCGCTTTGGTAGCGCCGAGCAGCTGCCGCCAGGCGTCGGGTCTCGCCTCGGGCGCGGCTGCCCAGAATGTGGCTCCCAGCGCGGCCTCGGCGGCGGTCAACTCCGGCTCGTGCGAGTCGGCGAAGATCTCATCGGGGTAGACGCGCACCCACAGCTCGCTGCCGGCAAAGCGTGTTTCCAGCCGCAGCGGCAAGAGCGCGATGGGCAAGAGCGCGTCGAGGCGCTCCACGTCGGCCGAGGGGTCGGCGCCCAGCCACTTGCCGAGTGCGCCTGCGAGCTGCGCTTGCGCCGCGCGTTCGTCGCCGAGCGCCTGCTGAAGCTGCTTGGCCGCCGTGGCGCGCGCCACCTGCAGCTTCTCGTCAGCCGTGCCCTGTCGCGCGGCAAGCTCTTGAGCCTTCGCGAGCTGTGCTACCTGTGCCTGCAGCGGCGCGATCTGCGCGCGCGCAGCCTGCCAGCGCCGCCGCGCAGCGTCGAGGTCGTCAGTGGCCAAGCAGCATCTCCGAGGCATGCACTGCGATGCGCACCGGCCGGCGCAGACCGATGCGCGCCAGATGGGAGGCCGTTGCGCCCGTCGGGCCCAGCCCGTGATCGGCATGCCAGGCGAGGCCACCAGCGTCTCTCACGTGGCGCAGGTCAGGCAGGTCGGCGTTCAGGTCGATGTACTCGATGCGGGAGAGACCGCCTGCGTCGGCGGCCAGGTGCCCCCACGAAAGCGCGTCAAGCGAACTGGGTGGGGCCAGCCCCGGTTCTCCGACCTCGAGCCCGAAGCGCGGTTCGCCCGGCGGCTCGCTCAAGACGAAGAACCAGCCCGGGTCGCCTGTGGCAGCGCCGCGCACCGCAGCTGCGTCGAGATCGAACGCGAAGAACGAGATGTCCGGCGACAGCGAGCCGCGAAACAGCGGGAGCTTCTCGTCGCTGCCGAGCTCAAGCTGCTGATTGTCGCCGCGCACCGCGCGCACCGCCGAGACCGCGGTGGCTGGATATCGCTGCATGAGGTCACCGCGCAAGAGCAGGAGCAACGGCGCGGCGCCCGCCAGCGCGTCCAGGTTCTGCCCCAGCGCAGCGCTGCTCGGCCAGGTGTGGATCGGGGGAATGTCGGGCGCGTCGCTCTGCGGCAGCCGGGTCGCGGTATCCCAGAAGTGGCGAAAATAGGTTCCGCGTTGATCGGTGGGATATTCACTGAAGAGCAGCACCCGCGCCATCTCATGGTTGAGCCCGACGAGATAGGCCTCGATGAAGCGGGAGTTGCCCTGCAGCACGCTGAGCGAGTTGGGCGGCACCTCCGCCAGCCCCGGCAGCAGCCACTCCTGCGACAGATCGCGCAGCGGCTGGTACATCGGCTGTGGAAAATCGGGTGCCGCCATCACCGGGTCGAGGGCATCGCTCGCCTGGCGAAGCAGCGCGGGCGCGACCGACAGGCGGCGCAGCAGCGGACGCTCGATGGTGAGCGCAGGATCGAGCGCGGCCAGGATCTTGCCGCGCAGCTCGGTCAGGTCCGCCGGCACCAGCGGCGCGCGCGCGATCGGCGGCTGGCGAACCTGGCCGATCAACTCGGCGGCGGCGGCGCGAAACGCGACCGCGCTGGCGGCGGCTTCGGCGGCCGTCGGCAGTGGCGGTGCTGGCGCCGTTCCGCTCGACGGTGCGCGCACGATCTCGCGCAGCGTGAACGCCGCCGGAATCGGCACCTCCCTTACCTGCTCCGCGGTGAGCGTACCGTCCCGCAGTGCCGCAGCGAGCGGCGCCGTGGCCGCCTGCGCGCGCATGCGCACCGCCGCGATCCCCATCACTACGCCTGCCAGCGCCAGGCCCACCACCGCCGCGATGGCGAAGCCCCCAAAAAATCCGACGGCCGCGGCGATGACGAGCGCAATGGCGAGGATGAGCATCAGCCACCATCTGCGCGATGGTGGCGGCAGCGACGCCAACAGCCGCGCGGGCGTCGCCATCCCCGACGGCAGCCGCGGCGAGGGAGCCGCGGAGAGCTCGCCCCGGTTGGTGCGGCGGAGAAGCGCGCGTCCGATGGGCGTCCCCAGGCGCCGTCCCAGTGGGCCGAGCGGCCGTGTCAGCTTGCGCCACGCCGGATCGAGCAACCCCGTGGTGAGCGGGCTGGCGAGCAGCCGCGCGCGGATGGTGATGGGGCTGGCGGTGATGCGCGCCAACAGGGGCGACGCCATCTGCAACACCGCCTCGGCGGCAGCGCCGTCGAAGTGCGCCGCTTTCACGCGCTTGGCGCTCTCGCGCGCGAGCTGCGCCTGACGGAGCTCTTCGTTGATTTGGCGCACGCCTTCCACCTGCTTCCAGGCACTGGCCATCAGGTTCTGCCGCTGGCCCTGGACGACCTTGGCGCCGATTCCCGCGGCGGTGCGCGTTCTCGGGTCGGCGTTCAGCTCTTGCAACCAGCGCGGCTGGCCGTTGGGCTCCAGGGTCGCCTGCAGTGCGTGAAAGCGCCCATACAGGGGCGGCGCGAGAATCTGCTCGGGTGAGGCGCTTCGTTGCAGCGCCGCGGGCCGGTTGATGAGCGGCTGCAGGCGTTCGAGCCACGCGTCGCGCTGCGCGGGATCGAGCGGCGCCGAGGTCTGGCCCGGCGCCATGAACGCGCCCTCCAGGCCGAGTTCCGACGTCAGCGTGCCATCGAGACCCTGGCCGGGCGCGCTCGCGTTCATCGGGCGCGCGCCGAAGCTCGACGGCAGAGCGGTGGGATGGAGACGCCGCACCAGCGACTCGAAGTCTCCGTCGCCGGTCTGAAAGCTCCACTGGTAGTACACCGGCAGCTCGATCGGGGTCGTGTCGCCGCTCCAGGCCGGCGTCAACCCGTCGGCGCTGAGGTGCTGCGAAGATCCTTCGCTGTAATCGTCGGGATTCTGGCCCAAACCTGCCAGCAGGCCGCGCTTGAGCGACGGGACCAGACAGGCGGTGTAGCTGCCGCGCGGATCCAGCCGCCGCGGCGACACGAGGCGCGCGACCACGCGATGCGGATCGCTGGCCAGGATCTGCTGCACGGTCGCCGGGTCGGCGTCGGCCGCGCCGCTCACCGCGACGTGCGCCCAGGCCCAGGCTTGCGAAAGGTCCAGCAGCGCCGATGGGTTGACCGTCACAGTGGGAAGCTTGTGCTGCGGCCCGGCAGACTGTTGCGCGATGATCTCGTCGCTGCGCACCACCACCAGCGCCAACCAGGGCCGCACCCGATCACCGGCGGCGCCCGCGGGAGTGTACCGCCATGGTAGATCGGGCTGCTCCAACTCCACCATCGGCCAGCCGTTGCTCTCGGCGTCGGAGGCATTGGGCGCCGGCCAGGTGCGAACCACCACGCGCGAGTCGAGTGCCGTCACCTCGCCCGCGCCGTAAAGCTCGAGCGGAGTCTGAGCAGTCAGGGAGTCGGCGCTGTTGAAGCGAATCGAAATAGGCAGACTCGCACGCCCGCCCGAGCTGCCGTCGCCCTCGGTGCGCGCGATCTGCGTGGAGAGGCCGCGCCGCAACCACGGCAAGAACAGATAGTTGCCGAGCTCGCCACTCGTAGGCATCGCATTCCCTTGACGGCACGCTACCAGAGGGCGATCGGCGCTTCAACCACAAGAGTCGGTCGATGGCGCACAGGGCGCGACTTCGAGTCTTGCCCCGTCGACATGGCGACCGGCCACCTCGTGGCGAACTGCGGCGTCAACGGCGGCACCACCTGGATCGTGCAGACCAGCGACGATCCGCAGTCGACCTTCGGTCACGACGCGGTGCTCTACTTCTCGTTCCTCTATCCGTTCTACGGCGTGCAGCGCGAGACCGTCGGCGCGGCCGTGCTCGCGCGCAGCCGGCTGATCCGGCAGCTCGACGCGTTCGCCGGGCTGCACGCGCCGCGCATCGGCGCACTCGCCCAGGACGCACACGGCTTCCTGTGGATCGGCTCGCCCGCGGGCATCGAGCGTTTCGACGGACAAGATCGGTAGCCAGCACGGGAGTTTGACTTTCTGGACTTTGACGAGGCGGATCGGCTGACCTTCTGACCATGTAAGCTACGAAGATTGTCGGGACTCAGTCGGTCCATTCACCCTCCGCGCGTCGCGGCGCGCGGCTGCTTCCGTCAGTCGAGGTCCTTGGCCTCCAGCTCGCCGCGGCCGATCGCGCCGGCCAGGATCTCCCAGTCGTGGCTGACCTGATCGGCGCCGAGGATGGCGAGCTCGGCGAGCGCGCGATCGAGCTTGTCGGACTGCCCGGCGTAGCCGTACAGCACCGCGGCGTCGCCGGTCCGGCCGTGCGCCTTGGCGAACGTCTCGCCGCACACCCGCGCGTACTCGATCAGCGGCGAGCGCTTGAGATCGGCGGGGTCGATCGACGCCTTGTGATCGGACAGCTGGCGGACGTAGAACGGCGCGCCGCCGATCGCCGTCCAGCCGAGCAGCGGATCGGTCCAGGTCTGCAACCGGTGCTGGCCCTCGGCGATCCGCTTGCCCTGGTGGCTGGCGACCCGCGGATCCGGCGCGACCAGGCCGAGCGCCTCGTAGCAGCTCGGCAGCGCCTGCTTGACCTGCAGGGTCAGCGGATCGTCGATCCCGTTGCCGACGCACAGGACCGCGTAGTTGCGCCCGCCGATGCTGCCCGCGCCGGCGACCTTGAACGCGACGTCGTACGGCAGGTAGCAGTCGAGCACCTGCTGGTGGTTGGGCGCCAGGGTCTCGCGGTACGCGGCCAGCGAATCGAGCACCGCCTGGGCCTCGGCGTCGGACACCCGCGACAGCTTCGGCGGGTTGGCGACGAACCGCGGCTTGCCATCGGACGCCGGCGCGGTCAGCTCGTCGCGCGCCTGGATCGCGGTCATCCGCTCGGCCTTGCGCAGCACCCGGCCGACCGGGCCGCTCTGCGCGAACCGGTGCACGCAGTAGCGGCCGAGCTCGACGGCCGGCAGGTCGGCGAGCTCGTGCAGCGTCTCGCGCCACGACCGGACCATCGCCATCACCGCGTCGCGCGCGACCCGGTCCGAGGTCCCGGCCTCGCGGCCGACCAGCGCGATGCTGATCGCGAGCCGCTTGACGTCCCACTCCCACGGCGCGCGGCAGGTCTCGTCGAAGTCGTTGACGTCGAACACGATCCGGCCCTCGGGGCTGGCGTACGCGCCGAGGTTGCGGACGTGCGCGTCGCCGCAGATCTGCACCGTGTAGCCGGTGTGCGGCAGCGCCGCCAGGTCCGGCGCCATGATCGCCGCGCCGCCGCGCAGGAACGCGAACGGCGACGCCGCCATCCGGCCGTGGCGGTATGGCAGCACGCCGGCCAGCCGGTGCTCCTCGTTGGCCTTGAGCCGGCCGAGCACGTCGCGGCTCCCGGTGACCCAGACATCGTGATCGACCCGGCGCACCCGGTCGCGCAGCCGCCGGCCGAACGCCTCGCGCTCGGCGCGCGCCCGGTGCAGCGGCGGCGCGGTCATCGTATTCACTCGCTCGACAGCCATCCTGATCTCCGATCCTCCCACGTCCGTCCCGTGCGGGACATGAAGACGAGCTCAAGACGATAGCGCAACCTCCCCTGGAAAGTTGCCTCCGTTGCAGGGCGTGCAACGTTTCCCAGTGGCATGCCGATCCGCGCGGCCGGATTCAGCAACTTCGGCCCATTTGCCGACGCGAGGGTGGACTGCGTGGAGGCGATCCGAGACGACGAATGGCGAGCAAGCGACGGCAGCGGCGAGCTCGGCCGGGACGACGACGGCGAGTTCAGGGGCCAGGTCGCTCAGGAGCTGGTCGTCGATTCAGCACCGGAGCACGGCAGCGTCACGGTGAACGTCGAGCCGGCGCCCGGCTCACTGTCGACGGTGATCGTGCCGCTGTGGGCGACGACGATCGACCGGGCGATGTAGAGCCCGAGCCCGAGCCCGCCGTAGCGCGACGACGGGACCGCGCGCTCGAAGCGGTCGAACACGTGCTGGCAGCGTGCCGGGTCGATGCCGATGCCGTGGTCGGTCACGATCAGCCGCGCGTCGGCGCCGGACCGCTCGATCCGGATCTCGATCGGCTTGCCGGCGCCGAACTTCGCCGCGTTGGTCATCAGGTTGGTCACCACCTGCTCGAGCCGCGACGGATCCCATTGCCCCACGATCGGCGCCGCGCACTCGATCGACACCGAGGAGCCCGACGCCGCGAGATCGGCCTCCATGTGCTCCACGGCTTCGCGCACGATCGCGTCGAGGGCGATCTCGACCGGGTTGAGCTGGAGGCGGCCCTGCTCGATCCGGGTGACGTCGAGCAGCTCCGAGGTGAGCTGCTCGAGGCGAGCGGTGTTGCCGAGCACCCGGTGGAGGGTGCGGTCCAGGATCTCCGGCGACACCGTTCGATTCAGCTCGGCGGCGCGCAACAGCCCCTGCGCGCTGAGCCGCAGCGACGCGAGCGGCGTCCGGAGCTCGTGCGACGCGATCCGCAGGAACTCCTCGCGCAGCTGCAGCGCCCGGCGTGTCTCGTCGAACAGCCGGGCGTTATCGATCGCCAGCGCCATCCGGCGGCCGAGCTCGACCGCGAGCTTGAGGTCGGCCTGCGCGAACCGGTACGCGGTCACCGCGCCGAGCGTCAGCACGCCGATCACCGCGTCGCGGACGTACAGCGGCACGAACACCGCGCTCTGCACGCCGAGCCGCCGGACGAGCTCGACGTGGTGTTCGTCGACGCAGTAGGCCCGGAGCTGATCGTCGGTGAGCACGGCGAGCTCGACCACCTTGCCGGTCCGCAGGCTCTCCCAGATCGGCGGCCGCTGCGCCGTCGGGTAGTGCGCCGCCAGCTCGCGGAGGATCGGCTCCTGGTCTGGCTCGTGGTGCGCGCTGGCAACCCGCACGAGCGCGCCGTTGTCCTCGAGATCGATCCACGCCCAGTCCGCGAACGATCGCGCACACAGCCGGACCAGCGCGTCGAACACCCCCGGGGAGTCGCGCGCCTGTGACATCAGCGCGGTCGCCTCGCCGAGCAACAGCCCGCGGTGCTCGGCCGCCTCTGCCTCGATCCGCCCGGTGCGCTCGCCTTCGAGCAGCCGCGCGTTCTCGAGCGCGATCGCCGCCTGCGCCGCCAGGAGCTCGAGCGCGAGCAGCCGCTCGGGGTTGAACGTGCCCGGGAACAGCTCGTTCTCGAGATAGAGCAGCGCGGCCGAGTCCGCCCGCAGGCGGACCGGCAAGCACAGCACCGAGCGCGGGCGGGTTTCGGCGAAGTACGGATCGCTCGCGAACCGCCCGGCGTCGTCGGCGGCATCGAACATCACCAGCTCCTGGGTCCGCGCCACGTACGACAGCAACGACCTCGGCACGCGCGCGTCGCGCGTCACGACGGCGGGCTCGTCGACCCTCGCCTCGGCCGCGATCTCGAGCTCGCCGCCCTGCGAGGTGACCAGGACCACGCGCCGCGCGCCGCCCTGCTCGAGCACAGACCCGAGCAGCGTGCGCGACAGCAGGTCCTTGTCCATGACGCCGGAGATCGTCTGCATGGCCTTGATCACCGACAGCCGGTCGAGCTGCTCGGGGCGCAGCGCCACCGCTTCCGCGCCGGCCGGCTGGAGCTCGAGCTCGGGGTGGGCGCGGCGGAGCTGTCGCGCCTTGCCCTCGGCGCCCCACCGGACGTAGCGGACGTGGGCCTCGCGCACGTACGCGTTGGCGACCATCGCCTTGCCGCGTCCGCGATGAAACCGCGCCGCGACCTCGTAGGCGATCGCTTCGTGCTGGAGGAAGCCGTGCTCGTGCGACGCGCTCGCCGCCTGCTCGTAGAGCCGGTCCGCCTGGTCCGCCTCGCCGCGAATCCGCGCGAGCTCGCCGCCGGTCAGCGCGGCGCGGCCGAGAAAGTTGTCGGAGCCGTGTTGCGCCCACGCCGCGAGCTGCGCGTGGTGCGCGGCCAGCTGCTCGCGCAGGGCCGGCTGCTCGTCCGGGGGCGCGCCGTCGTGGTAGGCGGCGCACGCGAGCGCAGCGTAGAACGTGTACTCCGGGATCTCGGGGAACGACGGCATCGTCCACAGGAACGGTCGTGCCCTGGCCGCGGCCGCCACCGCGCCCTGGTAGTCGCCGGCCAGAAACTGCGCCTGCAGCTTGTGGATCCAGTACCAGCACGTGGCGAGGCGCGGCTCGTTCTCGAGGCGCGCCTCGAGCGCTTGCTCGGAGAACGTCCCGTCGTCGAACGAGCCGAGCTCGCTCGTCAACCCCCGGAGTGACCGGGCCAGCTGCAGATTGGTCGAGACGATGTCGACCATCGTGCCGAACCTGGCCTTCTGCATGAACGCGAGCGCGGTCTCGGCCTCGGCCTGGATCACCTCGAGCGGAGCCCCACCCAGGAGGTCGAGCGTCGTCGGACAGTTGCAGGCGTACGCCGCAAACATCAGATCGCAGGCTTCCATCGCCGCGTCAAACGCGCGCCGGGTCAACTCGACGCTGGCGCGCGGGTTCTTCGTCCACGGCATGATCCGGTAGCCGAATTCGAGGTAGACGCGCGCCTTCCAGCGCAACAGCCCGCGCTGCTCCAGCAGATCGAACCCGACCTGGCCGAACCGAAACCCAGCCGCAGGATCGCCGAACCTCGGCCGGAGAATCCCGCCGAGCTCGACGTAGCCCAGGCACGAGGCGTCGCTGTTGCCGTGCTCGAGGCTCAGGTTCACCACCCGGCAGATCATCAGCGCGTGCAGGTTCTCGTCGGTGAACAACGCGGGCGTCTGGGCGAGCGTGAGCACATCCATCGTCGCGCGGCGCTCCGGATCGGCCATCGCCGGCAGATCGACCAGATCCTCGATCGCGCGCGACCCGAGCTGCTGCCAGATCCGATCGTACTCGGTCCGGACCTCGTCGCTGGTCGGGTGCGCCGACCACTCGGTCCCCGCGCGCCGCAGGTACTCGAGCGACGCCTCGACGGCGAGCGCGTTCCGATCGAGCGCCATGTAGAGCGCGATCCGCACCACCGTCACCGCCGCCAGGTCGACCAGGCCCGCAGCGCGCTGCGCCAGCTCGGCGAGTCGTTGCTCGGCCGCACCGAACGCACTGGTCATGAGCTCGCACTGGGCGCGGTGGAGCTCGAGCGCGAACGCAAGCTCGGGGCGGTCGATCCCGGGGTCCGCTGCGAGCATCTCGGCGCCCGCGGTCAAGTAGCGGAGCGCCGACGCGTACGCGGTCGAGTCCTGCGCGCGCGTGCCGGCGAGCAGGTGGAGCTCGGCGACCCGCTCGCGCTCGTGCCGGGCCTCGATCAGCGCGGCCCCACGATCGAGCTGACTCACGATCTCGAACACCTTCCCGGGGAGCTCCTCGGGGGCCGTACTCGCGAGCAGCCGCCGGCCGATCTCGAGGTGGACCCCCGCGCGCTCCGACTCGGGCAACAGCAGGTAGGCGGCCTCGTGCACGCGATCGTGGGGGAAGCGGTAGATCCGCCGGTCGGCGTTCCCGCTCTCGAACAGCAGGTGCTGATCGATCGCGGGCCGCAGCACCGGCGCGACCTCGCACTCGCACGCGACCGCCAGCGTGGCGGCGTCGATCGTGCCGCCGATGCACGCGGCCTGCTGGAGCACCGCCCGGGTCTCGCCCGGCAGCGCATCCAGCCGGCCGCGCATCAGCTCGGCGATGTTGTCGGTGTAGCCCTCGGTGCGAATCCGCGCGACGTCCCACCGCCAGCGGTGCGCCTCGCGATCGAACCAGATCGATCGCTTGTGATAGAGCGCAGTCAAGAACTGGATCGCGAAGAACGGGTTGCCGCCGGTCTTGTCGCGGACGAGGCTGGCGAGCGGCGCGGCCTCGGCGGGCGATGCGTGGACGGTGTCGGCAACCAGCCGACCGAGATCCTCCGCGGCCAGCGGCTCGAGCACGATGTCGCGGATCCGCGCGCCGTCCCGCCGCGCCGCTTCGAGCGCGCGCACCGTCGGGTGAGCCGCATCGACCTCGTTGTCGCGATACGCGCCGATGATCAGCAGGTGGCGGGTGTCGCCGTCGATCAAGAGGTTGGTGAGCAGCGCAAGGCTCGCGGTGTCCGCCCACTGCATGTCATCGATGAACATCGCCAGCGGGTGATCGGGCTTGGCGCACGCCGCGAACAGCCTGCCGAACACCAGACGGAGCCGCGCCTCCGACTCGGTCAGCGACAGCTCGGGCACCGGCGGTTGCGGCCCGACGATCAGCCCGAGCTGCGGGACCAGATCCACGACCAGCTTGCCGTGCGGCCCGAGGGCCTGTGCGAGCCGCTGCCGCCACCGCGCGATCCCGAGCTCGCCTTCCGCCAGGATGTCGAGCGCGAGCTCGCGGAGCGCCTGGGTGATCGTGAAGTACGGGATGTCGCGCTTGTACTGCTCGAACTTGCCCGCGATCAGCCGCCCGCGCCGCTTGACGACCGTGCCCACGAGCTCCCGCACCACCGACGACTTGCCGATGCCCGCGTACCCTGACACCAGGATCAGCTCCGGCGCTCCAGACTCGGCCGCCCGTTCGAACGCGTCGCGCAGCGCCGCGAACTCGACGTCGCGGCCGTACAGCTTGTGCGGGATCCGGAACTCCTCGGAGACGTCCCGCTCGCCGAGCGGGAATGACGCGACCACGCCGCGCTCGTTCCACTCGCGCTGGCAGCGCTCCAGATCGCAGCGCAGCCCCAGCGCGCTCTGGTAGCGATGATCGGGCAGCTTCGCCAGGAGCTTGCCGATGATGTCCATCACCGGGCGCGGCAACGACGGTCGCACGTGGTCGAGCGGCCGTGGCTGGCGCGCCACGTGGCAGTGCACCCACCCCACCGCGTCCTCCGCCTCGAAGGGGTACCGCCCCGTGACCAGCTGGTAGAACACGACGCCGAGCGAGTACAGATCCGAGCGGCCGTCGATCGGCCGGTTCATCTGCCCGGTCTGCTCCGGCGAGATGTACGGCAGCGAGCCCTCGCTCAGCGCGGGGACTCGCTGCCCGGCGATGGCGGCGCTGACGAGCGCGACCTCCCCCGTCGCGGCATCGAACAGAATGCTCGAGGGCCGGATGTCTCCGTGGGGCGCGCCGCGGCCATGGAGCGCGGCAAGCTCGCCCGCTGCGCGGACCGCCAGCGCCAGGAACTCCGGGACCGGCATCGGCGCGCCGATCAGCTGCTCGAGTGAGACGCTCGTGCGCACAGCGGAGTCTAGCCTCGCGCCAAGCTGCTCAGGAGCCGGCATTCTGTTCTCCGCGAACGTAGCGCTCGACGACCCGGATCAGCGCCATGAGATCCATCGGCTTGGACAGTACCTCCACCGCCCCGGTCACCTGCACATGCTTGGCCGCCGTCAGCACCACGATCGGGATCTGGCGGAGCGGCGGATCCTTCGCGACCTCGTTCAGGAACTCCCAGCCGTTCATCACGGGCATCATCAGATCGAGGAGCACGAGGCTCGGCCGCCTGCCGGTGCGCAAGAGCGCGAGCGCTTCCTCACCGTTCCTCGCGGTCGCCACGGCCATCCCCTCCTGCTCGATCACGAAGCTCGTCACCTCGAGGAGATCCGGATCGTCATCGACGGTGAGGACGAACCTGGATGTGTCGACCCCCGCCGACTCGCCGTCCGCGGAGCCGCGCGGTTGCGCCCGGGAGATGCTCCTGGCGAGCGCCGATCGGTGAGGCTCGATTCCCGATCCTGTCGCGGCCTGTATCGACGATCGGGTCATTACCTATTCTCAGACTACTCCATCACGTTCGCGCACCGGTAGGCGACGCCGCGACGAAAGCGGACCTGCATCGTGAGATCACGTAGGTGCATCACCGCCAGTGTGCCGGGAGGCTCACCCGACGAGTTCCGGCGACAACCTTCACTTCATGGGATGGACCTGACGCTCCAGGGCCGCTTACCACGGGGGCGCGCCGCGCGGCGCTCGTTGCAAATGTCGTGGGAGCGAATCGACCTCCGATGTCCTGGCGCTGACCGATCCGCAGCGATCGGCACGTCCGGCGGACGGACGGGACCTGCAACCGCCGGTCAGCGCAGGGCGAGCGCGCGGCGGGCGGCCCGGACCACGCTCGGGTCGCCGTCGGCGAGCAGGCGCTCGAGCGCCGGCCGCGCCTGCTTGGTGCCGGGGTTGGTGAACAGCGTGAACGCGACGCATGCGGCCTCGCGCACCCGCGGGTCGTCCGAGCTGAAGTAGCCGGTCAGCGCCGCCGCGCCGCGCTGGCCGGACAGCGCCTTCATCGCGGTCGCGGCCTCGGTCGCCAGCTTCGTCCGCGGGCTGGCGGGCTTGCCGTCGCGCGCGAGCACGAGCTGGGCGAGCGCGGGCACGGCCGCGGCGTAGCCGGTGCGCTTGACGCCGTCGATCGCGACCCGCTGGACGCTGCGCTCGGCGTCGCCGAGGTAGCGCGCGAGCTCGGCGCCGTGCTCGGGGCGCGCGATCGCGACCAGCACGCCGAGCGCGTTGGCGCGGGCATCGCCGGTGGATCGCCGCGCGATCGCGAGCAGCTCGCCGGCCGCGGCGTCGCGATCGCACCCGGCCGCGAGCTCGCGGGCGCGCCGGATCTCGCCGAGCGGCCGGCCGCGCAGCGCGTCGGCCAGCGACTCGTGCCGGTCCCCACCCCCGATCTCGCTTCGCGCGACCGCCGCCGTGCGCACCGCCTGCCGGCGCCCGGCCCGGACCCGCGCGAGCCGCGCCGCGACCTTGCCGACCGGCCCGCGCGCCCGCCGCCAGCGCTCGAGGTGGGCGACCGCGTCGGCGACCACCGCGGTGCGGGTCAGCACGCCGTCGGCGTAGAGGTCGTAGTGCGGCTCGCCCGGGGTGAACAGGAGCGGCGTCCAGATCACGATCTCGCCGCGGACCAGCGACGGCACGACCTCGACCTTGCCGCCGACGTCGCTGGTCAGGGTGACCCCGAGCACGCCGAACGGCGCGATCACGCTGTAGCGCGCCGACCAGCCGCGGCCGAGTGCCCGGACCAGCGCCTCGAGGAAGTTTACGGTTTCCACCAGCCCTCGCGATCGACGAGGTCGAACACCTCGCGCAGGATCGCGAGGCCGTTGCGCGCGGTCGCCTCGTCGGTGGTGAGCGGCGGCTGGATCCGGAAGCTCGCCGAGTAGCTCATCGTGAGCAGGCCGCGCCGCACGCACTCGGTGAAGATCCGCTCGGTGATCTTGCGCGGCAGCGGCGTCTTCTTGACCTTGTCGCTGACCAGCTCGATCGCCAGGAACATGCCGGCGCCTCGCACCGTGCCGACGAACGGGTAGCGGTCGACCCAGGGCTCGAGCTCGCGCAGCATGACCTCGCCGACCCGCCGGGAGTTCTCGACCAGGCCCTCGTCCTCGATGATCTTGAGCGACGCCGCGCCGGCGGCCGCCGCCAGCGGGTTGCCGCCGTAGCTCGACGAGCTGCCCGAGGCGTTGGACCAGGGTTTGGCGGCGGCGATCGCGTCGGTGGTGGCGAGCGCCGACAGCGGGAACCCGCCGCCGACCGCCTTGCCGATCGTGACGATGTCGGGGCGGACGCCGGTGTGGTCGACGCCCCACCACGTCCCGGTGCGGCCCAGGCCCGTGATCATCTCGTCGGCGATGAACAGCGCGCCCGCGTCGTCCGCGATCGACTTCATCGCGGGCAGGAACTCCCTGGGCGGCACGATGTTGCCCGCGGTGCCCTGCATCGGCTCGACGATCACGGCGGCGACCTCACCGGCGGTCGCGACCTTGACGTAGCGGCGGGCGACCTCGGCGCACGCGATGCCGCACGACGGGTAGCTCGCCCCGACCGGGCAGCGGTAGCAGTCGGCGTACGGCACCTGGTGGCTGCCCGGCACCATCGGCCCGAGCTTGTCCTTGAACGTCGAGCCCATCAGCGACAGCGCGCCCATGGTCTTGCCGTGGAACCCGCCCCAGCAGCTGACGAACTCGTACTTGCCGGTGTGCGACTTGGCCAGCCGCAGCGCGCTCTCGACCGCCTCGGCGCCGCCCGAGTACATCTGCAGCCGGTGCACGCCGCTGGCCGGCGCATGGCGGGCGAACCGCTCGAACAGCTCGACCCGCGCCTCGCTGGTCAGCGAGCCCACCGCGGCGCGCGCCGCCTGGCGCTGGATCGCCTCGACCCAGCTCGGGTGCGAGTGGCCGAGCGCACCGACGGCGATGCCGCCGATGAAGTCGAGCAGCTGGTTGCCGTCGACGTCGGTGACCTGGGTGCCCTCGGCGTGGTCGACCACGACGCCGGCCATCAGGGCGTAGCCCTGGGCGCCGGGCGCGAGGTGCTCGTCCTCGCGCGCGCGCAGCGCCTGGCTCCGGGGTCCCGGGATCGCGGTGACCAGGCGGCGGTTCTGGTTCGCAGGCTGCGGCATGGCGCCGTCTTTTACCTCAACGACCGGGCGATGCGCATCAGGCGGAGCACGGCTGCGAGGTTTCCGACCACCGCCACGACGGCGAGCGCGATCAGACAGGTGGTGATGTACGGCAAGCCGTGCGCCGCGAGCAGGGGCCCGACCAGGGGGACCAGCCCGACGCCGACGATCAGGTAGGTCGACCGCTCATGGCGGCGCATCAGCCCGCGCGGCGGCTCGACCTGCATCGCCTCGGCCTTGGCGCTGGCGTAGCTGACCATGAACGAGGCCAGCATCGCGCCGAGCGCGAGCGCCATCCACCCCCCCGAGGTGCGCAGGAACATCACCAGGCCGGCGAGGAACGCGAACTCGGTGTAGCGGTCGACCGAGGCGTCGAGCAGCTCGCCGCGGCTGGACCCGCTCTGGGTCAGCCGCGCGACCTGGCCGTCGAGGATGTCGCCGATCGTCGACATCGTCGCGAGCAGCGTGGCCAGGCCGAACCAGCCCACCGCCAGGGCGACCCCGGCGCCGACCCCGAGGATCAGCGCAGCCCAGGTCAGGCCGTTCGGCGTCACGCCGAGCGCCGCGAGGCCGCGCACCACCGGCTCGATCGCCCAGTAGGTCGCGTCCATGATCCCGCGACCGATCAGCGCGGTGCCGCCGATCTTCGACACCCGCTCGCTGTGGAACACACCGCGCGCCGCGATCCGCACGCCGTACAAGGTCATCGCCACCGCCCACAGCGCGACGGTCGCGTACAAGAAGTAGATGTCGGGGCGCACGGGGTGTACGTCTCGCGCGAGCCGCGCTCAGCCCACCTTGACCACCGCCGCCCGCTCCGCGCCGATCGCCAGCTGCTTGCCGTCGGCGCGCGCCGACGCGTACGCGGTCTCGATCAGCTGGACGCACATCGCTGCGTCGCGCGCCTCCGGACCGACCCACTGGCCGGTCCGGATCGCCTGGACGAACTCGCCCTGCAGCGCCTTGAACCACTCGGCGTGCCCGGCGTCCATCCAGTGCGACGCCGCGGACAGCCGCTCGACGTCGCACTGTCCGGACTGCCCGCCGGCGCGCTTGCGGTGGATCTCGATGTCGTCGTCCTCGACCTTGATCGCGCCGTGGGCGCCGTGGATCGTGTAGATCACCTTGCGGAACCCGGAGTTCCAGGTCAGCTGAGCGACCGCGATCCCGGTCGGGAACGTCACCGTGCAGCTGAAGTTATCCTCGGTATCGAACGTCGACAGGTTCGACATCTTGGCCGTGATCGAGGTCGGTTGCGACGCCAGCCAGTCGGACGCCAGGTAGAACGAGTGGCTGCCGTGGTCCATCGCGATGCCGCCGCCCGAGGTCTTGCGGCTGCGCCGCCAGTCGGGCTGCCAGTCCGCGACGCCCCTGGCGTGGGTGGTCCGGAACGTGTCGAGCGTGACCAGGTGGATCGGCCCGAGCTCCCCCGACTCCAGGACCCGGCGGATCGCCTTGATCACCGGGGCGTGCTTGTAGTTGTGCGACGGAAAGAACACCCGCTTGACGGCGAGCGCGTGGTCGAGCATCGACCGCGCGTCGGCGGCGCTGGTCGCGATCGGCTTCTCGCAGAACACGTGCAGCCCGTGCTCGAACGCCGCGTGGGCGATCGCCGCGTGGTCGCACGGCGGGGTGGCGATGTCGATGAAGTCGAGCTGCCGGGCCTCCGCCGTCAGCAGCGTCTTGGTATCGGCGTAGATCCGGGCATGCGGGAGAATCTGACGCGCCTTCTCCCGTCGGGCAGCGCACACGTCCGCGACCGCGGCGATCTGGATCTTGTCGGGAGCGGTGAGATAGGCCGGCACGTGGCCCTTCTCGGCGATGAATCCGAACCCGATGAGGGCACCCTGGAGTGGACGGGTCATGCGTCTGCCTCGGCAGTGAAGTAGGTCAATTCCGTGACAGAAGCAAGAACCGGAGCACACCGAGTCCGGCCCCCATGCCCGTGTACGAGGACTGACGGATCGATGTCGATTTTTCGACGTTTAGGCGCCGAAATCGCTGTCAGCTTTTCGACAAGCAGGGACATTTCGGTCGCCCGAACAGTGACAACCAGACGCGGTGAATCCGGTCCATGACGAGCCGCGGCGCGCCTCGCCAGCGCCGGGGGCAGCGCCGGATTGACGCACAGGGCCATGGGCTGCGCCCGGACGCGGGGATCCCTTCCAGGACGGCCGGCGGAGCGTCCAGGCGGCGGTGGACCGCACGACCTGCGGTTCGGGGCCTCGCGGCCGCGCTCGCTGCGAACGGCCGGTCACACCCCTGTGGCGCGAGCCGCCACGTGCGCCGGCGTACCGCGTGCGGCGCCGTCCTCGCGGGGAGGTGCCGCGCCGGCTCTGGCATCGCCGCGATCGCCGCGGCTGGCTAGCGCGATGGGCGCTTGAGCGACGCGAGCACCGCCTGCAGGCGGGCCAGCGTCACCGGCTTGGCGATGTGCTCGTCGAAGCCGGCGCGGCGCGATCGTGCGACGTCCTCCGCCCGCGCGTAGCCGCTGATCGCGACCAGGGTTCGGTCGCGGAGTCCGGGATCGGCGCGAACCGCGCGCGCCACCTCGAACCCGTCCATCTCGGGCAGCCCGAGGTCGCACAGCACGATGTCGGGATCGAACGACCGGACGAGCGCGAGCCCGGCGGCGCCATCCGGCGCGCTCCGCGCGTCGTGGCCCTCCAGCTCGAGCAAGGTCTCCATGCTGTCGGTGATGTCGGGGTTGTCATCGATGATCAGGACCCGGCGCCGCCTCACCGGGTCGGCAGCCGGCGCGGGCGGGTCGGTGAGCCGGTTGACCGCCTCGACCGGCAGGTCGAACGCAACCTCGGTGCCGTGACCCGGCCCCTCGCTGTGCATGGTGATGCGGCCGCGATGCAGCTCGATCAGCCCGCGCGCCACGGCGAGCCCGAGGCCGAGCCCGCCGCGCGAGCGGTCGAGGCCCTGCGACGCCTGGACGAACGGCTCGAACAGCGCGGGGATCTGCGACGGCTCGACGCCGATGCCGGTGTCGCGCACGCGGATCACGGCCCGCTCGTCGATCCGCTCCACCGACACCGTGACCCGGCCGCCGTCGGGCGTGAACTTCTGGGCGTTGGTCAGCAGGTTGTTCAGGACCTGCGTGAGCCGCACCGGATCGCCCAGCGCCCACAGCTCGCCGGCGGCGATCCTCGCCTCCAGCTGCAGGCGACGGCGCTCGAACGCGAGCCGCGCGTCCTCGACCGCGCTCGACACCAGGCCGACCAGCTCGACCGGCACGCGCTGGACCTGGATCTTGCCGCTGGTGATCCGCGTGACGTCGAGCAGATCCTCGACCAGCCGGGTCAGGTGGCCCGCCGAGCGCTCCATCATGTCCAGCAGCCGGCTCGCCGACTCGGACCCGGGCTCGGCCCGACGCAGCGCCGCGAGGCAGGCGTGGATCGGCGCGAGCGGGTTGCGCAGCTCGTGCGACAGCATCGCGAGGAAGTCGTCCTTGCGCCGGTTGGCCTCGCGCAGCGCCAGCTCGCTGCGGACGAGCTCGACCTCCTTGCGCCTGGCCTCGGTGACGTCGTCGAACGCGATCAGCAACCGGGACCCGTCGCGCGGCAGCGCCGCGGCGGTGATCCGGGCGAGCCATGGCTGGCCGCCGCGCAGGAGCTCGACCTCGGCCTGCACCGAGCCGGTCGCCGCGTGCGCCTGGTCGAGCAGCGCGCTGAACGCCGCGAGCCCGCCGCCGGCCACGAACGCGGCGAGCCGCTTGCCGATCAGCCGGGCGCGCTCGACGCCGAGCAGGGCGGCGCCGGCATGGTTGACCTCGCGGAGGTGGTGGCCGATGTCGAGCACGGCATGGCCGATCGGCGCGAAGTCGAACACCTCGGTGTAGCGAGCGAGCGCCGCCTCCGCCAGGTCGCGCGCGCCGCGCAGCTCGTCGTTCTGGAGCTCGAGCTCGACCTGGTGGATCTCCAGCTCGGCGGACAGCGCGCTCCGGTCCGCCAGCGCGCTGGCGCGCTGCGCGACCCTGGCCTCCGCCCGGGACCGCAGATCGGGATCGTCGTGCTTGGTCATGGCCGGACCTCCAAGGAGGGAGGGGGGCGCAGGAACATCAGGTAACCGCCTTCCTGGCTGCGCTGGATGCGCGCCACGCCGCCCACCGCGTGGAGGGGAAGCTCGGACTCGGCCGGTGCATGAGGAAGCTGGTCGGCCAGCTCGCGCAGCGCGGGGATCCCCTCCAGCAGGACCCGGCCGACCACGTCCGGCGCCCGGCACCCGAGCATGCGCTCGGCCAGCGGGTTGATCGCGACCACGACCAGGTCCTTGTCGATCCCGACGAAGCCGTCGCGGATCGACGCCAGCACGATCGCGAGGCGATCCTCGACGCGCTTGAGCGGGTCGATGTCGGTGCTGCTGCCGTACCACCGCGCGACGACACCCGACGACGCATCGCGGATCGGCACCGCGCGGGTCTTGAACCAGCGGTAGGTGCCGTCCGCGCCGCGGATCCGCAGCTCGGTGTCGAGCCGGGCCCCGGCGCGGATCGCCACGCGCCATTCGTCGCGCACGCGCTCGCGGTCGGCGGCGTGGAGCTGGTCGAGCCAGCCCCACTGCAGCTGCTCGACCTCGGGCACGCCGGTGTACTCGACCCACTGCCGGCTGACGAAGTCGAGCGCGCCGTCGGCGCGCGCGCCGAACACCAGGTTGGGCAGCGACTCGGCCATCTGGCGCAGCTGATCGGCCCGCTCGCGCGCCGCCTTCTCCAGCCCGCGGGCCGCGGTGATGTCGGTGAACGTGATCACCACGCCGTCGATCAGGTTGTCGAGCGTGCGGTACGGCAGGATCCGGACCGCGAACGCGCGGCCGTCGCGCGCCACCACCTGCTTCTCCTGGAACATCAGCGTGCGCAGCACCTCGCGCGCGTCGTCGGCGAGCTGGGGGTAGTCGAGGTCGGACGCGAGGTCGGTCACCGGCCGCCCGGTGTCCGCGGGGATCAGCTTGATGATCTGTGCGGTCGCGGTGGTGAACCGCCGGACCCGCAGATCGGCGTCGAGGAACAGGGTCGCGATGTCGGTGCTGTTGAGCAGGTTCTTCATGTCGTTGTTCGACCGTGACAGCTCGTCGACCTTGGACTGCAGCTCGTGGTTGACGGTCTGCAGCTCCTCGTTGAGCGACTGCATCTCTTCCTTGGAGGTCGTCAGCTCCTCGTTGGTGCTCTGCAGCTCCTCGTTGGTGCTCTGCAGCTCCTCGTTGCTCGACTTGAGCTCCTCCTGCGAGGTCTGCATCTCCTCGCGGATGGTCTGGACCTGCTCGCGCGTGCGCCGCAGCTCGTCCGCCCGCTCGTCCGGGGGCGCACCGCCGCCGCGCATCCTCGGCGCCCGGCGCACCGCCGGCGCGGGGGTCTCGGGCTCGCGGAGCAGCACGATCACCGTGCCGGCGAGCTCCCTGGGCTCGGCCAGGCTCTGCACGGTCAGGTCGGCGATCTGGGTGCCGCCGTTGGTGCCGACCTCGAGGTCGCGGACGGTGACCGGGCGATCGGGCCGGCGCAGCGCCCCGGCGAACGCGCGCGACAGCTCGAAGCGCAGGCCCTCGCGCGCCATCGAGAAGATGTTGTTGCTCGCCTTGCCGACCGCGGGCTCGAGGTACTTGCCGGCGCGGCCGCTGACGTACAGCACGTCGCCCTGGGGATCGCACAGGATGCCGAGCGGGCCGAACCGCTGGATCAGCAGCCGGTCGACCAGGGCCTGCAGGTTCGGTGGCACGGGCCTGATCGGGGCCGGTGGCACGCGCTGGTCGTCCGGCGGAGGACGACGGCGACCGAACGGCGCGAAGTGGACGTCGAGCGGCAGCACCGGCGACTGATCGAGCCGGCGGTACAGCCGGCTCCCGCCCTCGACCGGCGCGAACAGGTTGGTGAAGCCGCCGACGGTCTCGGCCGTGCCGAGCAGCAGCACACCGCCGGGGTTGAGGCAGTAGTGAAACAGCGGGATCAGCCGCTTCTGGACCTCGCCGGACAGGTAGATCAGGAGGTTGCGGCACGCCACGACATCGACCTTGGTGAACGGCGGATCGGTCAGCACGTTCTGCGGCGCGAACACCACGGTCTCGCGGATGTCCTTGCTGACCCGGTAGCCGCGGTCGTCGTGGACGAAGAACCGGCGCAGCCGCTCGGGCGACACGTCGGCCGCGATGTTGTCCGGGTAGATCCCGAGCCGCGCCCTCTCGATCGCGCCGCAATCGAGGTCGGTCGCGAACACCTGCAGGTTGACGGGGCGCAGGGTCTTGACCGGCTCGAGCACCTCGCGGAACACCATCGCGAGCGAGTACGCCTCCTCGCCGGTCGAGCAGCCCGGCACCCACGCCCGCAGGGCGCTCTCGCCACCGCGCTGCGCGACCAGCTCGGGCACGATCTCGCTGCGCAGCCGGTCCCACTCCCCGGGATCGCGGAAGAAGCTGGTCACGCCGATCAGCAGCTCGTTGAACAGGATCTCGATCTCCTGCGGGTGCTCGCGCAGGAACCGCAGGTAGTGCGTGTGGTCGTGGATCTGGTGCAGGCCCATCCGGCGCTCGATCCGCCGGTCGATCGTGCTGCGCTTGTAGAGCGTGAAGTCGTTGCCCGAGTAGTCGCGGAGCAGCACGCAGATCTTCTCGACCGTGTTCTGCACGGTGGGCGCGCGGACCGCGGCGCTGGCGTGCACCGCGCTCGCGTGATCGCGGTACGAGAAGATCCGCTCCGGCAGCTCGGCGACCGGGAGCACGACGTCGGCCAGCCCGGCGTCGATCGCGCTGCGCGGCATGCTGTCGAACTTGGCGGAGCTCGGCGACTGCACGAACGCGACGCCGGCGGCCTCCTTGATCGCGCGCAGGCCGAGCGTGCCGTCGCTGCCCATCCCGGACAGGATCACGCCGACGCTGCGCTCGCCCTGATCGTGGGCGAGCGAGCGGAAGAAGAAGTCGATCGGGAGGACGCGGCTGCCGTCGGAGGGCTGCGGCAACAGGTGCAGGGTCCCGTGCAGCACCGACATGTTCTTGCCGGGAGGGATCACGTAGACGTGGCGCGGCTCGATGCAGGTGCCGTCGCCGGCCTCCACCACCTCGACGTGCGCCATGTTGCGCAGGACCTCGACGAGCGTGTGGCCGTGGGCCGGATCGTGATGCTGGACGATCACGAACGCGGCGTCCCATTCGCCCGGGACGTTGCCCAGGAACTGCTCGAGCGCCTCCAGCCCGCCGGCGGATGCGCCGATGCCGACGATGAGCACCGAGCTGCGGAACGGAACCGCCATCGCGGCGTCGTCCTCGGGCGCGGCCGGGGGTGACACACCGGCCTCGGCGGCGGAGCGGGCTGGTTCGACCTCCGGCGCGGGCGACGGCCCTGCGCGAGGCCGCGTCCGCGCGGTGGTCGGCGTCGCGATCTTGGGGGTCGTGACGGAGACCGGTGCTGGGCGCACGGAGCTCCGTTCCGGCGTGCGGCGACGCAAGGTCGTCGAACGCGTAGATTTCCTCTTGCCCTTCAACCTCCGATGCCTATCACGACGGCAACTCGGCGTCGCGAGGTGTATCGCCTCGGTGGGTCATCCCCCGCGAGCGCTGGCGCACACTGCAGCGGGAGTCAGCGAGATCCCGTACGTGGCACGCTGGAACCGACGGCTCGCGGAGCGGGCCCACGGGCTGCTTCCGAGGATCCCCCGCGACGCTTCCCGAGGCCGCCGGCCTACCGGCAGACCTGGGTGCCGGACACCGCGGCGCACGCCGTGATGTCGTCCCGGGTCAGCTCGATGTCGAGCTCGTGGAGATCGCCATCGAGCAGCGTGCTGCCGTCGGTGACGTTGCTGTCGATCACCGTCAGGTCATCGAGGTCGCATATCGCATTCCTTATGCGAGAGGGCCCGCGAACCGGTCACTCGGCGGGATGACACAGCCGGTCGGCGCCGCAGGTCTGTCCGTCGCCGCACGCCGGCTCGCACGGCGAGGCCTGGGCCTGCGGCACGCACGCGTCGTGATCGCACGTGAAGCCCGGACCGCACCCGGCCTCGCAGGTCTCGGCCTTGGGCGGCGGCTGCTTGGTGTACGGGGCCGGGATGTCGGACTCGTCGATGTGGCGGAACACCGTGGCGTGGGTGATCTCTCCCGCCGCGTTGCGGTCGGCCACCAGCGTGTCGCCGCCGGCTGCACAGATCTGCTGGCGCATGTTGTTGGCCAGCGTGTACGGGCTCGTGTACTGGTACTTCCGCTTGAACATGACCTGCCCGGGGAAGTCCATCTCGCCGACCCGGACGTAGCCGTCGCCGGGCGGGTTCGGCAGGACCTCGATCTTGCAGTCCGGCGCCCGGGCATGGCTCGCGCCGGGTCCGCCCGATCCGCCGCACGCCGCGACCACCGCGAGCGCGAGCCCCGCGACGACGGCGCGCGGGCCGAGAGGAACGACACGCGAGACCTGCAAGAATGTCGCCATACTGGCTAGTTACCGTGCGTTTCTCCGGCTGTCCAGGACGGGAAACATCGCGAACCCGGCCAGCGCGGGCCAGCGCTGGCCAGCGCTGGCTCAGAGCCCGTCCCAGGTCGGCCCGGAGCGCCAGATGACGCCGACCGCGCGGCCCAGGATGGCCTCGCGCGTCACCAGGCCGAAGAACCGGCCGTCGCGGCTATCGCCGCGGTTGTCGCCCATCACCAGGTAGCGGTCGTCGGGGATCGTGACCGGTCCCCAGTCCGGCCCGCCGCCGCGGGTCAGCCGCAGCGCGTGATCGGCGCGGCCGAGCTGCTCGAACAGCTCGTCGCCGCGCGACTCGACCGGCGCGAGCTTGCCGTCGAGCCAGATCCGGCCGCCGCGGACCTCGACCCGCGTGCCGGGGACGCCGACCACGCGCTTGAGCAGCACCTTGTCCTCGTCCGGAGCGTCGAGCACCACCACGTCGCCGGCCGCCGGTCCGCCGAACCGGGCCAGGTAGCTGTGCGAGAACGGCACGCGCAGCCCGTAGGCCGCCTTGTTGACCAGCACGTGATCGTCGATCTCGACCGTGGGCTGCATCGAGCCGGTCGGCACGAGGTAGTGGTCCGCGAGCGACGCGCGCGCCGACATCAGCACCAGCGCGAACACCGCGACCGTCAGGATCTCGCGCGCGATCCGGCGGGTCCGGGACCGCACGGGCGGGGGGGAGCTCGACATCACCGTTCTACCGGCGCCACCACCGAGCAAATTCCCGGCCTGCCACTATAGTCCGGGCCATGTCGGTCACCACCACGCGGATCGCGCTCGCCACCGGCGCACAGCTCCCCCAGGTCGGCCTCGGCGTGTACCTGTCGCCGGCGGGAGCGGCGACCCGCGATGCCGTGACCGCGGCGCTCGAGCTCGGCTATCGCCACGTCGACACCGCGCGGATCTACGGCAACGAGGCCGACGTCGGCGCCGCGATCCGGGCCAGCGGCGTGCCCCGCGATCAGGTGTTCGTCACGACCAAGCTGTGGAACGACGACCACGGCTACAACGCCGCGCTGCGCGCGCTCGACGCCAGCCTGGCCCGGCTGGGCATGGACCATGTCGACCTCTACCTGATCCACTGGCCGGTCCCCGACCGGCGGCGCGATTCGTGGCGGGCGCTCGAGCGCGCGTTCACCGACGGCAAGGCGCGCGCGATCGGGGTCAGCAACTACCTGGTGCCGCACCTGCGCGAGCTGCTCGGCGACGCCCGGATCGTGCCGCATGTTGACCAGATCGAGCTGTCGCCGTTCCTCCAGCGCCGCGACACCTGCGCGCTGTGCCGCGAGCACGGCATCGCGATCGAGGCCTACAGCCCGCTGACCCGCGGCCAGCGCCTGGCCCACCCCGCCATCGCGGCGACCGCGCACGCCACCGGCCGCACGCCGGCCCAGGTCCTGCTGCGCTGGGCCATCCAGCACGGCTTCATCGTGCTGCCCAAGTCGGTCCACCGCGAGCGCATCGCCGAGAACGCCGCGGTGTTCGACTTCGCGCTCGACGCCGCGGCGATGGCGCGGCTCGACGAGCTCGAGGAGGGCCTCGCCACCGGCTGGGACCCGAACGGCGCGCCGTGACCGTCAGTACGATCGCGGCAGCGCCAGCACCTTCTCGGCGATGAAGCTCAGGATCAGCTCGCGGCTCACCGGGGCGATCCGCGGGATCAGGCTTTCGCGCAGCATGCGCTCGACGTGGTACTCCTTCGCGTAGCCCATGCCGCCGTGGGTCATCACCGCGGTCTCGCAGGCGCGATATCCGGCCTCGCCCGCCAGGTACTTGGCCGCGTTGGCCTCCGCGGCGCACGGCTGGCCCTGATCGTAGAGCCACGCCGCCTTGAGGATCATCAGGTTCGCCGCCTCGAGCTCCATCCAGCGCTGCGCGAGCGGGTGCTGGATCGCCTGGTTCTTGCCGATCGGGCGGTCGAACACGATGCGCTCGCTCGCGTAGCGCGCCGCGAGCTGCAGCGCCGCGCGGCCCAGCCCGACCGCCTCGGCGGCGATCAGCATGCGCTCGGGGTTGAACCCGTGCAGGATGTAGTGGAACCCCTTGCCGTCCTCGCCGATCCGGTCGGCCGCCGGGATCCGCCAGCCGTCGAGGAACACCAGGTTGGAGTCGACGCACGCCCGGCCGTGCTTCTCGATCTCGCGGACCTCGACGCGGCTGCGATCGAGGTCGGTGTAGAACAGCGTCAGCCCGTCGGTCGGCGCCGCGCGCTCGGCGATCGGCGTGGTCCGCGCCAGCAGCAGCATCTTGTGCGCGACCTGCGCGGTGGAGATCCAGATCTTCTGCCCGCTGACCACGTAGTGGTCGCCGTCGCGCACCGCGGAGGTCTTGAGCGCCAGCGTGTTGAGCCCGGCGTCCGGCTCGGTGACGCCGAAGCACGCCTTGTGCTCGCCGCGGATCACCGGCGGCAGCCAGCGCGCCTGCTGCTCCGCGGTGCCGAACACGACCACCGGGTGCAGCCCGAAGATGTTCATGTGCACCGCGGACGCGCCGGACAGCCCCGCGCCGGACTGCGCGATCGCCTGCATCACCAGCACCGCCTCGGTGATGCCGAGCCCGGCGCCGCCGTGCTGCGCCGGCATCGCGATCCCGAGGTACCCCGCCCGGGCGATCGCGGCGTAGAAGTCGTGCGGGAAGCTGGCCTCGGCGTCGCGCCGGCGCCAGTACTCGAGATCGAACCCCGCGCACAGCTGCTTCACGCTGTCGACGATCGCGAGCTGGCTGGCGGTCAGGGCAAAGTCCATGGCGTCCCGCTACGGCCGGATCCGCTGCGGCGTGCAGCCCCGCAGCGTCACGCGGAAGATCGACGAGTCGTCGGGGCCTTCGATCAGCGCGCCGTCCTCCGGCGGGGCCAGCGCGATCACGTGGACCTCGCCCGCGTGGAGCACGGTCTCGCGCCATTGCTCGGAGCCGCGCTTCCACTCGACGACCTTGACCGTCCCCGACACCGCCGTGACCTCGCAGCCGTGCGCCCACGCCCCCATGTACGGATACAGCGGCTCGCCCCGGGTCGAGTACACGAAGCGCAGCACGTTGCCGGTGCGGCCGTTGTCCTGGTGCGCCGACCACTCGGGCCAGGCGATGACCGAGCCCGGCCACGGATCGCTGAAGCACCCCGGCGTCTTGTGGCAGCGCCAGCGCGCCGGGATCGAGCGGATCACGGGCCCGGGAGGGCCGGTGGGAACGGGCACCGGGCGGGCCGGCGCCGGGTGCTCGGCGGGGCGGGTCTCGGTGCGCGGCTCGGGGGCACGCGGCGCGGCGGGGCGGAGCTCCGCGCGCGGATCGCCGACGCGCGGCGCGGCGTCCCGCGGATCGATCTCGCCGGGCGCCCGCAGCGTCACGTGGTAGGTGAACGGCAGGTCGGCCTGCACGCTCAGGACCTCGCCGGCCGCGATCCCGGCGACGTGAAACGTCTGGCCCTCGGTGAGCGTCGCCAGCACGGGGTGCGTCGGCTCGCCGGGAGGTCCGGCGTGGACGCGCGCCGTGCCGGTGTGCAGCTGGAGATCGGCGCCGTTGGCCCGGGTGCCGGGGAGATACACCGCGGCGGACACCGTGTAGCCCAGGCGCGCGCTGCTTGGCCCCGACGGCGCCGGCCAGACCAGCGCATGGTTGGTCAGCGAGTCGCCCCACGGGCACGGGCTCCCGGTGCACTTCCAGGTCACGAGCTGCGAGCTGCCGTCGAACGCGCGCGGAGCGGCATCGGCCGGCTTCGCGGTTGCGGGCTGACCGACTGCCGTGCTCGCCGGCGCGGCGGACGGCTTCGCCGGCTCGGTACAGCCGGCCGCTGCCACCGCGCACAGCGCCAGGAACGCGCTCCCTCGGTCCGCGGCCGGCAAGCCTGTCCTGCGTGATGTCATGTTCGCGAGCGGCCATTGTAAACCGATCGCGTGCCTGCGGACTCGTGGATCCCCTGGCGAAACCATCCGCGATCGGATTAACCTTGAGCGCAGAGGGGGGAGGCGCGTGACAGCACACGCACGGACATCGTGACGATGGGAGGAGCGATCGCGCTGAGCTTGGTGCTCGGCGTGCTGCTGGCCCAGCGCACGTCGCTGCGCGCGCGCACGCTCGTCTCACTGATCGCGGCGATCGCAGCGTGCTCCGCGACCGTCAGCATGGTCGCCGGCATCACCGCCGCGATCACGGTCGCGATCGTCGCGCCGCTCGCCTACTCGAGATCCAGCCGCAGGTGATCGCCGGCTCGGCTGGCGGCGCCGTGGCGCTCGGGGACCTGCACGACGGCGACACGCTCGACGTGATCCTGTTCGGATTCCCGCGCCAGCTCCGGATCGGCCCGGCTCGCCATGGCCGCGTGCAAATCCGTGCCGGCGGAAACCGGGTCGTGCAGCCGGCCTGGCTCGAGACGCCGGACGCGCTCAAGGCCACGCGGTTGTGCTTCGCGGTGCGCACGCCCTGGACCTTTGGCCGCGCTGCATTGCGCTGCAACATCTACCATCGCGGCATCCTGCTGCAGTCGCACCTGGTGAGCGTCGAGGTCACCTGGTCCGGGCGCGATCGGCCGGGCGCGGTGAGCCGGGGCTGCGACTACAACCTCAGCACGAGCCTCGACACCCATCGCCTCGGCTCCGGCACCGAGCATCTGCTCAGCATCCTCGTCAACGACGATGGCCACGGCACCCACTCGTTCCGGTTCGTGGCGTCGAACGCCGGTGTACCCGAGCTGATCCACGACGGCCACCTCAACGGAGCCCTGCTCGCCGAGGCGGTGGGCTACGCGCGCAAAGCGCTCCAGTGGGTAGCGTGGGGCGCCGAGGAGGACTGGGACTCGACCCGCCACACCTATCGCTTCACCAGCTCGCCCGATCGCCCGGTCATGGAGGCCGCCTACAAGATCCTGGCGGTGCGCGGCGCCAACCTGTGGGGTCAGATCATCACGCAGTTTGGCTTCCTCGGACCCGACGCCCGTGCTCTGCGAGAGACCATGCGGCGACCCGGCCGGGTGCAGATCGCGCTCAAGATATCCCCCGATGCGGTGGTGCCGATGGCGATGGTCTACGACTATCCGCTCGATCCGGCTCGCAAGAACCTCGCCCTGTGTGAGGTCAGCAGTGCCGCGATCGCGGCCGGTACCCCGCTCGAGAATGAGCCATGCTTCCTTGGCAACTGCCCGCACTACGAGGACGATCACGTGGTGTGCGCCGGCGGCTTCTGGGGCTTTCGCCACGAGCTGGGCCTGCCGATCCACCTGCCCAAAGGCGAGGTCGCTACCACGATCGCGCGCGGAGCGGCAGCGCGCGGATTCGCCCCGATCTCCACCGATCCCAGCTTCGTGCAGCGCTCGACCCACATGGCAGCGCTCGCCGCGCTGGCGACCGACTGGCTCGAGGTGATCGACGATCGCGACACCTGTATCCAGCGGCTGGTCGGCGAGACCCGGCCCCTGATCTACTTTTACTGCCACGGGGGACTCACCAAGCAGCAGACGCCGTTCCTCGAGGTCGGCGCGCCCGGCAGCGACATGATCACGGCACAGACCTTCATCGACAAGTTCTTGCACTGGAGCGAGCCGACCCGGCCGCTGGTGATCTTGAACGGCTGCCATACCACCGCGACCTCACCCGAAGCGATGTTCAGCCTGCTGGCGGCGCTGGCGTGGCAGGCCAACGCCGCCGGCGTCATCGGTACCGAGATCACCAACTTCGAGCCGATCGCGGTTCAAATCGGTACCGAGCTGGTGAGCCGCTTCCTCGCCGGCGAGGAGGTCGGGCGCGCGGTCAAGCTGGCCCGCCTGAGGCTATTGTGCCGCGGCAACCCACTCGGGCTCATGTACATTCCGTTCGCGCTGCCGACCCTGCACCTGGTGTGAGTTACACCCAACCTCGAGTCGAAGCCCTTGGCGCGGCGGCGGCGGAGAACCTCACGTCCACCGCGGGTTTCTTGCGCGCGCGGAACCCATGCGTCCGCTTGGGGCTCTTGGTGTCGCCGTCATCGCCGTCGTCCCGGGCTTCGACGGGCAGCGAGCCTGGACTGCTGGTCGAGATGCCCGACGACGCGCGGCGCGGCACGAGCCGCTCACGCGACTTCTTGAGAGTGGGCCACGTCGGGTTCCGTGGATCGTCATGCCAATCCATCGACGGCGCAGAGGTGCCCCACGATCCGCCCGTAGTCCACCGGCGTGCCGTCCCATGGCCCGGCGATCGTATCGGCGTCGATCTGCAGCGCCGCGTTCGCCGCGCGGATCTGGGGCCACCCCAGCTCCGCCACGCGTGGGAGCTCCGGCACCGCC